>NZ_PDJO01000001.1:2482500-2789828 GCF_002563775.1 Thioclava sp. ES.031 | reverse complement strand
CGTGATGCATTGGAAATCGCTGCGCCGCCAGATTCGGGTTCGCGGTATGGTTGAGCGCGAGGAGGGGCCGCAGGCGGACGCCTACTACAAGTCGCGCTCGCTGAAATCGCGTCTCGGCGCCTGGGCCTCGCGACAAAGTGAGCCGCTGAGTTCGCGCAGCGCCTTGATGGCGGAGGTCGCGAAGGTAACCGCGAGCCACGGTGCGAATCCCGATCGACCGCCGTTTTGGGGAGGGTTCAGAATCAAGCCGTTGGAGCTGGAATTCTGGGCAGACGGTTCTTTTCGCCTTCATGATCGCTTCCGCTGGAGCCGGCAAACCCTTGCCGATCAGTGGGTTGTGACCCGCTTGAACCCCTGAAACTCGCGCTTCGTGAATTGCATAGGGTCTTGAAACTTTGGGCAATCTCTTGAAGTGTCCCCTAAACACCGCATTTCCAGAAGGACGTGCGGAGGAAATGCGAACAGGAAAGCCCGCGAATGCAAACGGGATGGAATATGCTGGGGGAGTCCGAGGCAGAGCTTCGTGAGGTGACCGGCACCGTCAAATGGTTCGACCCTGTCAAAGGGTTCGGCTTCATCGTCGATGGCGAAGGAGGGCCGGACATCCTGCTTCATGCGAATGTTCTGCGCAATTTCGGTCAGGGCTCGATTGCCGATCACGCGCGGATTCGCGTCCAGATGCAGCTGACCCCGCGCGGCGCGCAGGCGGTCGAGGTTTTGGAGATTCTACCTCCGGAAGGCGAGCCCGTCGCGCCGATTGAGGATCTGGGCGACAACACGTTCGACGATATCGCGGCGCTGCCATTGGAGCCCGCGCGGGTGAAGTGGTTCGAAAAGTCCAAGGGCTTCGGCTTTGCCAATGTCTTCGAGAATGACGAGGACATCTTCATCCATATGGAAGTTCTGCGCCGGTCGGGTTTTGCCGATCTGACCCCCGGCGAAGCGGTGTGCCTGCGGGTGATCGAAGGCAAGCGCGGTCGGATGGCGGCACAGGTTCTCGCATGGGATGCAGGCTTGAAATCCGGGCGCTGAGCGCCGCGCTTTTCCTTGCCGTAACGCCGGGCCTCGCCGCGGCGGAAGGGGCGCAGTGCCGCGATGACCTCGCTATTCTGCGCACCGGGAACCAGCCGGTCAGCTTCACGGTCGAGATTGCCGATAGCAGCGCCGAGCGCGCGCAGGGCCTGATGGGGCGGCGCGAGATGGACGAAGGGGCAGGGATGCTCTTCATCTATGAGCATGCGCGGGAGGTGGCTTTCTGGATGCATGACACGCCGCTGCCGCTCGATATGGTGTTCATCGATCCGACGGGCGAAGTGGTGAAGGTCGCGGCCAATACTACGCCCAATGACGACACCCCGATTCCCTCCGGCGCACCGGTGCGCTACGTGCTCGAGATCAATGCCGGAATGGCGGCGCGCCACGGCATCGCGCCGGGCACGCAGCTGGCGCATCCCAGCGTCGATCCCGCGCAGGCCGCATTTCCCTGCGAATGACCCTTTCCTTGGGGCGAGCCTCTTTGTAAGGAGAGGGCGTCGGGGCGTAGCGCAGCCTGGTAGCGCGTCTGTTTTGGGTACAGAAGGTCGTGAGTTCGAATCTCGCCGCCCCGACCATCCCCTCGAAATCGCCGGAATCGGGCCCGCTATATCTAGTGGTAGGCTCTTGATTGTGACACTAGCGACACGCTCTTCGGCGTTGCCCAATTTTTGCGCAACCCCGGCGAGGCTATCCACAAGATATTGCGTTCTGTGGATTGAAATTGCCAGATGAGCGGCAAAAGCCCCCGAATCTTCAATGAAATTTGGCTCTTATTGGTGCCGCAGTGCAGCGCCCATGCGTTAACCAAATGTGGAGGAATCGTGCAGCGTCCTTCCCTTGGGGCCGGTCAACTGAAAAATGGACTGACTCTAGGTGAAAGTTTCGTTGACGGCTCGGTGCGCCTACGGCAGGTTGTGTGGTGTCGGAGGCTAACCCACCAGATGTAGTGGAGCCTAGGGCCAAGGGACAGATTTCGGACATTGCACCCCCGAATCCGGGGCGCGCAGCCCTCGCGGTGTCGACTGCGAGGCCCGGGCTTCTTTGTCTTCTGCGGCTCCCGCCGGCACCTGATTGGACTGACTGCAACGGGGACAGGGCAATGAAGATCGAACGGAAGTTCACCACCGACGAAACCGGCGCTTACGGCGCGCTGGAATTCACGACGACCACGTCTGAGATTCGCAATCCCGACGGGAAAGTGGTGTTCCGAAACGAGTCGGTCGAAGTGCCCGGCCGCTGGAGCCAGGTGGCGTCCGACGTGCTCGCGCAGAAATACTTCCGCAAGGCCGGCGTTCCGGCGGCGCTGAAGAAGGTCAAGGAAAAGGGCGTGCCGGAATTCCTGTGGCGCTCGGTCCCCGATGAAGAGGCGCTTGCTCAGCTCCCCGAAGAGGCGCGCTACACCGGTGAAAATTCGGCCAAGCAAGTGTTCGACCGTCTCGCCGGTGCCTGGTGCTATTGGGGCTGGAAGGGCGGCTACTTCTCCACGGAAGCTGATGCGCAGGCTTACTATGACGAGATGCGCTTCATGCTGGCCGAACAGATGGCCGCGCCGAACTCGCCGCAATGGTTCAACACCGGCCTGCATTGGGCTTACGGCATCGACGGCCCCGGTCAGGGTCACTTCTATGTCGATCACAAGTCGGGCAAGCTGACCTCCTCGACCTCGGCCTACGAGCATCCGCAGCCCCATGCCTGCTTCATCCAGTCGGTCTCGGACGATCTGGTGAAAGAGGGCGGGATCATGGACCTCTGGGTCCGTGAGGCGCGCCTGTTCAAATACGGCTCGGGCACCGGCACCAACTTCTCGAGTCTACGCGCCGAGGGCGAGAGCCTGTCTGGCGGCGGCAAATCCTCGGGCCTGATGGGCTTCCTCAAGATCGGCGACCGTGCGGCGGGCGCGATCAAGTCGGGCGGCACCACGCGCCGCGCGGCGAAGATGGTGATCTGCGACATGGATCACCCCGATATCGAGGAATTCGTCAACTGGAAGGTCATCGAAGAGCAGAAAGTGGCCTCGCTGGTCGCGGGCTCCAAGCTGCATGAGCGTGAGCTGAACGGCATCTTCACCGCGATCCGCGAATTCGACGGCTCGACGGAGACCTCGGTCGATCCTAGCCAGAACGAGGCGCTGAAAGACGCGATCAAATCCGCCAAGCGCGTGATGATCCCGGAGACCTATATCAACCGCGTGCTGCAATACGCGCGGCAGGGTTACGCCAGCATCGAATTCCCGACCTACGACACGGATTGGGACTCGGAAGCCTATGTCTCGGTTTCGGGTCAGAACTCGAACAACTCGGTGCGCGTCACCAACGCTTTCCTGAAAGCGGTGAAGGACGATGCCGATTGGGAACTGATCCGCCGCACCGATGGCAAGGTCGCCAAGACCGTGAAGGCGCGCGATCTGTGGGAGCAGGTCGGCCACGCCGCCTGGGCCTGCGCCGATCCGGGCATCCAGTTCCACGACACCGTCAACGAATGGCACACCTGCCCCGAAGACGGTGCGATCCGCGGCTCGAACCCGTGCTCGGAATACATGTTCCTCGACGACACGGCCTGCAACCTCGCCTCGATGAACCTGCTGACCTTCTACAAGGATGGCAAGTTCGACGCGGAAAGCTACATGCACGCCACCCGCCTGTGGACCGTGACGCTGGAAATCTCGGTGCTGATGGCTCAGTTCCCCTCGAAGGAGATCGCGCAGCGCAGCTATGACTTCCGCACGCTGGGCCTCGGCTACGCCAATATCGGCGGCCTGCTGATGAACATGGGTCTGGGCTACGACAGCAAAGAGGGCCGGGCGCTGTGTGGCGCGCTGACCGCGGTGATGACCGGTGTCTCTTACGCCACTTCGGCCGAGATGGCGGGCGAGCTGGGCGCCTTCCCGGGTTACGAGAAGAACGCCAAGCACATGCTGCGCGTCATCCGCAACCACCGCAACGCGGCCTACGGCAAGACCGAGGGCTACGAGGCGCTCGAGACCAAGCCGGTCGCGCTCGATCACAAGGGTTGCCCCGATCAGGATCTGGTCGCGCTCGCCACCCAAGCCTGGGACGAGGCGCTGGCGCTGGGCGAGAAGCACGGCTACCGCAACGCGCAGGTGTCGGTGATCGCGCCGACCGGGACGATCGGTCTGGTGATGGATTGCGACACCACCGGGATCGAGCCGGACTTCGCGCTGGTGAAGTTCAAGAAGCTCGCAGGCGGCGGTTACTTCAAGATCATCAACCGCTCGGTGCCGGGCGCGCTCGAGACGCTGGGCTACGGCTCGGCGCAGATCGAAGAGATCATCGCCTATGCGGTGGGGCACGCCAGCCTCGGCAACTGCCCCGACATCAACACCACGGCGCTGATCGGCCACGGCTTCGGCCCGCGCGAGATCGAGAAGGTCGAGGCCGCGCTGCCGACCGCCTTCGATATCCGCTTCGTCTTCAACCAGTGGACGCTGGGCGAGGAGTTCTGCACCCAGACGCTGGGCATCCCGGCCGAGAAGCTGAACGATCCGACCTTCGACATGCTGCGCCACCTCGGCTTCACCAAGAAGCAGATCGACGCCGCCAACGACCATGTCTGCGGGACGATGACGCTGGAAGGGGCGCCTCACCTGAAGGACGAGCACCTGAGCGTGTTCGACTGCGCCAACCCCTGCGGCAAGAAGGGCAAGCGCTACCTCAGCGTCGACAGCCACATCTACATGATGGCCGCCGCGCAGAGCTTCATCTCGGGGGCGATCTCGAAGACGATCAACATGGCGAACCACGCCTCGATCGAAGACGTGAAAGCGGCTTACGAGCTCAGCTGGTCGCTCGGCATCAAGGCCAACGCGCTCTATCGTGACGGTTCCAAGCTGTCGCAGCCGCTGGCCGCCGCGCTGGTCGAGGATGACGAGGAGGCCGAGGAAATCCTCGCCACCGGTTCGACCCAGGAAAAGGCCGCCGTGCTCGCCGAGAAGATCGTCGAGAAGGTGCTGGTCAAGGAGATCGTGCGCAGCCACCGCGAGAAGCTCCCCGAGCGCCGCAAGGGCTACACCCAGAAGGCGGTCGTGGGCGGCCACAAGGTCTATCTGCGCACCGGCGAATACCACGACGGCACGCTGGGCGAGATCTTCATCGACATGCACAAGGAAGGCGCTGGCTTCCGGGCGATGATGAACAACTTCGCGATCGCCGTGTCGGTCGGCCTGCAATATGGCGTGCCGCTGGAGGAGTTCGTGGACGCCTTCACCTTCACCAAGTTCGAACCCGCCGGCATGGTTCAGGGCAACGACTCGATCAAGAACGCGACCTCGATCCTCGACTACGTGTTCCGCGAACTGGCCGTGTCCTATCTCGACCGCACGGACCTCGCGCATATCAAGCCCGAGGGCACCAGCTTCGACGATCTGGGCGGTGGCGAGAACGAGGGCAAGCGCGCCGATGGCAATGTCGAGCCGATCTCGGAGAACGCCTCGAAATCGCTCGAAGTGCTGCGCCAGATTTCCTCGACCGGCTACCTGCGCAAGCGCCTGCCGCAAGAGCTGATGGTGCTGCAGGGCGGCGTGGACGTCGTGACCTCGCAGATGCCCGCGCAAAGCGCGCAGGCCCGTGCCTCCAGCTCCACCGCGGTCTCCTCTGGCGGTGTCCAGATGGATGCCCGCGCCAAGGCTAAGATGCAGGGCTACGAGGGCGAGGCCTGCGGCGATTGCGGCAACTACACGCTCGTGCGCAACGGCACCTGCATGAAGTGCAACACCTGCGGGGCGACCAGCGGTTGCTCTTGAGGGACAGGGGTCTCGGTCTGGCGGCCGGGGCCCCGACGACGACCACACGCGATCCGCGTGGCGGGGACTGGGACGTGAAGACTGGGGGCCCCTCTCGCATGACGGGCCCGAGGGACAGAACGACCGCCAAAGGCGGCAAAAGGAGCGGAAATTGGACCTGATCGTCGGCAATAAGAAGGTGACCCCGAAAGCCACGCGCCGGATTCCCGGTGGCATCGAGGCCGAGCTGGTGGGCGAGGAACTGACCTCGCTGATCGACGCGACCTTCACCGGCATCGAGATCGCCTGCCTCGGCGGCGACCTCGATCACCACGCGCTCGACGTGACCGATATCCGCATGGCCGGTAGCGCGACGACCGTCACGCTGATGACTGCGCGCGAGATGGCGCTGCACTGAGCGCCGCGCGCGAAAACGAGATCCGGGGCGGGTGCGCTCGCCCCAGACGCTGAGAAGGCCCAGGCAAAACGACGATAAGCTCGGGCGGTCAACGAATGAGCCTGATCGGCGAAACTGGCCCTCTCCAACCCCCCGGAGAGGGCCGCATTATTTCTTGGGGGGAGGGCAAGGACGGGCTCTGGTCATTTGCGCAGCCTCGCGTCACGATATGCGCAGTGGCCCGAGGGGGCCGAGGATCGAAACCCGCAACCGGAAGGACCGCAGATGACCGCATCCGGACCGACAGTCTCCTTCACCCAGATGAAAGACGGCACCCGCGAGGATTACGAACTGCTCGAAGAGCTGGAAAAGCCCTTCCTTGCAGGCACGGCGGACCGGCTGTTGCGCGAATTGGCCGCACAGGCGGAGGAGACGCTGTCGGGCTACCAGATCACGCGGCTCGAACACGGGCTGCAGGCGGCAACGCGGGCGCGGCGCGACGGGGCGGATCTCGACTGGGTCGTGGCGGCGCTGCTGCACGATATCGGCGACCGGCTCGCCCCGCAGAACCACGACCGGATGGCCGCCGAAATCCTGCGCCCCTATGTCCGCGAGGAGGTCTCGTGGGTGGTGGAGCATCACGGCATCTTCCAGATCGCCTATTACGGCCATCACTACGGCTGGGACCCGGAAGAGCGGCAGAAGTTCAAGGATCATCCCTGTTACAACAGCTGCGAGCAATTCTGCGAGCGCTGGGATCAGTCGAGCTTCGATCCGGCCTATCCGATGGACCCGCTGGAGAGCTTCGTCGAGGATGTCCGCACGGTATTTGCCCGCAAGGCCTATGCGCCCGAAGTGTTGCGCGCGGGCGAGGTTCACGGCCTGCCAGACCCGGCCTGAGCGGGCCGGCGTCGCATCGGCCACATCGGTCCTCTCCCGCTTTTTGTCGCAGGTGGAGAGATTTTTCTGGCGATAACACGCGTGTGAGAGTACGGGCATGACCCATGAGCGATACCTTGCCCCCGTGCCCCGAATGCAACTCGTCCTTCACTTACGAGATGGACGCCCTCCTGATCTGTCCCGAATGCGGCCATGAATGGTCGGCCTCGGGTGACGCGGATGCGCCCGCCGAGGTGCGCGACGCGGTCGGCAACGTGCTGAACGACGGCGACACGGTGACCGTGATCAAGGACCTCAAGGTGAAGGGCTCCTCCTCGGTCGTGAAGGTCGGCACCAAGGTGCGCGGCATTCGTCTCGTGGACGGCGATCACGACATCGACTGCAAGGTGCCCGGCATCGGTCAGATGGGGCTGAAGTCGCAATTCGTGAAAAAGGTTTCCGAGTAAGCCTGCTCACTGTCGGGTGGCGACCCAGCTGCCCCTGCACCCGTCGACGTTTTCATAATTCCCCACGAGGCGCCCTTTGACGAGGTGCCCCTTGAGCGAGCCGACAGAGCGTGTCCGGAAGTAGAAATTCCCGACGATCCGGTCGGCTCCGATGACATGCCCGGAAATCCTGTAGGATGCTCCGTAGGTGTTGGTGGCGTAGCCCGAAAGCCGGCCGTCCTGGATGCGTATCCCGCCATAGCCCGGCGTGCAGGGGCGATCCATCACTTGCATGGTCTGGGGGGTGTACCTTCCGACCCAGTGCCCATCGAGCGGGCTTGGCCGCCCGTCGGGTGGCTCTGGAACGCAGGCTGCGAGCGCGATCAGGGTCACACCTGCGAGGGTCGCGGTGGCGGCCCTGCGTGTGAGTGTCGTCATCTTCGTCATCGAACTGTCCTCCCCGATTGGCGCTGCCTGCGTTCACTCGATCCCGACGATCATCGTGAAGGGGGCCGGGGCGTCGCCGATATTGTAGACCGTGATCCGGTTCTCGCCGTTCAGCCAGAGCTGCCCGCGATAGTCGCGCCTGCCGCCGCGGCTCTCGTATAGAAGCTCGCCATCCGGGGTGAAGATGTTGAAATGCACCGCAGGCGAGCCGGTCTGTAGCTGTGCCGTCAGGAATTGCTTTTCCCGCGCGCCGAGCCGGTAATTGACCGCTGCTCCGGGGGCGAGGGTCGATCTCAGCACCGCGCCGCTCGTGCCGGGGGCGAACTGGACCTGCTGATCGCGCGTCTCGGGTTCGACCCTGCGCGGCGGTGGGGCAGCGCCTTCGCGCAGGTAGCGTCCGGCGACCCAGCCGGTCAGAGAGCCTTCGGTTGCCGCAACATTGCACCAGCGCTGACCCTCGGACATGCGGCAACCCATGTTGCGCAGGATCGCCCCCTCGGGGAACCGCCCGATGATCGTAGCTCCGGTCGAGGGCCCCGCGCGCAGGTTCAGCGGATCGTTGATATCGCCAGTCTGGACCTGCCAGAAATCCGGCCCGCCCTGCAGCCCGTCGGCATAGTCGCCCTGCACGATCGCGCCGGTCGCCCCGGTGATCCCGATCCGGATCTCGAAATTCGCGACCTCGTCGCGCCGCGCCGCCGAGCGCATCATGTATACCGAAATCTTGTAGGTCCCCGAGCTGGGCAGCGTGCCGGTATAGTGATTGATCTCGGGCGTGAACTGGCTGTTCATGATCGCCTGATCTCCGGGCTCCGTTCCGGGGCCGTAGAGGTTGAAATAGGTGGCGGTGTGGTTCGTGGACAGCTTGATATCGATCGTCTGACCGGCCTCGGCGCCGATCGTGTAGATCACGCTGTCATAGCCCTTGATGCGATCGCTCAGAACCGCGTTATCCGCTCCGGCTGCGAAATAGACCGGAACCTCGCGCATCTCTTCCGCCAGAACGGGCGCCCCAAGGCTGAGCGCCGCGACGAAGACATATCCCAGAAGCCGGTTCATACCGATCCTCCCCCTTGGTGTATGGCGCGCGTCTTGGGGGAGTATAGCACGAAAATCACGCACAGGCGCGAGTTCAGGCAGTGCTGGTTTGCGGGCGTCCGAAATAGGCCCGCAGATGGGGCAGGGCGGCAAGGTGCACCGCGATCAGGATCAGCGCGATCGGCCAGATCACCAGCGCGCCGGGCGCGGCAAGTGTGATCACCGGGATCGCGATCAACACGAGCGCGGTCGTCAGCGCGGCGCGGCCAACCTGAGGCAGCGCCATGACCCGCGACAGCCGCCAGAGCGCCACGCCAAGACCGATCGCCTCGCCCGCGACCCCGAGCCAGATCACCGGCACGACCGAACCGGTCTCGATCAGCGCCCAATAACTCAACGGGAGAACCGCGATCCGGGGCAGGTTCCCCCAAAAGCCGTTATCGGTCTGCCCCGCCGAGAGCGCGACCGTGCTCGGCCCGTTCTTGATCGCGCGGAGCGCATTCATCAGCGCGAAGGGGATCAGGAGCGGCAGGAGGCTCGCATATTTCGCCCCCAGAAGGGCCGTGACGACGAGCGGTCCGATCAGGACCGTGCCCAGCAACAGGATCGATCCGGTGAGGAACATCCCCTCGAAGGTCGCCCCGGCAAGCTGGCGATGCGCGAGGGCGTCCGCACGGCCATGTGCGGCCGAGAGTTTCGGCAGAAAGAGGTTCTGCACCGATTTCGCGCCGATCAGCGTGGGCGTCAGCGTCAGCGTCATGCCCATCGCGAAGACCGCCAGCGCCTCCATCCCCGCCAGCCGCCCGACGATGATCTTGTCGCCCTGAAAGACCAGATACATCAGGGCCGCATTGGCCAGAAGCGGCGCGCCGAAACGCAGGTTCGCGCGCATCTCGGCGCGGTCGAGGCGCAGGCGGTAGCGGCGCTCGGCCATCAGGTGCGAGACCAGAACGCCGAGGGCTGCGTGCAGCAGGATCGCCCAAAGCGCCACCTGCCAGCCGTCGAAGAGGCGCGAGAGCGGCCAGATCGCGATCAGCGCGGCCAGTGCGGGCAGGGCGCCCGTCAGCAGCATCGGGCGATAGTGGCCCCTGCGCTGGGCGCGGTGGATGTCGAAATGCTGCGCCGCCGTCAGGAGCGGCACCAGCGCGAGCCAGCGATAGGCAGGGGCGGCCTCTGGGATAGTGAGGAAGCCGGCGATCGGCCCGGCCAGCACGAACAGCGCCGCCGCCGCGATCACGCCGCGCAGCAGTTGGAAACCTTGCAGTGCCGCCTGAAACGCCGGGTCGTCGCCGCGCTTCGACTGCACGATCTGCTGCTGCAGCCCCAGCGTCGAGCCCATCTCGATCACCGCCATCACCATCGCGAAGGTCGCGGCCACGCCGTAATCGGCGACCGGGATCAGCCGCGCGATCGCGAGGTTGCGCGCGAGCATCAGCGCCGAGGTGGCGGCGTTCCCGCTGAGGATGAGGATCGCGGTGCGAAGCATGTACTGTCCGATATGGCGCGGGGTTTGGCCGCCCGCGCATGTTTTGCGCCCATAATCCCGCCCGAGGGGCCGTCGGGTCAAGCGCGCTGTGGCGGCTGTGGCTTGATGGCCACGTCACGCGCGGCGACCGACCCAGC
This sequence comes from Thioclava sp. ES.031, assembly GCF_002563775.1. Taxonomy (NCBI): domain Bacteria; kingdom Pseudomonadati; phylum Pseudomonadota; class Alphaproteobacteria; order Rhodobacterales; family Paracoccaceae; genus Thioclava; species Thioclava sp. ES.031. The sequence continues at coordinate 2,779,225 of NZ_PDJO01000001.1, read as the reverse complement.
CAAGCCTTGCCAGATTCACGGCTTTGCTGTTCAACTCCTTGAAAAACCAGATCGGCCGAGCATGACCCATCACAGCCCCATTTCGACGCCTTCGAGCGATGCGCTCGCCCATGTCGCGGCGGGCGATCTCTGCGCGGGCTGCGGGCTATGCGCCGGGGTCGCGCCGGATGAGATCGCGATGGCGCCCGATGCGCGCGGCTTCCTGCGCCCGGTGCAAAGCGCCGAGATCAGCGCCCGTGCCGAGACCGCGATTGCCGCGTGCTGCCCGGGCTTGGGCCAGAGCGCGCAGCGCGTCGCGCCCGGAGAGGAACCGCTCTGGGGGCGCTTTGCCGAGATGAAAGCGGGCCATGCCACCGACGCGGACCTGCGCCATGCGGGCGCGTCGGGCGGGGCGCTCTCGGCGCTGGCGCTGCATCTGCTGCAATCGGGCCGCGTCGATGCCATCGCCCAGATCGAACCCGATCCCGAGAACCCGATTGGCAACCGGATGCGGCTGAGCACCACGCGCGACGAGGTTCTGGGGGCGGCGGGCTCGCGCTATGCGCCCTCGGCCCCGTTGGCCGATCTGTCGGCGCTGATCGCGGATGGGCGGCGCTTCGCGGTGATCGGCAAGCCTTGCGATGCGGTGGCTTTGCGGGCGCTGGTCGCGCGGGACCCGAAACTCGCACGGACGTTCCCGGTGATCCTGTCCTTCTTCTGCGCGGGCGTTCCCAGCGCGGAGGGCGCGCGGGAGTTGCTGGCGGAGATGGGCGCGCCCGAGGATCAACTGGCGGGCCTGCGCTATCGCGGCAATGGCTGGCCGGGCAAGACGGTGGCCGCGCTGCACGATGGCTCCACCCGCGAGACGAGCTATCACGCGGCCTGGGGCGGGGTGCTCTCGCGCCATGTCCAGCACCGCTGCAAGATTTGCGCCGATGGCACCGGCGTCGCCGCCGATCTGGTCTGCGCCGATGCGTGGGAGGCCGACGATGCGGGCTATCCGCTGTTCGAGGAGGCGCCGGGGCGCAGCCTGATCGTGGCGCGCACGCGGCTTGGCGCGGAGATTCTGCGTGAGGCCGAGGCGGCGGAGGCGGTCGAGACTGCACCGTTCGATGTGGCGGAATTGGCCGCGATCCAGCCCGGTCAGCGCGAACGTCGCCGTGCCCTTTTCGCGCGCCTTGCGGCGCTCAAACTGATGGCCCGCCCGATCCCGCGCTACGAGGGGATGAACCTGCGCGCCTGCGCATTGCAAAACCCGGTCACGCGGAACCTGCGCAATTTCGCGGGCACGGTCCGACGTGTGTTGCGGGGCCGAAAATGAGCCGCACGCTGCGCGTCTGCCTGATCTTCCACTCGACGCGCTCGGACAATCTTGGCGTCGGCGCGCTGACCGTGTCGGAGATCGCGCTGCTGCGCGATCTTGCCGCCAAAGCGGGACGCGAGATCACGATCACCGTGCTCGACTGGAAGGACCGGCGCGCGCCCTATGTGGCAGGCGATGACTTGCGGCTGATCGAGGTGGATGGCGCGTTTCTGAAGTCCCCCAAAGGGTTGTGGGCCGAAGTTAAGGCAGCCGATCTGGTGATCGACATTGGCGGCGGCGACAGTTTCGCGGATATCTACGGGGCCTCGCGGCTGGTGAAGATGTTCTGGATGAAGTTCGCCACCCATCTCGCGGGCACGCCTCTGGTGGTCGCGCCGCAGACCGTGGGGCCCTTCACCAAGGGCTGGTCGAAGCGGCTGGCGCGGATGAGCCTCAACCGCTCAGCTTTGGTGGCGGTGCGCGACGAACGCTCGCGCGCGGCGCTGGACGATCTGGGCTATCGTGGCGCACCGGTTCTGGCCTCCGATCTGGCGCTGCGGCTGCCCTATGACCCGCCCGCGCCGCGTGATGGTGGGCCGGTGCGCGTCGGGGTCAACGTCTCGGGGCTGTTGATGGCGGGGGGCTATCACGGGGGCAATGATTTCGGGATGGCGCTGGATTATCCCGCGCTGATCTCGCGCGCGATCGACTGGTTCAAGGGGCAGGGGGCCGAGGTCCATCTGGTCCCGCATGTGATCGTGCCCGAAGGCCCGATGGTGATCGAGGATGACCTGCGCGCCTGTGAGACGCTGGCAGCCGAGCATGACGTGATCTGCGCGCCCGCCTTCGCGAGCCCGTCCGAGGCGAAGAGCTATATCGCGGGGCTCGATTTCTTCACCGGGGCGCGGATGCATGCCTGTATCGCGGCGTTTTCCGCGGGCGTCGCGGTGGTGCCGCTCGCCTATAGTCGCAAATTCGCGGGGCTGTTCGGCGCGCTGGGATATGACCACACGGTCGATGCGACTTCGGCAGATTCCGATGCGGTGATGGCGGCGCTGGAACAGGGTTTTGCCAATCGCGAGACGCTTGCGGCAGAGGCGAAGGCGGCGCTGGCGCGCGGGATCGACCGGCTTGCGGCCTATGATGCGGCGCTGCTTGAGTTGATGGAGGTGCTGTGATGGCCGAGGCCGCGATCATCATCCCGCATTTCAACGATGTCACGCGGCTCATGCGCTGCCTCGAGACGCTTGCGCCGCAGCTGGATGCACGGTGCGAGCTGCTCGTGGTCGATAATGGCTCGACCGATGATCTGGGCCCCGTCCGCGCCGCCTATCCCGACCTTCGGATCGTGACCGAGACCAAGAAGGGCGCGGCAGAGGCCCGCAATCGCGGCGTGGCGGAGACGACAGCGGCGCGGCTGTTCTTCATCGACAGCGACTGCGTGGCAGACCCGGACTGGATCGCGACCGCCTTCGCCGTGGCCGGGCAGGGCGATCTGGTCGGCGGGCATGTCTTCGTGTTCGACGAGACCCCGCGACCACGTTCCGGTGCGGAGGCGTTCGAGACCGTCTTCGCCTTCGATTTTCGCCGCTATATCGAGGAGAAAGGGTTCTCCGGCACCGGCAACCTGCTGACCCGGCGCGATGTCTACGAGGCCACCGGCCCCTTCATCGCGGGGCTGTCGGAGGATCTCGACTGGTGCCGCCGGGCGACCGCGAAGGGCTATTCGCTGATCTATGCGGACGGGCTGCGCGTGGGCCATCCGTCACGGCAGGACTGGGCGGCGCTGTCGCGCAAATGGCGGCGGCTGACCGAAGAAGGCTTCGGCGTGAATGGATCAAACCTGCCCGCGCGGCTGCGCTGGGGGGCAAAGGCGCTCTTGATGCTCGTCTCGATCCTAGCACATCTGCCCAAGGTGCTGCGCCATCCCGAACTGCGCGACGCGACCGAGCGGTGGCGCGCCGTGGCGACGCTCGCGAGACTGCGGCTCGCACGGATGGGCTGGATGCTGCGGCAGGCGGTTTTCGGGCGGCTTTAGCGGCGCGAAGGCCACAATGGCGATGTGCAAAGTTTCATCTGGGTTAAAGCGCTTGCCGCGTTCATCTTCCTCACGCTAGCGTGACGGCAAGATATCAGAGCCGCAAAAAGCGGCCCGGAACAGGCAGGCAGCGATGGAGCAGATCGCATTCACCACGAGGCATGCAGCCCGCGTCGGACGGCGTGGGCTTCTGGCCGTCGGTCTTCTCGTGCTCGGGGCGTGGCCCGCACTGGCGCGCGACTGGCAGGTCTCGGATACGGCCGGGCTGGCGCGGATCGAGGCCAAGCTGGCGCCGGGCGACACGGTTCTGATCGCGCCGGGCGACTATGACGCGCTCGATCTGCGGGGGCTGACGGGGCGCGAGGACGCGCCGATCACCTTCCGCTCTGCCGATCCGGACAACCGGGCGGTGATCGCGCAGATGAGCCTGCGGGAAGTCAGCCATGTCGTGATCGACGCCGTGACCTTCGATTACCGTTACACCGAGGGCGACCGGTCCAATATCCGCCCGTTTCAGGTCTTCACCACGCGCGATCTGACGATCCGCAACGCGCTGTTCGATGGAGACCTCGCCCCCGCCGATCCCGAGCTGATCGAGCAGGGGCCGCTGCCCACGGCCTTTGGCCTCGCCGTGCGTGCCTCGACCGCGATCACGGTCGAACGCTCCGAGTTTCGTCGCTTTTACCGTGGCGCGATCTTCACCGACTGCACCGATCTGGTGGTGGTCGCCAACGACATCCATGACATGCGGATGGACGGGCTGAACTTCGCCCAGATCGAACGCGCAGAGATCGCAAACAACCACATTCACGATTTTCGCCGTGCCGTCGCCTCGGGCGATCATGCCGACATGATCCAGTTCTGGACCGCCGGCACCGAACGGCCCAGCCGCGACATCGCGATCACGAACAACCTGCTCAATTCCGGCGAGGGCGGCTTCACCCAGTCGATCCTGATGCGCAACGAGCTGGTCGATCGCGGCAAGGCGGGCGCGGAGATGTTCTACCGAAATGTCGAGATCAGCGGGAACGTCATCATCAACGCCCATCTGCACGGGATCACGGTGGGCGAGGCGGAGGGCGTGAAAATCGCCAACAACACGCTCATCCATGACGTCTATTCCGAGGGCGAGAAACGCGATCCGGTTCTCTGGATTCCGCAGATCCGCGTCGCGCGCGACGCTCGCGCCGTCGAGATCGCCCGCAATGCGGTGAGCGAGATCGCAGGCCCGGCGGGGCAGCCCGACTGGAAGCTCCGCGACAACCTGCTGATCCAGGACATCACGCCGCAGCGGGCGAGCTATTACGACCAGCTCTTCGTTGCCGCGCGCACCGGTGCGCCGCGTGAGATCATGAATTACGCCTATCTTCCGGGTGGGGCCTTGGCCGGGAGCGGGATCGGCGCGCCGATGCTCGATATCCTCGGCGGTCCGGAGGCGCTCCAGCCGATCATGCGGTTCGCGCGCAGCGAAGGCGGCGGCACCACGCTGCAATTCGACGCGCGCGAGAGTGTGCTGCCCGAGGGGGTGGACCCTGCCGAGGTCGCCTATCGCTGGGGGATCGACGGGCAGACCAGCCTCGACGGCGCGCAGGTGCCGGTGGGCTTTCGCATGCCGGGGCGGCACAAGGTGACGCTGTCGCTGACGCTGCCCGATGGGCGGAGCGCGCAGAGCAGCGGCTATGTCATGGTCCGCGACGACCGTATCCTCAGCTATGACCCCGAGCTGGGTCGTCTGATCTCGCATGCCGGGGCGCAGCCGGAGGCGCTCGACTCGATCCCGCTCAGCCCCGGTGCGCTGGAATTCGGGTTGGGCGGCGGGGCCGTGGTGATCCCGCGCGAGATGGTCGCGCCGCTCTACGGGGCGGATCGCTTCGCCCTGCATATGAAGCTGCGCGCGGTGGGCGATTACAAATCCGCCGGAGAGCTGTTGCGCCTTCATCAGTCGCTGATCGTGCGGGTGACCGGGCGCGGCACGTTCGAGGTCGAGTTCTGGCCCGAGAGCGGGCAGCGGCTGTTCCTGCGCACCAAGCGCGTGCCGATCTATGACGGCAAGTGGCACGACATCACCTTCCGCTATTCCTCCGAGGATAGCCTGTTCGAGGTGCTTTCGGGCGAGGAGGTGATCGGCAAGGGCACCGTGTCGGGGCGGCTCAAGCCGATGGAATACTGGGGCCTCGCGCTGGGCAATCCTTTCGGGAAGGGCAGCTTCCACGGCGAGCTTGAGGCGCTGGACCTGACCGCGAGCCGCCCGGCGGTGAGCGGGGCGATGCGCTGATGCGCGCCGGGGCGATTGGCAGTGCCACGCCGCAACGTGCGCGCCCGACAAGCCGCGCGGGCGGGCGAAATCGTATCGCAGAGACCGCCGCGCTCGCGACCGCGAAACTGCCGTGGCCGGTCTTGCTGTTCGTGCTGTCGATCCTGCTGCCCTTCAAGTTCAACCTCGGCCCGCTTGCGATCACCGGAAGCCGCCTCGTGTTGATGGCCTTCATCCTGCCCGCCTTCGCGCGGGTCTTCAGCGGGCGGGCAGGGCGGATACTGCCGGTCGATTGGCTGTTCCTGTTCCATGCGCTGTGGCTGTCGGTCGCGCTGGCCGTCAACAATCCCGACCGGGTGATCCAGCAGGCGGGCTCTGTCGGGCTGGAGGTTCTGGGCGGCTACCTGATCGGGCGCGCCTATATCCGCTCGCGCGAGGATTTCGCGGCGCTGGGCAAGGTACTGATCTGGTCGGTGCTGCTCCTCACGCCCTTCTCGCTTTACGAGACGAAGACCGGCACGACCCTGATCCCGACGCTGATCGACAAGCTGCCGGGGATGGGCACGATCACCTACAACTTTCAGGAGCCGCGCCTGGGGCTGGAACGTGTGCAGGGCCCCTTCGCGCATCCGATCCATTTCGGGCTCTATTGCTCGGTCGTCTTCGCCTTCGCCTTCGTGGCCTTCGACGGGATCAAGTCGCTCGGCTGGCGGGTGGTGGCGAGCGGGCTGATCCTGCTCAACGGCTTTCTCGCGCTCTCCTCGGGGGCGCTCCTGTCGCTACTGCTGCAGCTGGGGCTGATCGGCTGGTACGTCAGTTTCGTGCGGATCGAATGGCGCTGGTGGCTGCTGACGGGGCTCTTCGCCTTCGCCTATGTCACGGTCGATCTGCTGTCGAACCGCTCGCCGATCATGGTGTTTCTCAGCTACGCGACCTTCTCGGCCCATACCGCCTATTGGCGCACGATCATCTTTGACTGGGGGCTGAAGAATGTCTGGGCCAACCCGATCTTCGGCATCGGCCTGAACGACTGGGTGCGGCCGTGGTATATGTATTCCGGCTCGATGGATAATTTCTGGCTGGTGATGGCGGTGCGCTATGGCATCCCGGGCTTCCTGCTGGTCACGAGCGGCTATGTCTGGGGGCTGTTCAAGGTGATGTTCCGCGATTTCAGCGGCGATACGCGGATGCAGAATTTCCGCCGCTCCTGGGTGTTCACCTTTGCGGGCATGACCTTCACGCTCTGCACCGTCTATGTCTGGGAGTCGATCTACGCCTTCACCTTCTTCCTGTTCGGCGCGGGCATGTGGATGCTGACCGAGGCGGTGAAGGAACGGGCCGATGAACCCGAGGATGCGGCACGGCCTGAGCCGCGGGGCACCAGCTTCACGCGGTTTGCGCAGACGCATCGGCGGCGGGATTAACGCCCGATCTTCGCGCGGGCATCGGGGCTGAGCGCGGCCAGAACTGGCGCGGGCGGTGCCATCCCGAAGAAGCCCCGCAAGAGGGCTGCGGCTTCCGCCCCATGCCCCTGGGCGCGCAGCTGCGCGGCTTTCGCCAGCGACCACGCCGCACCGCCGATCAGCCCGGCGGGGAAATGGCGGCGCAGGAACATCGCCCGTGCCCGATGCTTGAAATATTGCGAGAACGGCGAGGCGACCGAGCCCATCCGCTGCGAGCCGATCGCCGTGCCCGCGACGTGATGAACGACCGCGCCGTCGCAATAGGAGATCGGCAGATCGCCCCGGCGCAGCGCCCAGTCGACCTCTTCGTAGTAAAGGAAATAGTCCTCCGTCATCGGCCCCGCGCGCTCGAGATGGGCGCGCGTCGCGACGAGGCTCGCGCCGGTGACGAAGTCGATGCGCGACGGGTCCGGGGCAGGGCTGTCGGCGGGGGCGAACTGGTTGAGGTTATGGGTGATCCCGGTGCGCCGGTCGATCACCCCGCCGTCGATCTGGATCGTGCCCGGATCATCGCCATAGACCACCCGATGCGCGATCATCGCGGCGCCTCGCGGTCCGGGATCGTGGGTGGCGAGAAGCGCCGGCGTCTCGGGCGGCACCACGCAATCGGGGTTGAGGAGCCAGAACCGGTCGAGCGCGGGATTGGCCGCGAGCCGCGCCAGCCCCAGATTGACGCCCGCAGCAAACCCGCCATTGGCCCCCGCCTCGATCAGCGCGATGCCTTCCTGACCCGCCTCCGCCGCGCCCATCAGATCGGGGACAGCCGCGCGGATCACCTCGACCGTGTCGTCGGGCGAGGCATTGTCGACCACCACCACATGCAGCGTCACGCCGGTCGCTGCCCGCAGCGAGGCGAGGCAGGCCGCGATCACGTCCGAGGACCGATAGGTGACGATGACGACACCCAGAGAAGGACCGGTGGCGGGATGCGGCTCGGCCATGTCGCTCGGGCTCAGGCCCCGCGCGAGAGGGCCGCGACCCCGGTGCGGGCCACTTCGGCCAGCCCCAGCGGGCGCATCAGATCGGCGAACGCGTCGATCTTCTCCGGCGTGCCGGTGATCTCGAAGACAAAGCTCTCCAGCGTCGAGTCGACCACATTGGCGCGGAAAATCTCGGCCAGACGCAGCGCCTCGATGCGCTTGTCGCCGGTGCCCGCGACCTTGATCAGCGCCAGTTCGCGCTCGACCGGGTAGCCCTCGACGGTGAGGTCCTTCACCTCGTGAACCGGCACGATCCGACCCAGCTGCGCCTTGATCTGGTCGATCACGTTCTCGGTGCCGCGGGTGACGACGGTGATCCGGCTGCGATGCCCCTTATGATCCACCTCGGCGACGGTCAGGCTGTCGATGTTGTAGCCCCGGCCCGAGAACAGCCCGATCACACGGGCCAGAACGCCCGCCTCGTTGTCGACGATCACGGCGAGCGTATGGCTGCGCTCGTGTTGGTCGTGGCTGTCGCGCAGGTCGTAAGCGGAATGGCTCGAGGAGCCTTTCTTGATCTTCAGAGCGGCCATTGCCTCTCTCCTTTTCTCTGTTCGGACCCGATCTTCGGCTTGGTCCAAATATCCCGGGGGTCCGGGGGCAGCGCCCCCGGCGTCGCTCACACCAGCGCCGCGCCTTCCTTGAAGACATCGGCATCGGCCGCCAGCAGCATCTCGTTATGCGGCTTGCCGGACGGGATCATCGGGAAGCAGTTCTCGTGCTTCTCCACGAGGCAGTCGAACAGCACCGGGCCGTCATGCTTGATCATCTCCATGATCGCATCGTCGAGATCGGCGGGGTCGGAGACCTGCATCCCCTTCCAGCCGAAGCTCTCGGCGAGCTTCACGAAATCGGGCAGGCTTTCGGACCAGCTATGCGAGTAGCGCTCGCCATGCAGCAGTTCCTGCCACTGGCGGACCATGCCCAGACGCTCGTTATTGAGGATGAACTGCTTCACCGGCACGCGGAACTGGGTCGCGGTGCCCATCTCCTGCATGTTCATCAGCCAGCTCGCCTCGCCCGCCACGTTGATCACGAGGCTTTCGGGATGGGCGATCTGTACGCCGATCGAAGCCGGGAAGCCGTAGCCCATCGTGCCCAAGCCCCCGGAGGTCATCCAGCGGTTCGGATCCTCGAAGCCGAGGAACTGCGCGGCCCACATCTGGTGCTGGCCCACCTCGGTGGTGATGTAGCGATCCATGCCCTTGGTCAGCTCTTCGAGACGCTGCAGTGCATATTGCGGTTTGATGGTCTTTTCCGAGTTGGTGTAGGCGAGGCAGTTCACCTTCTTCCACTCGTCGATCTTCTTCCACCACTTCTCGATCGCGGGCTTGTTCACCTTGCGCCCGCGGGCCTTCCAGACCTTGAGCACGTCTTCGAGCACATGGCCGATATCACCGAGGATCGGCAGGTCGACGGCAATGATCTTGTTGATCGAGGAGGCGTCGATATCGACATGCACCTTGGTCGATTTCGGCGAGAAGTCCGCCACGCGGCCGGTGATCCGGTCGTCGAAGCGCGCGCCGAGGTTGATCATAAGGTCGCAGCCATGCATCGCGAGGTTGGCCTCGTAGAGACCGTGCATCCCGAGCATCCCGAGCCAGTTCTTGCCCGAGGCGGGATAGGCGCCCAGGCCCATCAGGGTCGAGGTGATCGGGAAGCCGGTGGCATCGACAAGCTCGCGCATCAGCTGGCTCGCGGCGGGGCCCGAGTTGATCACGCCACCGCCGGTATAGAAGACCGGCTTCTCGGCGGTTTCGATCAGCTCGACCAGCTTGGTGATCGCGTCGAGATCGCCTTTCACCTGCGGCTGGTAATGGTCGACCTTCGCGGCTTTCGGCTCGGTATAGGTGGCCACCGCGAATTGCACGTCCTTGGGCATGTCGATCAGCACCGGGCCGGGACGGCCCGAGGTCGCCACGTGGAAGGCCTGATGGATCGTCTCGGAGAGTTTCGCTGGGTCCTTCACCAGCCAGTTATGCTTGGTGCAGGGCCGCGTGATGCCCACCGTGTCGGCCTCCTGGAAACCGTCGGTGCCCACGAGGAAGGTCGGCACCTGGCCCGACAGCACGATCAGCGGGATCGAGTCCATCAGCGCATCGGTCAGCCCGGTCACCGCATTGGTCGCGCCCGGGCCCGAGGTCACCAGCGCCACGCCCGGCTTGCCGGTCGAGCGCGCATAGCCTTCGGCCATGTGGATCGCGGCCTGCTCGTGGCGGACGAGGATGTGACGGATGTCGTTTTGCTGGAAAATCTCGTCATAGATCGGAAGGACCGCGCCGCCCGGATAGCCGAAAATTACCTCGACCCCGTGATCCTTCAGCGCCTGAACCACCATCTTCGCGCCGGTCATCTGCCGTGCCATATGCTCACTCCATCCTTGCGCGAGGGCCACGCCGCCCGCCGCTACCTGTCAAGCATCCACCTGTCCAAGAAAAAGCCCCCGGCTTTGAGGCGGGGGCGCATGGGAACCTTCATGGTTGTACCGTTACCGGCCCATGCGCTTGGCTCCTACGACGACAAGAAGAATCGCATCCATTGCGGATCCCTTTCGGACTGCTTTGCGCGGACATTAGGATCGGGCGTTGGGGGCGTCAATGCCCAAACGCTGAATAAAATGTCGCGGGCGGCGGATTTTCCTTCCCGATTATTGCGCGCCGCGACCTGCGAGTCGCAACTTTGAGAAACCGGAAGAGGCGATCGAGGCGACTGCCGCAAGGGAAGTCGCGGGAAGTTGATCATATTGACGCTTGGTCAGCCTCCAGAACGGCCCCGGAGACCGCGTTTTCTGCCCGATCTGGTCAAGTGAACAGACCAGATGAAGCCTTAATTGCTTGACCTTTGTTGCCCACTCGGCCAATCACGGGCAAAGCCTCGCGCAGGCTTTCGGGACAAAATTAGGGAGGAAGTGAGATGGGCGCTTTGCTGGCCCTTTCACGCGCGATCGACCGGATAAACGAGACCATCGGCAAGGCGGTGTCGTGGCTTATTCTGGTGTCGGTCCTCGTGAGTGCGACCAACGCCATTGTACGCAAAGCCTTCGACATGTCGTCGAACGCTTGGCTGGAACTGCAATGGTATCTTTTCGGCGCGGCGTTTCTGGGCGCTGCCGCTTACACGCTCAAGCAAAACGAGCATATCCGCATCGACATCATCTATGGTGCGTTCTCGCGGAAAGTGCAGCACTGGATCGATCTGCTCGGGCATATCTTCTTCCTGATGCCGTTCGTCGTGCTGATGCTGTTCAAGCTGACGCCCTTCGTGATGATCTCGATCCGCTCGGGCGAGATGTCGACGAACTCGGGCGGTCTGATCCTGTGGCCGGCCAAGATCCTGCTGCTGATCGGCTTCTGGCAGCTGTTCTTCCAAGGCGTGTCCGAGATCATCAAGAAGATCGGCGTGATGCGTGGGTTGATCGACGATCCCCATGCCGACAGCGCGGGCCATCACGGCCATGATCCCATCGCCGAAGAGGAGGGTCTGTAATGCTCGAGCTTATCGCTCAGAACATGGCCCCGATCATGTTCATCTCGCTGATCGTCTTCCTGCTGATCGGCTATCCTGCGGCCTTCGCACTTGCGGCCAACGGTCTTTTGTTCTTCGTCATCGGCGTTGAACTGTCGGGTTACTCCGGCGGGACGATCAATCTTGACTGGCCGTTGTTGAATGCGATGCCGCAACGGTTCTACGGGGTCTTGTCGAACGAGACCTTACTTGCGATTCCATTCTTCACATTCATGGGCATCGTGCTCGAGAAATCGGGCATGGCCGAGGATCTCCTCGACACGATCGGTCAGCTGTTCGGCCCGGTGCGCGGCGGTCTCGCCTATGCGGTGATCATCGTGGGCGCGCTTCTGGCGGCGACCACGGGCGTCGTTGCGGCCTCGGTGATCGCGATGGGCCTGATCTCGCTGCCGATCATGTTGCGCTACGGCTATGATCGGAAGGTGGCCACAGGTGTCATTGCGGCGTCAGGGACACTGGCGCAGATCATCCCGCCCTCGCTCGTGCTGATCGTTCTGGCTGACCAGCTGGGCGTTTCGGTGGGCGACATGTACAAGGGCGCGCTGATCCCCGGTATGGTGCTGACCGGCATCTACCTCAGCTATGTGCTCGTGATGTCGATCATCAAGCCGAAGTCGATGCCGGCTCTGCCGAAAGAGGCGCGTACGCTGGGGTCCGGCGTGATGTCGCTCCTGGTGGCGCTGGCCGGTGCGGTCGCGATCTTCATCTTCGCCGAGAAGTATTTCGAGGCGAGCGGGTCGAGCGTCAACAACTCCGAGATCCTCGCAGCCGGTGTGGCCGTGATCGCGATCTATATCGTGGCGTTGCTGGACAAGGCGCTGAAAACCAACCTGATGAGCCGTCTGGCCCAGCAGGTGGTGATCGTGCTGATCCCGCCGCTGGCGCTGATCTTCCTCGTGCTGGGCACGATCTTCCTCGGCGTCGCGACGCCCACCGAAGGCGGCGCAATGGGCGCGGTCGGCGCGCTGGTGCTGTCGGCGGTGAAGAAGCGTCTGACCTTCCCCGTCGTGCGTGACGCGCTGGCGGCGACGACGCGCCTGTCGGCCTTCGTGCTGTTCATCCTTCTGGGCGCGCGGGTCTTCTCGCTCACCTTCTACGGGGTGAACGGGCAGGTCTGGGTCGAGCATCTGCTGACCTCGCTTCCGGGTGGCCAGTTGGGCTTCCTGATCGTGGTGTCGTTCCTGGTGTTCTTCCTTGCCTTCTTCCTCGATTTCTTCGAGCTGGCCTTCATCATCGTGCCGCTTCTGGCGCCTGCCGCGCAGGCACTGGGGATCGATCTGATCTGGTTCGGGGTGATCCTGGGCGTGAACATGCAGACCTCGTTCATGCACCCGCCATTCGGCTTCGCGCTGTTCTATCTGCGCTCGGTCGCGGCCAAGGTGCCCTATATCGACAAGGTCACCGGCAAGAAGATGGAGCCGGTGAAGACCTCGCAGATCTACTGGGGCGCTATTCCCTTCGTGTTCATTCAGGTTGCGATGATTGCCATCGTGATCGCCTTCCCGGCCATGGTGATGCACTACAAGGGGCCGCAGGTGGATCTGAAGGATGTCGAGATCAAGCTGCCGCAGATGCCGGGCATGGGCGATGGGGGCGGCCTCGGTGGCCTGCCGTCGCTGGCGCCTCTGGGTGGCTCGACCTCTGGCGGGTCGGGCTCGGGAAGCGCGGCTCCGGGCGGGCTGCCCCCGCTTCCGACACCGGGCAGCAACTGATCGACCGGAAAACGAAAGATCGGGGCGGCCTTCAGGGGCCGCCCCTTTTTTATAGAGAGAGTGGAGGGCGAGGGATGCGGTATCCTCTTTTCGTTATCGTCGGGGTTTCGTTGCTTGCGCTGGCGGGCTGCGGCGAGACCAAGGAACAGCGCGCGGCGACGGGCGGCGTGGCCGGTCTCGTGGTGGCGGGACCTGTCGGAGCGGTCGTCGGAGCCGGGCTGGGCGTCGTGACGCGCAAGAACTGACGGCCAGCCATTCGCGGTACTTGGGAACCGCGGCGGGCGTTTCGGCGTCTTGTCCTTGGGGAAGCCGCGCGTAGCGGCTGCAATCGAAAGGACGAGAAGATGCGAATTGCGACGATCTTGATGGCGGGCGGCCTGCTGGTTTCGCTCGCGGCATGTGGTGACAACGCGACCGAACGTGCAGCCACCGGCGGTGTCGGCGGCCTCGTGGTTGCAGGTCCGGTTGGCGCCGTGGCCGGTGCCACGGTTGGCGCCGCCACGACGAAGTAAGATTTGTAACCAGACCAATAGAAAAGGCCCCGGGGCGCGAACCCCGGGGCCTTCTCAATTCACGCGAGACGCGGCTCAGAGCTTGAGGTTGCCCGCAGCCTGCTGGCGCATCATGAAGTAGTCGAAGTTGAACTCCGACAGCTGCCACCAGCCATAGGCGTCGTTGCGGAATGCGAACTGGCTGTCGTAGATCTTCTTGAACGCTGCGTTCGAGCTGTTGATCTCGGCATAGACTTCGTTCGCCGCGTTGAAGCAGGCTTCCAGGATTTCCTGGCTGAACGGACGCAGCTGCGCGCCTTGGCCCAGCAGCTTCTTCAGCGCGCTCGGGTTCTTGTAGTCATAGGACGCCATCATGTCCGAGTTCGCCGCCTGCGTCGCCGCCGTCAGCGCGACCTTGTAGGCCTCGGGCAGTTGCTCATAGGCGTTCTTGTTGAACATGGCGTGCAGACAGGCGCCGCCTTCCCACCAGCCGGGGTAGTAGTAATAGGGCGCGACTTTGTAGAAGCCGAGCTTCTCGTCGTCGTACGGGCCGACCCATTCGGTGGCGTCGATCGTGCCTTTTTCGAGCGACGGGTAGATGTCGCCGCCCGCGATCTGCTGCGGCACCACACCGAGCTTCTCGACGACCTTGCCGCCGAAGCCACCGATGCGCATTTTCACGCCCTTCATGTCTTCGACGGTGTTGATTTCCTTGCGGAACCAACCGCCCATCTGGGCGCCGGTGTTGCCGCACGGGAAAGCCGTGATGTTGTAGTTCGAATAGAACTCGTTCATCAGGTCGTTGCCGCCGCCATAGTAGAACCAGGCGTTCTGCATGCGCATGTTCAGGCCGAAGGGCACTGCGGTCGCGAAGGCGAAGGTCGGATCTTTACCCCAGTAGTAGTAGGAGGCGGTGTGGCAGGCCTCGACGGTGCCGTTCGACACCGAGTCCATCGCCTGCAGGCCGGGGACGATTTCGCCCGCCGCGAAGACCTGAATGTTGAATTTCCCGTCGGTCATGCCCTTGACGTAGTTCGCCATCGTCTCGGCGGCGCCGTAGATCGTGTCGAGCGATTTCGGGAAGGACGAGGTCAAGCGCCACGTCACGGTAGGGGTTTCTTGCGCGATAGCCGGTGCGGCGAGTGCGCTACCAGCAGCTGCGGCTGCCCCGCCAAGCGCACCTTTGCGCAGGAAAGAACGACGATCCATATGGTATCCTCCCAAGTCGTGGATGTCTGTCAATTTTTCTGACCACACCGCTCCATTTATTGCGTTCCCTCCGGTGTGGGCATTGCGGTCACAATACTTGACCGGTTCCACGTGTAAACCGGCCTGCAAGTAATTTTATGTCGCATATGGTCACAGTTTCGAAAGCTTGCTGCAGCACAGCATTGCAAGCGCAGAATTTCCTCGATACATCTCCCGCCGTTGAGGCAAAGAAAAAGCCCCGACGCACAGGGCGCCGGGGCTTCGGTTCTCTGGCTTGACCAGTTTGGGCGGCTTACAGCTCGCCTTTGTTGGCTTCGCTCATCATGAAGTAATCGTAGTTGAACTCGGCCAGCTGTTCCCAGGTGAACCAGTCCTTGCGGAAGTCCTTGATCGAACCCCAGATCTTCGCGAATTCCGGGTTGTTCGCTTCCATTTCCGAATAGACCTCGTTGGCTGCCTTGAAGCAGGCCTGCATGATCTCGGGGGAGAAAGCGCGCAGCTGGGTGCCGTTGGCGACCAGCGTCTTGAGCGCCTTGGGGTTCTTCATGTCGTATTTCTGCAGCATGTCCGCATCGGCCGCCTGCGAGGCGGTGTGCAGGAGCTGCTGGTACTGTTTCGGCAGGCTTTCCATCTTCTCTTTCGAGAACATGAAGTGGACCGTCGGGCCGCCTTCCCACCAGCCGGGGTAGTAGTAGTAGGGCGCGACCTTGTAGAAGCCGAGCTTCTCGTCGTCATAGGGGCCGACCCATTCGGTCGCGTCGATCGTGCCTTTTTCGAGCGCCGGGTAGATGTCGCCGCCGGCGATCTGCTGCGGCACGAGGCCGAGCTTTTCCATCACCTTGCCCGCGAAGCCGCCGACACGCATCTTGAGGCCCTTGAGGTCTTCGACCGTCGAGATCTCCTTGCGGAACCAGCCGCCCATCTGTGCGCCGGTGTTGCCGCCCGGCAGACCGTAGAGGCCCTGCTTGCCGAGGAACTCGTTATAGAGCTCGATGCCGCCGCCGTGGTAGTGCCATGCGTTCATGCCGCGCGCGTTGAGCGAGAAGGGCACAGCTGCGCCGAGCGCCCAGGTCGGGTCTTTGCCCCAGAAGTAGTAGCCGACGGTGTGGCAGGCTTCGACCGTGCCGTTCATCACCGCGTCGGCGACCTGCAGGCCGGGGACGATCTCGCCTGCGGCGAAAACTTGAATCTTGAAGTTGCCGTCCGAGGCTTCCTCGACCATCTTCGACATCACTTCCGCGCCGCCATAGATCGTGTCGAGCGACTTGGGGAAGGACGAGGCGAGACGCCAGGTGATCTGCGGGTTGCTTTGTGCGATCGCGGGCGCTGCCAGCGTGCTCGCGGCCGCGCTACCCAGCGCGGCTTTCGTCAGAAACGAACGACGGTCCATTTAGGAACCTCCCATAGTTACTCCGGTTCGCGAGGCGAGGCCTCGCCGCCCACCTCGTATCCTCCGTGGTGGGGCTGCGGGGACCGTTTCACCACGGGCCGGGAGTGTCCAGAGATCACGGGCCCGTAATCGCCGGAAGTCACGGAATAGTTTTGAAAAAATGAGTTGACAGAGGGCGCCTGCCGAGCCGTTGAGCAACTGCCTGCAAGAGCGGCGCCCGCAGCCGGGTATCGCTCAACTATTGCGTGTGTCGGGGAGTTGAATCCGGGCGACCTGCTCGGCGATCGGCGGCACGGAAAGCGGGTGAGTCTCGGTCTCGTGTCTGGCCGGGTCGCCGATATCGGTCCACTGACCGCCCTTGTAGATCTCGAGCGCGGAGAAGTTCGCCTTGTAGTTCATCTTCGGCGAGCCGGGCACCCAATATCCCAGATAGACGTAGGGCAGGCCCACGCGTTTCGCGATCTCGACATGGTCGAGGATCAGGTAGGTCCCGAGGGAGTCGCGGATCCGCTCGGGCTCGTAGAAGGAATAGACCATCGACAGCCCGTCATCGAGCACATCGGTCAGGCAGGTCGCGATCAGGGCGCGCATGCTGTCGGGCGTGGCGGCGGTCTCGCGATATTCGATCACGCGCGACTTCACGGGCGTCTCCTCGATCATCGCGGCGAATTCGAAGATGTCCATGTCAGCCATGCCGCCATCGGCGTGGCGCGCATCGAGATAGCGGCGGAACAGCGCGAATTGCTCCTCGGTCGCCCAAGGAGAGGTCGCGGTGCGCCGCAGGTCGCCGTTCTTCTTCATCACACGGCGCTGCGATTTCGACGATTTGAAATCGGCGACCCGGATGCGGGCCGACAGGCAGGCGGTGCAATCTGCGCAGGAGGGCCGATACAGCACATTCTGCGAGCGCCGGAAGCCTTGCCGTGACAGGGCGTTGTTGAGCTTCTCGGCCGTGTCCCCCTGCAATGCGGTGAACAATTTCCGTTCCGACCTGCCGTCCAGATAGGGGCAGGGCTGCGGCGCGGTTACATAGAACTGCGGGGCAAGCGGAAGCGAATGGCGCATGAATAGCCTCGTCGGGGAGGGGTCGAGGCAGGCTAGCAAAGGAGTGCGCACCCGCCAAGTGTTTCATGTTGATGACATAGAAAGCGCCCCGGTTAGGTCAACCGGAGCGCTCAAATCATGTCTCAAACTGTCTATATGGTTAGGCTTTCGCCTCTTCGGAGCTGTCCTCCGACTGAGCCGCTTCCTTGGCGCGCTCTTCCATGTACTGGTCGAACTCTGCCTTGTCGCGGGCTTCGCGCAGACGGCCGAGGAACTCTTCGAATTCCTGCTGTTCGCGCTGCAGCCGCTCGAGCGTGTCGGCCTTGTAGGCGTCGAACGCGGCGTTGCCGGTCGAGCGCGAGACATGGACATTGGTGTTGCCGCAGCAGCCGAAGCTCCGCTTGTGCACCGCCTGCCCCGTGCGCCAGCGACGCCCGAAGCGGCCGGTGAACAGGATGAAAGCGAGAATGACGAGGCCGAGGGGGCCTGCGAAAATGAAACCGGCCACCATCAGCGCGATCCAGGCGCCGGGGCCGTTCCCATCCATCCAGTTAACGGCGCGGGTAAACCAGTTACCAACCGCGACGGGCATGGAGTTGGTGGAATAGGCGGACATTTGAACCTCCGGGTTGAGCATGTGAATTCCTTTCACATACCCAAGATCGGAAGTCTGGGCGGTTCTTGCAAGAGGGTATGTAAATGTTTTTTACATTTTTCGCGCAAGCCACCGGATTCGCTTTGTTTTATTCGGTGAAATCGGCCTGTTTCGCGCCGCTGATCCGTTCCAGATCGGCCGGGGAGATGGCGAAAACATGCCGTGGCGTGCCCGCTGCGGCCCAAACGGTGTCGAAATCGAACAGCCGGGAGTCGAGGAAAGCCGTCACCGGGCCGACATGGCCAAGGGGCGCGACGCCGCCGATCGCGAAGCCCGTCTCCGCCCGGATCAGCGCCGCATCGGCCTTGCCCAAGGGCTGGCCCGCGACGGCGTTTGCCTTCTCGGCGCTTACCCGGTTGCCGCCTGCGGTGATGAACAGTACGACATGGCCGCTGTTTTCGCCGCGAAAGATGATGGATTTGGCGATCTGGTCGACCTCGCAGCCCACCGCCTGTGCGGCCATCTCGGCGGTACGGGCCTCGCCCGGCTCGGTGATCTCGAATTTCGCGCCTGCGGCTTCGAGGGCGGCACGGACGCGTTTGAGGGATTTGCTCATGGCGAGGCTCCGGATGGTCTGAAGTCGGGCGCGGGCGCGCCGGTGCGGGTGTAGTTATGGCCAGATGTCGCGCGACAGCAATCCCCATTGACCGGCCCGCTTGGCGGCGTAAGCATGGCGCCATGCCGTTTGCCTCGCGTCTCACCTGTTCGCCCCTGCCTTTCGAGCGCGACCGCGCCGCCGAAGCCGAAGAGCTGTTTTCCGACCTCGCGCCGGAGTTGCGCGAATTGCTCGGGGGCACGGCAGGTTGCAGCCCTTATCTCAAAGGCCTGATGGAGAAAGAGGCCGAGTGGCTTCGCCCCGCGATTTCGGGCAATCCCGAAGCGGCGCTGGCCGAGGAATTCGCGCGGATCACGCCCGTGCCCCTCGCCGATCTGCCGTCAGAGCTGCGTCGGGCGAAGCGTCGCGTCGCGTTGCTGGCCGGGCTTGCCGATCTCGGCGGCGTCTGGTGCCTCGAGGAAGTGACCGGCGCTCTGACGCGGCTTGCCGATATTGCGGTCGATCTGGCGATGAAGCGGCTGGTGGCCGAGGAAATCCGCCGCGGCAAGATCCCCGGGGCGACCAATGAGGATATAGAGAGTGCCGCCGGGATGGTCGCGCTCGCGATGGGTAAGATGGGCGCGCGGGAGCTGAACTACTCCTCCGATATCGACCTGATCTGCCTGTTCGACGAAAGCCGCTACGATCCCGACGATGCGATGGAGGCGCGCAGCGCGCTGATCCGGGCGACGCGCAAGATGGCGGCGATGCTCAACGACCGCACCGCCGAGGGCTATGTCTTTCGCACCGATCTGCGTCTGCGCCCCGATGCCGCCGTCACGCCGGTCTGTATTTCGATGGGCGCGGCGGAGCTTTATTACGAGGCCGAGGGCCGGACATGGGAGCGCGCGGCCTATATCAAGGCGCGGCCCTGCGCGGGCGACATCGCGGCGGGGGAGCAGTTCCTCGAACGGCTGCGGCCTTTCGTCTGGCGCAAGCACCTCGATTTCGCGGCCATTCAGGACGCCCATGACATGCGCCTGCGCATCCGCGAGCATAAGGGGCTGCACGGCCCGATCGAGGTTGCGGGCCACAATATCAAGCTCGGCCAGGGCGGTATCCGCGAAATCGAGTTCTTCACCCAGACCCGGCAATTGATCGCAGGCGGGCGCGACGAGAGCCTGCGCGACAGGACCACCGTGGGCGGTCTGCGCGCGCTCGCGGCGAAGACTTGGGTGCCCGAGGACGTGGCGGAGGAGTTGATCGATCATTACCGCGAGCATCGCGAGATCGAGCACCGTCTGCAGATGGTGGGCGACGCCCAGACCCAGATTCTGCCCGGCAACGAAGAGGGGCTCGCGCGGATCGCCGCGATGATGGGCGAGGCGGATGTGGCACGCTGGCGTGACCGGCTGCGCGACCGGCTGGAGCGGGTCGAAGGGCTGACGAATGATTTCTTCGCCCCCGATGCCGCCGCCGAGCGTCCCGACCTGAGCGAAGCCGCGCGCGAGATTGTCGAGGGCTGGACGGGCTATCCGGCGCTGCGATCCGAACGCGGGCGTGCGATCTTCAAGCGGCTGGAGCCGGAACTTCTCGACCGGATGCGGCGCGCGGCAAATATGGAGGAGGCGCTGACCCAGTTCGACGGCTTCCTCAAGGGGCTGCCCGCCGGGGTGCAGTTGTTCTCTCTCTTCGAGGCCAATCCCCAACTCGTCGATCTGATCGTCGACATCTGCGCCACGGCGCCGGGGCTGGCGAGTTACCTGTCGCGCAATGCCGGGGTGCTGGACGCGGTTCTGGGCGGCTCGTTCTTCGCGCCTTGGCCGGGCAAGCCGGCGCTGGAGGCCGATCTTGCGCGGCTGCTGGAGCGGGCGGGCGATTACGAGGCCGCGTTGATCGCGGCGCGGCGCTGGGCGAAGGAATGGAAGTTCCGCGTGGGCGTGCATCATCTGCGCGGCCTCGTCGATGCGTCCGAGGCCGCAGGCCAATATGCCGATGTGGCCGGCGCGGTTCTGGGCGCGCTCTGGCCAGCCGTTCAGGGCGAATTCGCGCGCCGCTACGGGCCGTGCCCGGGCAAGGGTGCGGTGGTTCTGGGGATGGGCAGCCTTGGCGCGGAACGCCTGAACGCGCAGTCCGATCTCGATCTGATCGTGATCTACGACGCGGACGGGCAGGAGTTTTCCGAAGGCAAGAAGCCCATCGCCTCAAGGGCTTACTACGCGAAGCTCACGCAGGCCCTGATCACCGCGCTCAGCGCGCCGATGCCGGAGGGGATGCTCTACGAGGTCGATATGCGGCTGCGGCCTTCGGGGCGACAAGGGCCCGTTGCGACCTCGGTGCAAAGCTTCGAGAGCTACCAGATGGAAGAGGCCTGGACCTGGGAGCATCTGGCGCTGACCCGGGCGCGGCCCGTCGCGGGATGCGCCGATCTGGCCGACCGGGTCGAGGCGATCCGCCTCAAGGTTCTGGAGGCGAAAGGCGGCGGAGACGCGGTGCTCCACGATCTGGCGCAGATGCGCGCCCGGATCTTCGCGGCCAAGGCCCCCGATGGCGATTGGGAGGCGAAGGTCGGTCCCGGACGGCTGCAGGATATCGAGCTTCTGGCGCAAAGCTTCGCGCTCCGTGCGGGCGTCCCGGCGCGTAAGGTCGAGGCGCAACTGCGCGCAGGACCGCGCGGCGGGTTCGTGACGCGCGAGGAGGGCGAACAGCTCGCCACCGCCTATCGTTTCCTGTGGCGGCTGCAGGCAGGCGGGCGCTTGCTGAGCGAAAAACGTCTGGATATGGCGGCGATCGGGGAGGGCGGCCGCGCTTTCCTGTTGCGCGAGACGGGGCTGGATGATCTCGATGCTCTGGCGGCGCGTCTGAACGAGGTCACGACCGAGACGGCCGCCATTGTGGACAGGGCTCTGGAGGGCTGAATGGCGCGCAAACTGATGGAATTGATCGAGGCGGACCCGAAGGGGCTGATCCGCGAGAGCTTCAAGATCGACGGGATCAGCACGGAAGAGTGCCGCTCGATCTTCATGGATTGGGCGCTGAGCCTTGGCCCCGGGATGGATGCGAGCGAAGCGATGCGCACCGTGCTCGCGGCGTATCAAGCGCCGCCCGAGCACCCGATGACCCGGGTGCTCGAAGAAGGTCTGACCCGCGAAAGCAGCCCGCCGATGCGGCGGGGCGGCTGGCGGGCGCGCCGTCCTTGAAGGTGATCAGCGCGGCAGCGCCGCCGCCTCGCGTGCGAGCGCCTCGATCCCGGCCCAGTCGCCCGATTGCACCATCGCATCGGGCGCGACCCAGGAGCCGCCTGCGCAAAGAACGTTGGGCAGGCTCAGGTAATCATTGGCGTTTTTCATGCTGACGCCGCCCGTCGGACAGAAGCTGACCTGCGGGATCGGGGCGCCGATCGCCTTCAGCGCAGGCGCGCCGCCCGAAGCTTCCGCCGGGAAGAACTTCAGCACGTCGTAACCCATCTCCAGAAGCTTCATCACCTCCGACGCGGTGGCGGCACCGGGCAGAAGCGGCAGGCCTTCATCTTCGCAGGCTTTCACCAGCGTCTCGGTCGCGCCGGGTGACACACCGAATTTCGCGCCCGCGGCTTTCGCGGCCTTCACATCGGCCGGGGTCAGCAGCGTGCCCGCGCCCACCACGCCGCCTTCGACGTCGGCCATCGCACGGATCGCGTCGAGCGCGCAGGGCGTGCGCAGGGTCACTTCCAGCGCAGGCAGCCCGCCCGCGACGAGCGCCTTGGCCAGAGGGGCGGCATGGGCCACATCCTTCACCACGATCACCGGCACGATCGGGGCCAGTTCGCAGATCTTGCGGGCGGATGCGGATTGTTCGCTAGGGGTCATCGGATCACTCCAGTCTGGGCCGCCCGCGCGGGCGGAGAGGGCAGGACGCTCCGCGGGGGATATTTATCGCCAAGCCGAAAGCAGAACCCTGTCTTCGCCTTGGTACAAATATCCCCGCCGGAGGCAAGAAAACTCACAGCACCACGGAGGCGCCTTTGGTGGACGGGCCGACATGGGTGCGGAAGGCGCCGAACAGCTCGCGGCCGAGGCCGTACTGGTTGCCGCTGAGGTCGGGCACGACTGGCGTGCGGCTCTCGAAACCTTCGGTCAGGCAGGTCAGCTCGCCCGTCGTCGCGTCGAGCCGCACCATATCGCCGTCTTGCAGCTTCGCAAGCGATCCGCCATCGGCGGCCTCGGGCGAGACATGGATCGCCGCCGGAACCTTGCCCGAGGCGCCCGACATCCGGCCATCGGTGACCAGCGCCACTTTCAGCCCGCGATCCTGCAGCACTGCGAGGGTCGGGGTCAGCGAGTGCAGCTCCGGCATCCCGTTCGCTTTCGGCCCCTGGAAGCGCACGACGACGATCGTGTCGGAGGTGAACTCGCCCGCCTTGAACGCGTCCTTCACCTCGTGCTGTTCCTTGAAGACGCGCACCGGCGCTTCGATGATGTGGCGCTCGGGCTTGACGGCGGAGACCTTGATCACGCCGCGCCCGAGATTGCCCTCGAGCTGCTTGAGGCCGCCCGTTTTCTGGAACGGATCGGCGGGTTTGCGCAGGATTTTCTCGTTCTGGCTCTCGGGATCGGCCTCTTCCCAGATCAGCCCGTTCTCGGTGATCTTCGGCTCCTGCGTGTAGCGGGTGAGGCCGTCGCCCGCGACGGTCTTCGCATCCTCGTGCAGCAGGCCCGCACTAAGCAGATGACGGATCATGAATTGCAGCCCGCCCGCCGCGTGGAAGTGGTTCACGTCGGCGAGCCCGTTCGGATAGACCTTCGCCATCAGCGGCACGACCGAAGAAATCTCGTCGAAATCTTCGAGATCGAGCACGATCCCAGCAGCCCGCGCCATCGCGGGCAGGTGCAGAATGTGGTTGGTCGAGCCGCCCGTGGCCATCAGCCCCACGAGGCCGTTCACGAAAGCTTTCTCGTCGAGCACTTCCGAGGCCGGGCGGTAGTCGTTGCCAAGCGCAGTGATCTCGGCGGCGCGTTTCGCGCCTGCGACCGTCAGCGCCTCGCGCAGCGGCGTGTTCGGGTTCACGAAGGACGCGCCCGGAAGGTGCAGCCCCATGAACTCCATCAGCATCTGGTTGGTGTTCGCCGTGCCGTAGAACGTGCAGGTGCCGGGGCCGTGATAGGAGGCCATCTCGGCCTCCATCAGCGCGTCGCGGCCCACTTCGCCCGCGGCGAATTGCTGGCGGACCTTGGCTTTCTCGTCATTGGGCAGGCCCGAGGTCATCGGCCCGGCGGGAATGAAGATCGCCGGGATATGGCCGAAGGTCGCCGCCGCCATGATCAGGCCGGGCACGATCTTGTCGCAAACGCCCATGTAGAGCGCCGCGTCGAAGGTGTTGTGGCTCAGCGAGACCGCCGCCGCCATCGCGATCACGTCGCGCGAGAAGAGCGACAGGTCCATCCCCGGCTGGCCCTGCGTGACCCCGTCGCACATCGCGGGCACGCCGCCCGCGACCTGTGCGGTGGCGCCGACTTCGCGCAGCGCCGCCTTGATCGTCTGCGGGAAGGTCTCGAAAGGCTGGTGCGCCGAGAGCATGTCGTTATAGGCCGTCACGATGCCCACATTCGGCGCGCGCTCTGCCGCGAGCGCGTCTTTGTCCTCGCCCATGGCCGCATAGGCGTGGGCCTGATTGCCGCAGCTGAGATGCGCGCGGGCGGGGCCTGCATCGGCTGCCGCCTGCATCCGGGCAAGATAGTCGCCGCGCGGGCCTTCGGAGCGGGCGCGGATTCGGTCGGTCACACGGGCGATTGTGGCATCGAGGGTCATCGGCGGGGCCTTTCCTTGCTATGCATCTGATGCGGAATATGCAGCCCTTGCGGGCCGCTCGCGCAGCGGGCGCGGATCGCGGTCGCCTCTTCGCTATCATGTTAGCGCTAACGCCGCAACCCGTTCCCTTTGTCGATTATCTGGGGCAGAGCGGGGAGGCGGCAAGCGCGAGGGCTTTCGCGCCCCGTCGCTTGGCGCTAGGAAGGCGGCGCTTGAGACAGCGCGCGCAAGGAGCATCCGATGAGCCAGTCCGAAGACACCGCCACCCGCCCGACCGTTCGGCTACGCCCGAAGGCCGAGGCTCGCGCGATCCGCCACGGCTTTCCTTGGGTCTATGCCGATGAGCTGGTGACCGACCGGCGCACCAAGGCGCTGGCGCCCGGCACGATCGCGACGCTGGAGGATGGCGAGCGCCGCCCGCTCGCGACGGTGACGGTCAACCCGAACTCGAAGATCATCGGCCGGGTGATGAGCCGCGACGCGGAGGCGGTGATCGACCGCGATTGGATCGCCGCGAAGCTGACCCGCGCGCTGGAGATGCGTGCCCGTTTGTTCGATGCGCCGTTCTACCGGCTCGTGCATGCCGAGGCGGACGGGCTGCCCGGCGTCATCATCGACCGCTTCGGCGATGCGGCGGTGATCCAGCCGAATGCGGCATGGTCGGAGGTCATGATCGCCGATCTCGAGGCCGCGTTGGCCGAGGTGACGGGCGTCACGACGATCATCAAGAACGCGGCGGGGCGCGCGCGCACGCTCGAAGGGCTGGACGAGGACATGCTCACCCTGCGCGGCGGGATCGAGGCGCCGGTCGAGGTGCCGATGAACGGCGCGATCTACCTTGCCGACCTGATGGGCGGGCAGAAGACGGGCCTGTTCTATGACCAGCGCCCGAACCACGCTTTTGCCGCACGGCTGGCCGAGGGCGCGCGGGTCCTCGACGTGTTCTCCCATGTGGGCGGCTTCGCGTTGGCCGCGCTGGCAGGTGGTGCGACGTCGGCGCTGTCGGTCGATGCCTCGGCCCCGGCGCTGGATCTTGCGACCAAGGGCGCGGCCGCGATGGGCATGGCGGACCGCTTCGCCACGCGTCAGGGCGATGCCTTCGACACGCTCGACGCTTTGGGCCGGGAAGGGGAGCGCTTCGATCTGGTGATCTGCGACCCGCCCGCCTTCGCGCCCGCCAAGCCCGCACTGCAGGCGGGGCTGCGCGCGTATGAGCGGATCGCGCGCATGGCCGCGCCGCTGGTCGAGCCGGGCGGCTATCTGGTGCTGTGCTCCTGTTCGCACGCTGCCGATCTGTCGCAATTCCGCGCAGCCTGCACACGGGGTATCGGCAAGGCGGGGCGGTCGGCGCAGCTGATCCATACCGGCTATGCCGGGCCCGATCACCCGATGCTGCCGCAGCTGGCGGAATCGGGCTATCTGAAATCCCTGTTCTTCCGGCTCGACTGATGCGGGTCGTGCTCGATGCCTGCGTGCTCTACCCGACGGTGCTGCGCGAGATCCTGATCGGGGCGGCCAAGGCGGGGCTCTACCGTCCGCTCTGGTCGGCGCGGATTCTCGAGGAATGGGCGCGCGCGGCGGCCCGTCGCGCGCCTGCCGACGAGGCCATCGCACGCGGCGAAATCGCGCTTTTGCGTGCGGGGTTCCCGAAGGCCGAGATTTCCGCCCAGCCGGGGATCGAGGCGCGGCTGGTGCTGCCCGACGAGAATGACCTTCACGTGCTGGCGGTAGCGATTGCGGGCAGTGCCGACGCGATCCTCACCTTCAACGCGCAGGATTTTCCGCGCGGCACATTGGCGGGCGAGGGGCTGGAGCGGCGCGATCCGGACGGCTTCCTCTGGCAGCTTCTGTCCGAACATCCTGAGCAGATGCGTGCCGTCACCGAGGCCGTGCGCGCCGAGGCCGAGCGCCTGTCGGGCGAGCCGCAGCCGATCCGGGCGCTGATGAAACGCGCGCGTCTGCCGCGTTTCGGTAAGGCGCTGGCGGCGTGAGCTCGCGACGCGTGTCGGGGTGTGGCCCCTTGACCGCCCGCGAAAGCCTCGCCAAACAGGCGCAATGATCGGGTTCATCACATGCCAAGAGCGCGGCGCGGCCGACAAGCTCCTTGCCCAGCTCGCCGACAGGCTGCTGTCGCAGGGGCGCGACGTGATCGGCATGGTGCGCGCAGAGGTGCCGCAGCGCTTCGAGTGCGAGATGCATCTGCGCCTCTTGCCCGAGGGCGAAACCCGCACGATCTCGCAGGATCTGGGGCAGGGCGCGGGGGCCTGTTCGCTCGATGCAGGCGCGCTCGAAGAGGTCGTCGCACAGGTCGGCCATGCGCTTGAGATGGCGCAGCCGGGTGCCATCGTGATCCTCAACAAATTCGGCAAACAGGAGGCCGCAGGGCGCGGGTGTCGCGACCTGATCGCGCAGGCGATGGCCTCCGATTTTCCGGTGCTTCTGTCCGTTCCGCCCGAAACGCGCGCCGATTTCATGACTTTCGCAGAAGGTATGGCCGAAGAAATCGTGCCGGAAATTCAGGCGCTTGAGGCGTTTCTCTCGCGTGAGGGCGCTTAATCCGCGCCCTCGCGTTGTCTCATGTCGCTCCCATGCTAGACTTGTTCAGGTAAGGTGAGTAAAAGGGGGTCGTTAGCGCTAACGGACCCCAAACACGGAGCAGCCCATGGTTTCGCGCGTCATTCCCGTCGATCGTTTCGACCTGGTGATTTTCGGCGCCACTGGCGACCTCGCCAATCGCAAAATTCTCCCCGGCCTGTTTCGCCGCTATTGCGCCGGACAAATTCCCGAAGGATCCACCATAATCGGGGCTGCGCGCTCGGAGATGACCGCAGAGGAATTCCGCGATCAGACCCGCGCCGCAATCGCCGAATTCGGCGGCAGTAAATGCGACGACGAAGGCGCGCTGGATGGTTTCCTGCCGATGCTCGACTATGTCGCGATCGACGCGAAAGGCGATGGCGGCTGGGACGATCTGAAGTCGAAAGTCCGCGGCGACACCGTCAATGCGTTCTACTTCTCGGTCGCGCCGGCGCTGTTCGGCGATCTGGCCGAGCGCCTGCACACGCGCGGTATCGCGGGGCCGGAGGCGCGGATCGTGGTCGAGAAACCTTTCGGGCGCGACCTCGCCTCGGCCAAGGCGCTCAACGCGGCGCTGGCGGAGTATTTCGACGAGACGCAGATCTACCGGATCGACCATTATCTCGGCAAAGAGACGGTGCAGAACCTGATGGCGGTGCGCTTTGCCAACATCCTGTTCGAGCCGCTCTGGAACAGCCAATTTGTTGATCATGTGCAAATCACCGTGGCCGAAACGGTCGGCGTCGGCGGTCGCGGGTCGTATTATGACAAGTCGGGCGCGATGCGCGACATGGTCCAGAACCACATGATGCAGCTTCTGTGCCTGATCGCGATGGAGCCGCCCTACCACTTCGACCCCGATGCGGTGCGCGACGAGAAGCTCAAGGTGATCCGCGCGCTCCAGCCCGTCCAGCCCGCCGATATCGTGCGGGGCCAATACGCGGCGAGCAAGGATGCGCCCGGCTATCTCGAAGATGCCGAGGACCCGGAGTCGACGACCGAGAGCTATATCGCGATGAAATGCCATGTCGCGAACTGGCGCTGGGTGAACACGCCCTTCTATCTGCGCACCGGCAAGCGGCTGCGCGCGCGCACCTCCGAGATCGCGATCACCTTCAAGGAGCCGCCGCACCAGATCTTCGACGACGCCGAGGGCGAGTGGCGCGAGAACGTGCTGGTGATCCGGTTGCAGCCCAATGAGGGCATGAACCTGAAGATGATGATCAAGGAGCCGGGGCCGGGCGGGATGCGCTTGGTTCAGGTGCCGCTCGATATGTCCTTCGCGGAAGCTCTGGGCGACGAGGCCGACATCACCGACGCCTATGAGCGCCTGATCATGGACGTGATCCGCGGCAACCAGACGCTGTTCATGCGCGGCGACGAGGTCGAGGCGGCCTGGGCCTGGACCGACCCGATCATCGAGGGCTGGGAGGCGCGCGGCGACAAACCTCAAACCTATGACAGCGGCGCGTCGGGGCCCGATGACGCGTTGATGCTGATGCATCGCGACGGACGCCGCTGGCGGGAGATTCGCGAATGAACTTTGAGAGTTATCCAGATCGCGAGATGCTGATGATGGGGCTCGCGGATCGCATCGCGAGCCAGTTGCGCGCGTCGATCAACAACGAGGGCCGCGCGACCTTGTCGGTGCCCGGCGGCTCCACGCCCGGTCCGATCTTCGATATCCTTTCCGACATTGATCTGGACTGGTCCAAGGTCGCGGTGCTCCTCAATGACGAGCGTTGGGTGCCCGAGAGCTCGGAGCGGTCTAACACGCGCCTGATCCGTGCGCGGCTCCTGAAGGGGCGGGCGGCAGCGGCGACGCTGGTGCCGCTTTATGCCGAGGCGGAGCGGCCCGAAGACAAGATGGCGGAACTGGCCGAGGGCATCGCGCCGCATCTGCCGATTTCCGTCCTGCTTCTGGGCATGGGCGCGGATATGCATACGGCGAGCCTTTTCCCGGGCGCCGACCGGCTGAAAGAGGCGCTGTCGAACGATGCGCCGATCTTGCTGCCGATGCGGGCCGAAGCTGCGGGCGAGCCGCGTATCACCCTGTCCGCACCCGTGCTGCGCGACGCGATGTATACGCATATCCTGATCACCGGCGCGGAGAAGCGCGCGGCGATCGAAGCGGCCGAGAGGCTCCCCGTGGAACAGGCGCCGGTGCGCGCCGTTCTCAAGGACGCGACCGTTCACTGGGCTGAATAACTGGGCAGAGCAAGCGATGACCATCTGGCAAGACCTCCTCGACAAGGCGCAATCCGTACAATCCCGCGAAATCGGGGAATTGTTCGAAAAGGGTAATCGCGCTGCGGGGTTCTGCCGCGAAACCGGGCCGTTTCTGTTCGATTTCTCCAAGACCAATATCGATGCGGAGACGCTCGATCTGCTGGTGAAGCTGGCCGAGGAGAAGGAAGTCGCGGCCCGCGCCGAGGCGATGTTCACCGGTGAGAAGATCAACGACACCGAGGGCCGTGCGGTGCTGCATACCGCGCTGCGCAATCTCGACACGGACGTGTTCGTCGATGGCGAGAACGTCATGCCCGAGGTCCGCGCGACCTATGCCCGTATGGAGGCGTTCGCGCGCGATGTCCGCGAGGGCACCTTCACGGGGCAGGGCGGCGCGATCACCGATGTGGTGAATATCGGCATCGGCGGCTCGGATCTGGGCCCGGCGATGGCGACGCTCGCGCTCGCGCCCTATCACGACGGGCCGCGCTGCCATTTCGTCTCCAACGTGGACGGGGCGCATATCCATGACACGCTGGCCGGTCTGAACCCGGAGACGACGCTGGTGATCGTGGCCTCCAAGACCTTCACCACCATCGAGACGATGACCAATGCCGAGACCGCGAAGCGGTGGATGGCCGAGAAGGTCTCGGACCCGGCGCAGCAATTCGCGGCGCTCTCGACCTCGGCTGAGAAGACCGCCGCCTTCGGGATCGATCAGGCCCGCGTCTTCGGGTTCGCCGATTGGGTCGGCGGGCGCTATTCGATGTGGGGGCCGATCGGGCTGTCGCTGATGATCGCGATCGGGCCGGAGGGTTTCGCGGATTTCCTCAAGGGCGCGGCGGTGATGGATGCGCATTTCCGCAAGGCCGAATTCAAGGACAATCTGCCGGTGCTGCTGGCGCTGGTCGGCATCTGGCACAACCAGTTCTGCGATTATGCCACGCGCGCGGTTTTGCCCTATGATCAACGGCTTGCGCGTCTTCCGGCCTATCTCCAGCAGTTGGAGATGGAGAGCAACGGCAAGCGCGTCAGCATGGATGGCAAGGACCTGCCTTACAATTCCGGCCCCGTCGTCTGGGGCGAGCCGGGCACCAACGGCCAGCACGCGTTCTATCAGCTGATCCACCAGGGCACGCGGGTCATTCCCTGCGAATTCATGGTCGCCGCCGAGGGGCACGAGCCCGATCTGGCGCATCAGCATCTGCTGCTCGTGGCCAACTGTCTGGCCCAATCCGAGGCGCTGATGCGGGGCCGCTCGCTGGCCGAGGCGACCGAGATCATGCGCAAGAAGGGCTTCGAGGGCGACGAGTTGGACCGCCAGGCGCGCCACCGTGTCTTCCCGGGCTCGCGGCCGTCGACGACGCTGCTCTATCCGAAACTGATCCCCGAGGTCTTCGGCGGGATCGTCGCGCTTTACGAGCACCGCGTCTTCGTCGAAGGCGTGATCCTCGGCATCAACAGCTTCGATCAATGGGGCGTGGAGCTGGGCAAGGAACTGGCGCTGGCACTGGCTCCGGTTCTGAAGGGCGAGGATGCGGGCGAGGGCAAGGACGGCTCCACCCGGCAGCTTGTCGCGCGTGTGCAATCGCTGCGCGGCTAGATCAGGCTTCGTTGACGGTGCCGCCTCCGGGCGGAACCGGGGCGTACATCCGTCCGTTCAGCTTGGAGGTGGGGCGAAGCGCCTCGCCGACTGGTGTTCGAACAAAGGAATTCCACGATGATCGACTCGATGGAAGATAGCCCCGAAGGCGTGGTCGGTCTGATCGCCTCCGGCACCGTTCTTAAACATGATGTGACCGAGGCGATGCGCCTCGTCGGGTCCGCGGATCGGATGATGGTGGTCGTCGCGCCGCGCTTCGACGGCTACATGGCGGAGCTGATCGGCGGGCTGCGCCAAAGCTGCGAAGACGGTCAGGCCGGGCGCTGCGCGCTGGTCGTGCCGGAGGATATGCGCTCCGAGGCGAGCATGCAGGGCGAGGGCGGAGCATTTCGCATCTTCACCGCGCAAGGAGAGGCGGAAAGCTGGCTCGCCGCTTAACGCAGGCCGATCTCGGACAGTGCCACGGCAAGCTCGCGGGGCAGGGCCTCTTCGCGGGCGCGGCCTTTGGGCAGATCGCGGGGCGCATCCTCGGGGCTGAGGTAACGCCAGCCCTGGAAGGGGCGGCGCATCAGCGCCTCGGTGCGGACGACCTCGCGGTCGAGAACGATCGCGCAGCGCGCGATACCGTCGGCGCCCATCACTTCGGACAGCTCCAGCACGCGCTGGCGCGCCAGCACCGCGCCCTTGAAGACCCAGTATAGCGACCCGCCGTTCAGGATCTCGTCCGCGCGTTTCGGCCACATGCGCGTGACATGCATGGCCGGACCCTGGCCGTAGCGGCTGGCCTGCCACGCGATCAGGTCTTCGACCTTCTCGGCGCCGACGCACAGTTTGATCAGATTCACCACTTTGTCACCCATGCTCCCTAATTAGGTTTTCGGTCTCGCGACGGCAATGTCCGATTTGCGTCTGGTCATGCGAAGAGGCCTTAGGTATAGTGTCAGCCCGCCCCCGACGCACGATATGCGGAGGGGGTTTTCGATTTTTACCTCACTCGAACTGCTGCCAACGAGGACCTCATGAGCCGTTTTGCCGCCCCGATTGCCGAACAGATCTGGGACATGAAATACCGTCTGAAGGAACAGGACGGGACCCCGATCGACGCGACCGTTGAGGATAGCTGGCGCCGGATCGCGCGCGCCTTGGCCGAGGTCGAGGATAAGCCCGCGAAATGGGAAGAGAAATTCTACGGCGCGCTGGAAGATTTCAAATATCTCCCTGCAGGCCGGATCGCCGCGGGGGCCGGCACCGGCCGCGCGGTGACGCTGTTCAACTGCTTCGTCATGGGAACGATCCCTGACAACATGGGCGGCATCTTCGACATGCTGAAGGAAGCCGCGCTGACGATGCAGCAGGGCGGGGGAATCGGCTACGACTTCTCCACCATCCGCCCGCGCGGGGCCGAGGTTAAGGGCGTCGCCGCCGATGCGTCCGGTCCGCTGAGCTTCATGGATGTCTGGGATGCGATGTGCCGCACGATCATGTCGGCGGGCTCGCGGCGCGGCGCGATGATGGCGACGATGCGCTGCGACCACCCCGATATCGAGAGCTTCATCACCGCCAAGCAGGATTCGGCGCGGCTGCGGATGTTCAACCTGTCCGTGCTGGTGACCGACGCGTTCATGGAGGCCGTGAAGGCCGACGGTCCGTGGGACCTGAAATACGGCGACAAGGTCTATCACACGCTGAACGCCCGCGATCTTTGGAATAAGATCATGCGCGCGACCTATGACTACGCCGAGCCGGGCGTGATCTTCATCGACCGCATCAACAAGATGAATAACCTCAACTATGTCGAGCAGATCGCCGCGACCAACCCCTGCGGCGAGCAGCCCCTGCCGCCCTATGGCGCGTGCCTGCTGGGCTCGATCAACCTCGCACGTCTGGTGACGAACCCGTTCGAGGCGGATGCGGGTCTGGACCCCGAGCAGCTCGACGAGATGGTGCGCCTTGCGATCCGCATGATGGATAACGTGGTCGACGCCTCGCGCTTCCCGCTGGAGCAGCAGCGCGTAGAGGCGCAGAACAAGCGTCGCATCGGTCTGGGTGTGACCGGTCTTGCCGACGCGCTCCTGATGCTGGGCCTGCGCTATGGCTCGGAAGAGGCCGCCGCACAGACCGAAGTCTGGATGAAGCAGATCGCGCGGGCGAGCTATCTCGCCTCGGTCGATCTCGCGAAGGAAAAGGGGCCGTTCCCGCTGTTCGATGCCGAGAAATACCTCGCCTCGGGCAACATGATGCAGATGGATGACGACGTCCGCGAGGCGATCCGCGAGCACGGTATCCGCAACGCGCTGCTGACCTCCATCGCACCCACGGGAACCATTTCGCTTTACGCGGGCAACGTCTCGAGCGGTATCGAGCCGGTCTTCGCCTATGCCTACAAGCGCAAGGTGCTGCAGCCCGACGGTTCGCGCACCGAAGAAGAAGTGGTCGATTACGCGGTGCAGATGTGGCGCGACAAGTTCGGGGACAAACCGCTGCCCGACTATTTCGTCAACGCCCAGACCCTCGCGCCGATGGATCACGTCCGGATGCAGGCCGCGGCGCAGAAATGGATCGACAGCTCGATCTCCAAGACCATCAACTGCCCCGAGGATATCCCCTTCGAGGCGTTCAAATCGGTCTATATGGAAGCCTGGGACACCGGCTGCAAAGGCTGCACCACCTACCGTCCGAACGACGTGACGGGCTCGGTTCTCAGCGTGTCGGAAACCTCCGAGGCCGCGCCGGAAGTCGATGAGGGCGCCGATGTGGTCTACCTGACCGAGCCGCTGGACCGTCCCGCGGCGCTGGAAGGCTCGACCTACAAGATCAAGTGGCCGGGTTCGGAGCACGCGATCTACATCACGATCAACGATATCGTCCAAGGCGGTCATCGTCGTCCCTTCGAGGTCTTCATCAACTCGAAGAACATGGAGCATTTCGCCTGGACCGTGGCGCTGACCCGGATGATCTCGGCGGTGTTCCGGCGCGGTGGCGATGTCTCCTTCGTGGTCGAAGAGCTCAAGGCCGTGTTCGATCCGCGCGGCGGGGCCTGGATG
Source organism: Thioclava sp. ES.031 (assembly GCF_002563775.1). NCBI lineage: Bacteria > Pseudomonadati > Pseudomonadota > Alphaproteobacteria > Rhodobacterales > Paracoccaceae > Thioclava > Thioclava sp. ES.031. The sequence goes on along the minus strand of NZ_PDJO01000001.1, from coordinate 2,745,407 downwards.
CAGGGCAAATACATCCCTTCGATCCTTGCGGCGATTGGCGGCGTGATCGAGCGTCACATGATCTCGATCGGTTTCCTCGAAGGCGAAGGGCTGGGCCTGAAATCCGACCCCGAGGCCGACCGCATGGCCATCGGCGAAGCCCCCCGCGGCAAAGCCTGCCCGTCCTGCGGCTCCTACGCCCTGCGGATGGTCGAAGGCTGTATGACCTGCGCCGATTGCGGCCACTCCAAATGCGGCTGAGCCGGGTGAGTTGAAGAGCCATATGTGGCCACTACTAATTAGTGGCCACCGGCGGGCTTATGAGGTCCATTCGGCAAGCGAATAAGGTCAATCGGGCGTAAGCGCCCGATTTTCCGTTATTTCGGCCGTTTCTCGCGAGAACGAGGGTTCGACTTTGTCCTGTGAGTTATGGGCACAAGAAACAGGCGGGGAAACGGTTTTCAGAATTTTTCTTCGGCTTGGTCGTAGCCGATGGCGTTCTTGGGCTGGCGGCGTAGCTTCCGCTGCCACCCACCGTGGGCCAGTTCTCCAGGACGAGCAGAACAGCGACCGTTTCGAAGACTTGCCGAGACGTTGATGCGCAATGTCGGCATGCCTTGCACCAACGAACGCAAGGCATGCAAAAAGGGCGGCTTGCGCCGCCCTTGTCCGAGGTGTTCAAGTATTTGTTATTGTGATCGCCAGAGCCTCAGCAAGTCCTCGATGCGCGCATAGGCCTGAATTATCTCGTGCCTTGAGTGATGGCCGTCGCAGAACTGGTGGCCGTAAGTGTCTGCGCGAGTGTCTTCGATCGTGTAGCCGAGCGCGAGAAACGCGTCGTGCGCCGCGTCGCTCAGCCGTGCGGGGTGGCTCGGCGAAGTCATGACGGTCACGCCGGCGATCTCCCGGCCGATCTGGGTGTAGTGCCGGTCCACCCACACGTGGACACGAGACAGGCTGTGCTTCTCGATGAGCCACAGTGTCACGTCGCAGATATCCTGCTCCATCCCGAACTCGTCAGGATAGACGCTCAGGCGGCGCTGGCGCGCCACCTGTAGGGCACAGCGTGCCCCAGTCTCAGTCAGCATGACGGAACCGCGCGAGAAGGTCGCTGACCCGCGCGCCATGCCAGAGGGTCATGTCGGAGGCTGGCAAGCCCCTCTCATGACCTATCCTGTCGAGCGACGTCGGCGCCTGGTCAGCCAGGATGCGACGGATGTCGCGGAGGGCGACCTCGATGGCATCTGTATCCGGGATCGGTTGCCCGAACGCGCCGTGCAGGTCACAGAGCGCCGCGAACCCACTCGGATCATCGAGCGCGTCGAGGAGGTCGCAGAGGCTCGCACCGTGGCGGCGGAGGTGCTGCTCCACCGCATAGGCGGCGCCGAGACGCGCATCGGCGGTGTCGAGTGTGGTGGTGTCGGGCATGATGATCTCCCTTTCATGCGGTGGCGGAAACGGTGCTGGTGTGCCTGATTCATCGGCGTCATGTTCCGTCGCGGGGAGATGCTGGGGCGTTGGCAGGGTCCTTTCGGCTGGTTGCGAAGGCTGTTCTTGGGTGCTGGTGACGAGAACATTGGTCGTTCATCGGGATGACGAAGAAGAAATCTGCTGGGCGCATGATTTTTTCTGTTCTTGGGCCGTACCGCCGCCGATGGTGCCCTGTCGGGAGGCTGCGCTTTGCGCTCATCCCGGAGCATGACGCCGACCGTGCAAACTGCGCATGGTCGGCGCTGCAGTTCAGGCCGCGTCCTGCGCTGGGAGGGCAAGCGCCAGCGCATCCCGCTCATCGTTCAGTTCACCGATCTCGACCAGAAGGTCATAGAGCCGGTCGGTGAGCAGGCAGAGCTCTTCCACCTCCGGGCTCGCGGGATCGAGAAGAACCCAGGACGAAAGGTCGGGTTCGAACCCATCGATGACCGGGTCGAGAGACAAAAGGCGGTGCAGATCGACCAGCCTGCGGCGCGTCGCCCAGTCCAGGCGCGCGGCTTCGCGCAAGCGGGACATGAGGCGCAGGACACGGGCCGTTCCGGCGTCGCCGTCGATCAGCCCCGCGGCGTTGCACAGCGCGGATCCGTGCTTGTCGAAATGCGCGCGAACGGCAGCGAGTTGTAGATCTGCGGGCAGGGTCTTCGTTGGGAACTTACGCAGCATGGTGGTCCTCCTTGGTTGCGCGTCTGCCGTTCGTGGCAGCATCAAGCCTGTCCGCAGTCGTTTCCGGGGTGCCCCTCCTTCTCTTCTCTTGGGCTCACCGGTCTTTGTTTCGGTCCTCGAAATGGAGATTGGCCAATAGTCTGCGGGGCGAAGAAAAAACTTCGCCATTGCCCGTGGCAATCGGGTGTCCCGGCCCAGCAAGTCGCCGGTCAGATGTATTCTCGGAAATAAATGAGCAGGGCAGGCGCCCATTCGCGTCTGAAATGCGTCCGGAAAGGTTCCCGGCTGTCCGAAATCTGCTACACCTTGGAAAAGACTGGTAGTTTGGTGCAAATGAACCTCGCCTCAAAATCCTTCCTGAGGTTCTTGGTTGACCCTCTCGGTCGACATCCAAGGTCCCTGACGCTGCGAGACAGGGGCATTGCCGCACGCGGGGCGGGTTCGCCCTGGATAGGGTTTGACGCTATCGCGACGCGCCCCTCAGTGAGGAAAGGCCTTCTTTCGTCGTCGCTGTTGCTCGATCTTGGCGGCGGCGGCAACCTGTCCTTGCCAGCGGTGGATGCCTCTGCGGCCAGAACGTTTGCAGAGGCGGCTACGACCGCCTGGGCGAGTTTCAATCGGGCGGAGCTGGAGAAGGAGGACGCCGCGGTCAGACGCATCCTGGATGCGCTCGATGTGTTCAAGGTGCCGGATGTCTATCCTGCCGCATGCCATGTAGCGCCGCTGGCGCGCGACGCAGCCGATCTGAACAGCCGCGTGCTTTCCAAGCTGAACGCCGAGGCCGTTGGCGACGGGGTGATCTCCCGGATCGCCCCGATCGCGGCCTTCGCTGCTGATCCGAACGCCGTCCGGGACGCGGCTATCGAGACGTTCGTGGAAGCTCAGCTGCTTCGGTGGAAAGACTTCTTCGACACGGTCGAATCCATGCCGCTGACACCGGAACAGCGCCTGTCGGTGGTCGTCGACGAGGATGCAACGTTGGTTCTGGCCGGCGCCGGGTCCGGCAAGACCAGCGTTATCACGGCCAAGGCCGCATACCTGGTGAAGACGGAGATACGGAAGCCAAGCGAGCTCCTGCTCTTGGCCTTCGCCAAAGATGCTTCAACCGAGATGTCCGAGCGCATCGAGGCGCGGTGCGGGGTCCCCGTGGCGGCGCGCACCTTCCACGCATTGGCCTACGAGATCATCGGTGAGGTGGAAGGGGAGAAGCCCCCCTTGGCGCCGACCGCGACGGACGACAAGGCCTTCCTATCCCTCATGAAGGAGATCCTTCGGCACATCGTGGCGACCGCCAGTGACATCGCGCAGACCGTGATCGGATGGTTCGCCGGTTTTTTCGACGACTTCCCGACAGAGTGGGACTTCAAGACCAAGCACGAATGGTATGCGCAGATCGAAAGTCGCAACCTGCGGACGCTGCAAGGGGAGACGGTGAACAGCTTCGAAGAGCTGCTGATCGCCAACTGGCTGTTCCGGAACGGCATCGCCTACGAATACGAGCCGAGCTACGAGCACAAGCTCCAGAAGACCGGGCGTCGCGTCTACACGCCAGATTTCCGGCTGACAGAAAGCGGCGTCTACATCGAGCATTTCGGCGTACGCAAAAAACGCGGCAGGGATGGTAAGGAGGAGTTGACCACGGCGCCCTATGTCGACCGCGATGAATACCTTGAGGGCATGGATTGGAAGCGGCAAGTCCATGCCGAGCACGAGACGATTCTGATCGAAACCTACAGCTGGGAGCGTGAAGAAGGGCGACTGCTCGAGGCTCTTGCCGAAAAGCTCAACCCCCACGTCACGCTGCGGCCGGTCCCGGACATCCAGATCTACGACCGTGTGGCCGAGGTCGGCGCGGTCGACAGCTTTACCTCGCTAATGGGCACCTTCCTGCGTCATTTCAAGAACGGCGGGTACCGGGTCGAGGACTGTTCGGACAAGGCGCAAACGCTGAAGATGGGGAAGCGTGCCGAAGCATTCCTGAAGATATTCGGCGCCGTCTTCCGGGAATATCAATCCCGCCTGGGTGATCGGATCGACTTCGAGGACATGGTGAACCGCGCCACGGCCTTTGTAGAAAGTGGGCGCTATCAGAGCCCGTTCAAGCATATCCTCGTCGACGAGTTTCAAGACATCTCGACCGGGCGAGCGAAACTGATTCAGGCACTCAAGCGCCAGCATTCCGACGCCAAGGTGTTCGCCGTCGGCGACGACTGGCAGTCGATCTACCGCTTCGCCGGGTCGGACATTCACATCATGCGCAACTTCGGCGCGGAGTTCGGCGGCACCTTTGCAGGAGCCACTGGTGTCCATCGCACCGTCGACCTCGGCCGGACCTTCCGGTCCGTGGACAAGATCGCCTTGGCCGCCCGTCACTTCGTTCTCCGTAACCCCGCTCAGATCACCAAGACGGTGATCCCGGCAGGCGAGACGGACGAGCCGTCGATCAGGATCGCCTGGACGCGCCGCGACACCGGGGAGACGACCTTGAACGACACGGTGGCAGCTCTCGCCGCCACAGAAGGAAAGGGTGGTGGGAAGCCGTCCATCCTCATCCTCGGGCGTTATCGTTTCCTGCGGCCCGATATCGGGCGGCTTCAGCGCCAGAACCCCGGGGCGACGATCACCTTCAAGACCATTCACGCATCGAAGGGCCTCGAGGCCGATTACGTCATCATCCTTGGCGTCGACAACGCCAGGATGGGCTTCCCGTCGATGATCGTCGACGACCCCCTGCTCAGCCTGGTATCGCCCGAGGCCGAGCCATATCCGAACGCCGAAGAACGGCGCGTCATGTATGTCGCCGTGACCCGGGCCCGTCGGACCGTGACCATCCTTGCATCGGAGACGCGACCCTCCGTCTTCGTCGAAGAGCTGGTGAAAGAACCGGAGTTCGGCGTGACTGTGCCCTTGGAGGCCCAGAAGCACACCCACACCTGTCCGGGTTGCGGCGGGCGTCTGCTTCACATGGCAGGCAAGGACGGTCGCGACTGGTATCGCTGCGAGCATGTGAAGTTGTGCGGTAGTCGCATGCCCGCTTGCCCGGCCTGCGGTGTCGGCCTTCCGGTCCGTTCCCGAACCAGTGGAGATCTGGTTTGCGCTGATTGCGGCGAGAGCCAGCGGGCCTGCCCCAGTTGCGAAGCAGGATGGTTAGTCGAACGGCGCGGCCGATATGGAGCATTCCTCAGTTGTGTCCGCTTCCCAGACTGCGATGGAAAAGCCAAGCTGCAGAAATGCGTATGACATGCTGAGAGAGCGCTATCCAAACGCCATCGGTGTAATCTGCGATGAAGGCCCGTTGGGAGCCCCTCGCTGCCCTTCCTGCAAGACGCAGCATCACACCCAAGGTCGACCGGAAGGGCGGAGAGCGGCCGTTCGCTGCTACCGCGAAGGCAAAGCCGATCTATCGAGAAAGTGGACCTTCAGCGCGGCCAACGGTTCGGGACCAGGCTGATCGACACAAAGGGCGGGAAGAGGGCTTTCGCCGCACTCACTTTGGATTTTTGTTTCGGGTTAGCAAGTTTCGAGCCTAACGGTTTTACGTTGACCCGGCCCCGTTGATCAAAACCTCCCCCAGCTTGTGAAAGAGCGATCTGCGTGCCGAACCCGGACGCGAGGCAAGGACGACTTGTCTGGGGCAGGCATTGGGCAGCGGAGACAAATGTATCTCTGCCGCGCACACGGCGACTGCACGCACCGCCAGATCGGGCAGCAAGGTGATGCCGAGGCCCTCGGAAACCATTGCGACATCGTCGAAACTGGCCATGAGAGCTGGCGGTTCAAGCCCCGCGAGTGACCGAAGACCCGCTGGTCCGATACGGCGGCGCCATGTGATGGCTACACCGCATCGGTCCAGCTCTCGTTGCGCCAAGGTAGGGAGGCAAATTCGGGCGACGATTGGGGGTCAAGATTTCTTGCTGATTGACAGGTAGGCGATGTCCGAGCGCCAAGTTTAGTTTAGGCGCTCCACCCACGGACCTCTTAGCGGGGAAGTATAGGTCTTGTGCTTCTGCTTTGGCGTGCCGGCATTGGACCACTGGTAGATCCGTATGAACTCCATAAGCTTCACCAGCCGACGTATCCGCTTTTCACTTATTTAAGATTTCGAAAATTAAGGGGTGGCGCAGTCAATCGTTTCAACCCCCGCGCGAAATTGCGCGCAAAATTGCGCGAACATATGTTTTTTTGCCCGAAAATTAGTCTTTTTATCTCAGTCACTTGGCGTTACCTCAACGTAAACTTCGGACCTCACGGAGGTTCTTGACAATTGCGAATCACTCTTTTCAGACGCAAAGTTAACAACAGTACAAAGGCCCGTGAGATGATTTCTCGTGTTCAAGGGCTGGAAAATTTTAGACCATCGGTGGGGTAATTTTGATGGTTGGGGATAGGACGACATTCGGCTTCGTCGCGCTTTTTCTTTTGGTGGGCGCGCCGCTGACATTCCAAGCGAGTTGCGCTTCGGCGCAAGATCTTACCTATAGCTTCACGAGCCCAAGTTTTGGTGGAAGCTCTTTCAATTCCAGCCACCTGCTCGCGCTGGCAGATATCCAAAATCAGTACAAAGACGACGGAAGCAGCAAGAGTTCGAGTTACAGCTCCCAATCCGACCTGTTCGTGCGGCAACTCCAGAGCCGCCTCTTGTCGTCGCTGTCATCAGGCTTGTCGGAGGTCATCACCGGCGCGCAGCCGGGAGATAGCGATACGATCACCATCGGCGATCAACAGATTTTCTACGAGCGTACGCTCGAAAATATCCGGGTTGAAATCACCAATCTCCTTGATGGCTCCACGACAGAGATCGTGCTGCCGGTTGTAGAGCAGGCAGCGGCGAACTGACGATGAAGAGCAGATTTGAATTACTCCGGGCGCATGTGCTCAGTGCGGCAACGCGGATCGCCTGCGTGACCAGCGTCGCTCTCGCGCTGTCAGGTTGCGCACAGCTCTCGGCGCAGCTTGCGCAGAACGAACAGCCTCCGACCCTTCCGCAGCCGACGGTGACGCGCAATACGTTGCTGCAGCTTCCGCCACCCGAGAGCCGGATAGACGTGGCCGTCTACGATTTTGAAGACCTGACCGGGCAATTCAAACCCTCCGAAAACTACCAGTCGCTTTCCAAGGCAGTATCGCAGGGCGGTGGCGCGATCCTTATGAAGGCCCTCCGGGACGCAGGCGACGGCAAGTGGTTTCGCGTCGTGGAACGCAGCAGCCTCAAGAATTTGCTGCAGGAGCGGCGGCTCATCCAGGAAATGCGCAAAATCTATCTCAAGGAACAGGAGATCAACCCGAAGGCGCTTCCGCCCATGCTCTTCGCCGGGGTGATCATCGAAGGGGGGGTCATAGGTTTCGACTCGAACATTGAGACCGGCGGCGCGGGCGCGGCCCTGTTGGGGATCGGCGCGAAGACCGAGTATCGCAAAGACAGCATTAGCGTGAACCTGCGAACTGTGAGCGTAAAGACCGGCGAGGTCCTGGCATCCGTCGTGGTTCAAAAATCCATTCTGTCGACGAGCGTCGGCGCCAATGTCTTCCGCTATGTCGACACGGACGAGATTCTGGAATTGGAAGCTGGCATTACCGCAAACGAACCCGATTTCGTGGCGCTTCGGCGAGCAATCGAGAAAGCCTTATATACGCTTGTTATGGAAATGGCAGAGCGGGATTATTGGAAATTCAAGGATCCTCAAGCCGAGAGGCGGCTGGTCACTCAATACAAGATTGAAGACGGTCGGCTCTCCCCCTCGCGGATCACGGATCAAACCTATTCTGGCAGCAATAAGCCGGAACTTACGTCGGCTGTAACATCGCCAGCCGAAACCAGAAAAACAATCTGAGCAGAGATGACATATCGCCTGTAGGCAGGGCGAGTTTCGGGGGCGTGGCGTCTACTTGGCTGGACACCTGCAACGCCACGCCTTGATTTGTGGTCGCATTCGCGGCCGCCAAACCGGCACCAAAGATGCCTTTGGTGCTTATACTGGAGGATTGCCTCATGAAAAAGCACTTTATCACGGGTGTATCACTGCTTGCGCTCACTCTCGCTGGCCAGGCTTATGCAAATGAAAGCTCCATCGATCAGATCGGCGGGCTTAACGAGGCTACGATCAATCAGACCGGAGGAAACGAAGGTGTATCCACAGTTGATCAGATCGGTAGCGCACATATTGCCAACGTGACCCAGTCGGACGATCCCAATAACGGGACGCCGGGCTTCAACACCGCGTCGAATACCTCGACCATCTACCAGGAAGGCCAGCAGGCACAGGCGACGGTGAACCAGACCGGTGATCCCGGCGAAGCGCCTGGCAACATATCGGAAATCACTCAGTGGAATGACGGTCCGCCATTGGCCGAAGCGGACGTAATGCAGAACGGCGCGAACAACTTCTCGAGCGTTGTGCAGGGTCGCGATACGGATCCGGTCGATCGTCGTGGGCAATATGCGTCGGTCACCCAGGATGGCACCGACCATATCTCAACGATTGAACAGAAGGGCAATCTCAATACCGCTAACGTTACGCAGGCGACCACCGGGAACTCCTCGGATATCTCTCAAAGCGGCTTGGACAACGACGCAACCGTTGCACAGACGGGCGCGGGGAACATCAGCACCATCTCGCAAAGCGCGAATTTCGGTATGACGTCGGTGGAACAGTCGGGCGACAATAACACGAGCGATGTCACTCAATCGGGCCGGGCGAACAGCTCGATCGCCGCGTTGATTTTGCAAGACGGTAACGGCAACACCAGCTCTGTTCTGCAAACCTCGCTGATCTCGGGGCCAGGCAGTGCTGATCAGTTCGCCGAAGTCACGCAATCCAGCGACAACAACAGCTCGATCATCGAACAGGATGGCGGAGACCCCGTCGTGGATGCCGTGAATACCGGCAACAGTGCAAGCGTGTTCCAGATGGCGACGAACGGCAACTTCTCGACCGTCACGCAATCGGGTGCCGGCAACATGGCCACCGTCAACCAGTGATGCGCTGAGCTTCACCTCGATTAGGTGCCGAGAGGCGCCTGATCCGTGGGGCTCTTTCCAACAGGAGTAAAGAAGATGAAGAACGTTCTTATTTCCAGCGCCTCGGCGCTCGCGCTGGCGGTCTGCGCCTCGGCCGCATTCGCTAATGACAGCATGATCGACCAGATCGGAGGGCTTAACACTGCATCCGTGGATCAGACCGGTGGCGTTGAAGGGTTTGCTACGGTTTCACAAAACGGCAACGCAAACGTCGCGGAGGTAACCCAGTCTGAGAACCCGAACGGAATTCCCGGCTTCACCGTCCCGACCAACAGCGCGCAAATCGATCAGCTTGGCGACAACGCGAGAGCACGGATCGAGCAATCCAATCCCGACCAACCTAATGCACCGACAAACACGGCCTCCATTTACCAAGAATCGAACGGCACCGCGCAGGTGCCGCCGGATGGTATTCCCTCAGGCTACAGCTTGAACGGTCGCATCATCCAGACCGGGTCCGGCAACGCCTCGTCCATTGCGCAGTTTGATAATCCGAACCGGGTTCCGGATGCCGGTGCGTCAGGCGTGACGGCCCGAAATGATCAGTTCGGTCAGGACAACAGTTCCACGATCACCCAGAACGTTTTCGCGGAAGACGCAAATCCGTACTCTGATGTGAATGTCTATCAGGACGGAATCGCAAACGTCTCCGACGTCACCCAGCGCGGCTCAGACGCCCTCGTCGACGTGTTCCAAATCGGCAGCAACAACCAGTCGCTCGTGGAGCAAGGAGCGAACACGGAGATGACGGCCTCTGTAAGACAGGACGGCTCCGACAACGAGAGCACGATCTCGCAAGTCGCCCGTACTGTCACGGCCACCGTCGACCAATCGGGTACGAGCCAATTCTCCGACATCTCGCAGGGTCCACAAAGCCGGTTCGCAACCGCGACTGTCACGCAGAGCAATGACAACAACACGAGCTATGTCGATCAAACCAACACGAGTGCGACGGCGATGGTCACGCAATCGGGAATCGATGGCATGAGCACCATCAACCAGTCTGATGGTTCGGGCGCGGAAGCTATTCTTGAGCAAGCGGGCTTCGCGAACGAAAGCCTCATCACGCAGACCGGTGACGACCAATATGCCTTTGTCTCCCAAATCGGTGATCTCAACGAGAGCACCATCTCGCAAATCGATGACAATCAGTTTGCCAGCGTGACCCAAGGCATGGATCACAATGTCAGCATGATCGACCAATCCGGTGCTGGCGGGAACTCCGCGACTGTCTCGCAGCTCATGACCAGCGGAAACCATTCCACGATCACCCAGGCGGGTACTGGTAACGTCGCCACCGTGATGCAGTAACCTTCATGAAAATGTCCCGCGCGTATTGCGCGCGGGACAGCTCGATTACGCGGATGTTCGGCCGGGGACGGAGATAGACCGTCCGAAGTAAAGCCAGCTATGAAAATACGTGATATCCTCGACCTGTCAGGGTCTCGCATCATCCAAAAGCGGAGCCAGTGATATGATCTCCAGATACGTGCTTGCCGCACTGCTTCTCGTGTTCGGTGCCACGTCCGTTTTCGCTCAGGAAAACCTCAATCAGGTCGATGGTGGTTCCTCGAGCGAGACGTCGCGACCGTGGGCCAACGCGAACGATGTGTTGATCGAGCAGATCGGAACAGACAATATCGCCGAGGTCGTCGCATATAGTGACTCCAGTGCGCTCGTCGTGGAGCAGCATGGCGACGAGCACCGCGCCAACGTGCGCTTGAGCGGGTCGGACAACCAAGGCGACATTTCGCAACAAGGCGACCGGAATGCCGCCGATGTCACGATCGACGGCATGATCAATTCCTTTAGCATCAGCCAGACGACGGCGCAGGTACCGTTTGCCGGAGACAACCTCGTCTCGCTGGACCAATCGGGGCTTGGTAACATCGCGTTTCAGACGCAAATCGGTCGAGACAACGATATGAAGCTGCGCCAGAACGGTGCCGACAATTTCGCGGACCTCTATCAGGAGGGCCAAAGCAATCGGATGGAGTTGGAGCAGAACGGAGACGACAACTCCGCCCGACTGAAACAGTTCGGCCTCTCCGCCGCGCCGATCATCGTCACACAGACCGGTGGCATGTCCGTCGAGATCACTCAGACCGGCGAGTGAGAACCTCAACCGACCGAGGCGCCCCGTGTTCACAGGAGCTCATAATGAAACTGAAGACCTATCTTCTCGCCTTTCTGCTCGTCGCGCCGTGTCAGGTTCTGGCCGACGGGGCCGAGCGCGCATGGATTTCGCTCTCGGAAGACGAGGGCCTTGTCACGATCGAGACCTTCTCCCGGCTCGAGCCCGGCCATTCAGGGAAATATCTCCTTGAGGTAATGAAAACCGGCCCCCATGGACGATCCGTCAATCGACAATCCGGATCAGTTCCCGTGTCTCACGGAGACGCAACCGGCCCTCTTTCGACGGCGAAGATATCACTGGAGACGAATGCCAATCTCACAATCCATCTACGCATAATAGATAGCGAGGGGCAGGTGTTCGAGGATACAAAGATGACTTCCGTTGAGTAAAGAGGAATAAGGATTCCTTGGTAGACATTTGCAAACTGAAAACAAAGAGCCTTGTTCTTCGCTTTGAAGCCCTGCTCAAAACGCAATTTTGCGAAGCTGGGTTTGATATTTATGGAGATGGGCTGAATAGGGTCGCGTACCGTTGGCATCTTCTTCGATACTTATTTTCCGCAGAAGGCTTTACGAGCAGCAGAGAGTCGCGCCAGCAGCCGCGTGGAAGTGCTTCACGAATGGCAGGTTTGGGACAACTGTACTGCAGAAGGTCGCAACGGTCTTGACCTGCCCCCCTTGGGTCCCTCGTTCATAACGAGAGTCTGCAGGTTTGCGATTGGTAGTCGGGTCGGTTGCTGTGGGCAAGCGCGCCGGGCGCGGAGCCCTCAAATTGCTCAAGCGCCCGGCGCGCTTCGAGCGGCGTCTGGTTTCCCAGAGACGAGTGCGGTCTGACGGCGTTGTAGTCGTAGCGCCAGAGCGCCAAACTGCGCCGGGCATCGTCCAGGGTGTCGAAGATCTCCTCGTTTAATAATTCGTCGCGCAGGCTTCCGTTGAAGGACTCGATGAACGCGTTCTGCTGCGGCTTGCCGGGGTCGATGTAGTGCCAGGGAATGGCGTTCTGGTCGGCCCATCTCAGGATGGCCCGACTGGTGAACTCCGTCCCGTTGTCGCTGACAATGCAAGCAGGCTTTCCGTAGATCCGCACCAGCGCATCCAGTTCACGGGCAACACGCGTGCCCGATATGCTGGTATCGGCGACCAGGCACAGGTTCTCTCTGCAACAATCGTCGATCACGGCCAAAATACGGAACTTGCGCGAGGCGCCGAAGCTGTCCGCCAGGAAGTCGAGCGACCAGCGCGCATTGGGATGCGCCGCCGCAGGCATCGGTGTGCGTGACCCGCGAGCCCGCTTGCGTCCACGCCGTCGCTTCACCGATAACCCTTCCTCCCGATAGAGCCGATACAGCTTCTTGTGGTTCATGGTCATGTCCTTGCGCTCCAGCAGGATGCCGATCCGGCGATAGCCAAACCGGCGCCGCTTCCCGGCGATCTCCTTCATCTCCTCGCGGATCTCGGGGCAGTCCGGCGGGCGTGTGCGCCGGACCGTCTTGGGGTCGACACCGACAAGCTGGCAGGCCCGACGCTGCGAGATGGCATGATCCCGCATCGCCCTGAGCGCCGCCTCTCGCCGCCTGGTCAATGTCGTCAGTTCTTTCCCAGCAGATCCTTCAGAACCACGTTGTCGAGCATGGTGTCGGCCAACAGACGTTTGAGCTTGGCGTTTTCGTCTTCGAGCGCCTTCAGCCTGGCCGCCTCGGAGACCTCCATGCCACCATACTTGGCCTTGAACTTGTAAAAGGTCGCCGGGCTGAGGCCATGCCTGCGGCACACATCAGCTGTCGGCATGCCTGCCTCCTGCTCCTTGATCATCCCGATAATCTGCGCCTCGGTGAAACGGCTTTTTCTCATTCGTCTGCTCCTTCAGAGTTGGCGCAGACTCTACACTACGTTGAGGGATCCCGCGGGGGGCAGGTCACGGGGCGTCAAGCGGTGCGCATCGGGGCGCTCTCGACGCTTTCGCGCAACTTCCAGATCGGGTTTCTCGCACCGATCATCGGGTGTCAGGATGTGGAGATCGTGTTGCGGTCAGGCAGCGCGAACGTGCTGTTCGAGGCGCTGCAGGTGATGGCGCTCGACGTGGTTCTGACGACCGAGCCGCCCGCCCGCGACGTGTTCTCGAGCTTCATCGCGCATCGCGTCGCAGAACAGAAGGTTCTCTTGCATGGCACACCGCACCGGCTGCGGCACGCCACGCTTGAGGAGATGCTGCGCGAGGAGCCTGTGATCCTGCCCACCGACAGTTCGATCCGGACCGGGTTCGACAGTCTGATCACGCGACTCGGGCTGCGCCCGCAAGTGGCGGCGGAAGTCGACGACATGGCCATGATCCGCCTTCTGGCCCGGGAGGATGCAGGCCTTGCGATCACGCCCGCGGTGGTTCTGGCCGACGAGCTTCGCGAGGGCTTGCTGGTGACCGCGCCCTTCGATCTCGATATCGGCGAGGATTTCTACGCCGTGACCCTGTAGCGCCGGTTTCCTAACCCGTTGGTTACGGACCTGCTGGAGAAGGCGCGCAAGGCCGAGGCGGCGAAAGCTGACTGACGCCGCAGTCCATCGACTTTACGGCCCTTACCTAACGCCGCTCGGCGCAGGCCGAGCGATTGCCCGACGCAGGGAGGGCCACGTCACGGGCGAGACCGTCCGTGACGGCGCATTTCGTCACGGATGCGGCACTCAGATCAGCATCCGGCGCGGGTCCGCCATCAGCGTCGCGTAGCGCGTCAGGAAACGCGCGGCATCCGCCCCGTTGATGACCCGATGGTCATAACTCAGATCGAGCGGGCAGAGCGGCACCGGCACCCATTCGCCCTCCCAGACCGGCGTGACCTGACTGCGGGTGATGCCGAGGATCGCGACTTCCGGCGGGTTCACGATCGGGGTGAAGGCGCTGCCGCCGATCCCGCCGAGATTGGAGATCGTCATCGAAGCGCCGCCCATCTCGTCGGGGCGCAGCTTGCGGCCCTGCGCCTTGCGAGACAGATCGGTGATCTCCGCCGCGATGTCCCACAATCCCTTGCGATCGGCGTCACGGATCACCGGGACCATCAGCCCGTTCGGCGTGTCGACCGCGATTCCCACATGGACGTAATCCTTCAGCACCAGCGTCTCGCCGCTTGCATCGAGCGAGGCGTTGAAGCGGGGGAATTCCCTCAGACAGCGCGCCAGAACCCGAACGTGGAAGGCCAGCGCCGTCAGGCGGGTGCCACGTTCGCGCGCCTCGTCGCGCAGGCCTTTGCGGAACGCCTCGACCGCGCGCATGTCGGCGCTGTCGTGATGCGTGACCTGCGGGATCAACGCGTTTGCCGCGGACAGGTTATCGGCGGCCACGCGGGCGATCCGCGAGAGCGGCTCCTCGGTGACGGGGCCGTAAGCCGCGTGATCGACATCCCAGTAGCGCGCGGCATCCGGTGCGGGGCCGGGCGCGACACCGGAGCCCGCCCCGTCGGCCTTGCGATCCACATCCTCGCGCGCGAGCGTCTCGCGTCCGGTTTCCTGTGCGAGGCGGTCGAGGTTCACCCCGCGCTCGGCGGCGTAGCTGCGCACCGACGGGCTTGCGACATAGCTCATGGCTTCCTCCTCACCAGCTGGCCGAAATATATTGCGTTTCCATGAATTCGAGCATGCCCTCATGCCCGCCCTCGCGGCCCAGCCCCGATTGCTTGGAGCCCCCGAAGGGCGCTGCGGGGTCACTGACGAGGCCGCGATTGAGCCCGACCATCCCGTAGTCGAGCCGTTCGCAGACCCGCATTCCGCGCGCCATGTCCTGCGTGAAGACATAGCCGACCAGCCCGTATTCGGTGTCATTTGCGCGCGCGATCACGTCCTCCTCGTCGGTGAAGGTCTGGATCGCGGCGACCGGACCGAAGATCTCGTCATGCACGCATGCGGCATCCTGCGGCACCTTCGTCAGCACGGTCGGCGGGTAGAAATAGCCCGGTCCGTTCGGGACCTTGCCGCCCAGTTTCAGCTCAGCGCCGCGTTCGAGCGCGTCAGTCACGAAGCTCGCCACCTTGTCGCGGGTTTTGGCGTTGACCAGCGGGCCGACATCGACATCCGTCTCGACGCCGTTGCCCACCTTCAGCGCACCCATCGCCGCGGTCATCTTCGCGGTGAATTCCTCGGCCACCGCCTCATGGACATAGAACCGGTTCGCGGCGGTGCAGGCCTCGCCGAGATTGCGCATCTTGGCCAGCATCGCGCCTTCGACCGCCACGTCGATATCGGCATCCTCGAAGACGATCAGCGGCGCGTTGCCGCCCAGCTCCATCGCCGGTTTCAGCACCTGATCGGCGGCAGAGCGCAGGAGCTTGCGGCCGACCCCGGTGGAGCCGGTGAAGCTGACGACCCGCACCCGCGGATCGTGCAGCATGTGATCGACGATCTCCGCGGAGTTCTCGGACGGCAGCACGTTCACGAGGCCCTTGGGCACGCCGGCCTCTTCCAGCAGCGGCATCAACGCGAGCATCGTCAGCGGCGTCTCGGAGGCGGGCTTGATGATGACCGGACAGCCCGCGGCCAGCGCAGGCGCGATCTTGCGGGTGCCCATTGCGGCGGGGTAGTTCCACGGCGTCACCAGCACCGCGATGCCCGCCGGTTTATGCTGAACCACGATCCGCGCGCCGGAAGCGGGGGCGCGGGTGATCATGCCGTCGGCGCGCACCGCTTCCTCGGCGAACCAGCGGAAGAACTCGGCCGCGTAGCGCGCCTCGCCCATCGCATCTGTGCCGGCCTTACCGTTCTCCAGCGTGATGAGATGCGCGAAGTGATCGAGCCGTTCGGTCATCAGCTCGAACGCCTTGCGCAGGATTTCCGAACGTTCGCGGGGCGAGCGTGCCGCCCAGTCCCCGAAGGCTTTCTGCGCGGCATCGAGGGCCGCATCCGCGTCTTCGATCTCGGCAGAGGCGACGGAGGCGAGCACCTCCTCGGTCGCCGGGTTGATCACGTCGAAACGGGTGCCTTTCGCGCCCGGGCGCCATGCGCCGTCGATATAGAGGTCGGTCTGGTCCATGTCGGTCCGGTTCCTTCTATCAAAGGAGATGGCGCAGCGGCTCGTCCAGCCGCGCGGCAAATCCGGTTATCAGGTCGAGCGCCGCCTCGGGCGCGAGTTGGCCGGGATCGGCCTCGAGCGTGAGGGTCAGCGGATCGGAGCCGGTGAGGGTAAGCACCGGCTGCGCCTCCCCGCCGAGCGAGATCCGCTGCAACGCGCTGCCGCGCAGATCGCGGATCAGCAGCGCAGGCATGGCATCTTCGTCCACCTGGGGGGCCTGGCCCAGCGGGTGACGCGCCGGGTCGACGAAGCAGCGGCTGCGGCCGTGGCGCGAGACCGCGACCGGGCCGGACAGCGTCGCGCTCGCCGCAAGACCGGCGAGCAGCGCGCCCGGATCGGGGTCCTCGCCCGTCTCCTCCGCAATCCAGTCGCAAAAAGCGGCGAAGCCTTGGGCCGAGACTTCGGCGCTCAGATGCAGCGCTTGAGCGGTCGGAGCCGTCGCTGCCGCTGCTTGCGGTGCGGGCAGGGCGCGCAGCGTTTCGAGATCCGAGACGTGGTAGGGTTGCGCGATGCCAGCCTCGGTCAGCCGAGCGAGGTCGAGCCCTTGCTCGCGGGCCAGCCGTTTCGCCTTCGGTGAGGCGAGGATGCGACCGCCGGGCGCGGGCGCTGCCGCAGGTTTCGCAGACGGCTTGGCCGCTTCTGACGTCGGTGCAACCTCTTTCTCCGGCTTGGGTTTGTTCGCCGGGGCTTCTGTCTTGGCAAGCTTGGGCGTGGCCGGTTTTTGCGCATGGCTGAGGCGGACAGGGTTCGCGGGCGCCTCCGCCGAGATGATTGCGATCGGCGCGCCGACCGGAACTTCCTCGCCGGGTTCAGCGAGGATAGCGGCGAGATAACCCGTGGCACCGGCAGGCACTTCGACGGCGCTCTTGTCGGTCTCGACCTCGAAGAGAATGTCGTCGGCACCGACCGCGTCGCCCGGCTCCTTGAGCCATGTCGTGATCTGCCCGGTCTCCTGCGCCATGCCCAGCGCGGGCATGATAACCTCGGCGCCTTCGGGGAGCGTGTCGTCGCTGTCGGTCTCGGACGCGGTTTCAGGGGCGTCTTGAGCAACCTCTCCGCCAGCCTCGGCTTCCGCAGCCTGCTGGCTCTCGGCGATCACCGCGACGACCGCGCCCACGGGCACATCATCGCCCGCCTTCGCGCGAAGCCCGCCGAGATAGCCGTCGGCCTGTGCCTCGACCTCCATCGTCGCCTTGTCGGTTTCCACCTCCATCAGTGGCTCGCCCGCCTTCACGGCATCGCCCGGCGCTTTCAGCCAGGCGACAAGCTGGCCCGATTGCTGGGCCATGCCGAGCGCGGGCATGATGACCTCATGCGGCATCGCTCACCTCCTGCCGGACCAGCCGGCGGGCCGCTTGCGCCACGCCATCGGCCGTGGGCACGGTCAGATCCTCGAGCGCGGGCGAGAAGGGCACGGGCACGTCCATCGCACCCATCCGCAGCACCGGCGCGTCGAGATGGTAGAAGGCCTTCTCGGAGATGCGCGCGGCGATCTCGCCGGTGATGCCGTAGCTCTTGTGGCCTTCGTCGATGACGATGGCGCGGGATGTCTTGCGCACGCTGTCGAGGATGGTTTTCTCATCGAGAGGCACGATTGTGCGCGGGTCGATCACCTCGGCCGAGATGCCCTCGGCGGCCAGCGTCTCGGCGGCGGCCTGCGCCACCTGCACCATCGACGAGGTCGCGACCAGCGTGATGTCTTTGCCCTCGCGCAGCACGTTGGCCTCACCGAAGGGGATCAGGTATTCCTCCTCGGGCACCGGGGCCTTGTCGTTATACATCAGCTTGTCTTCGAAGATCACGACCGGGCTGTTGTCGCGGATCGCGGTCTTCATCAGCCCCTTGGCCTCATAGGCCGAGGAGGGCAGGGCGACCTTCAGCCCCGGGATATGCGCCACGAGCGCATGCAGCGACTGGCTGTGCTGGGCGGCCGAGCGTCGGGTCGCGCCGAGGTTCGTGCGCAGCACCAGAGGCACGCTCAACTTGCCGCCCGACATGTAATGGGTCTTGGCGGCCTGATTGCAGAGCTGATCCATAACGAGGAACAGGAAGTCTCCGAACATCAGATCCACGATGGGTCGCGATCCGGTCATCGCCGCACCTACAGCGAGCCCCATGAAACCGGGTTCGGAGATGGGGGTGTCGATGATCCGCTCGGTGCCGAATTCCTCGACGAGGCCCGAGAGGACCTTGAAGGGTGTGCCGGCTTCGGCCACGTCCTCGCCGATCAGGAAGATCGTGGGATCGCGGCGCATTTCTTCCGCGATGGCCTCGTTGACGGCCTTGGACAGGGTGATCTCGCGCATGATTTCCTCCTCAGGCGGCGTCGTTGGGGGCGTAGACATGCATGTCGACCTCGCCCACGTCGGGGTAGTCGGCGGCGAGCGCATATTCGACGGCATCGGCGGCGTCTTTCTTCACCGCCTCGCGGATCTCCTCGAGTTCCGCGTCGCTCGCGACGCCCTCACCAACAAGCCATTTTCCGAAATTGATGATCGGGTCGCGCTGCTCCTTCCAGATCGTCTCTTCGTCCTTGGAACGGTAGTAGTCGCGGTTGATGTCGCCGACATGGTGGCCGTGATAGCGATAGGTCTTGAGTTCGATGAAGAACGGGCCTTCGCCCTTGCGGGCGCGAGCGACCAGTCGCTGCGCCAGTTCGTTGACTGCCAGTACGTCCTGACCGTCGACCTCGAAGGCTTCGATCCCGAAGGCCTCGGCGCGCGCGGTTAGCGAACCTGCGGCGATCTCGTCGGTCTTGGTGTATTCGGAGTAACCGTTGTTCTCGCAGGCATAGATGACGGGCAGCTTCCAGAGTGCGGCCATGTTCATCACCTCGTACCAGAGGCCCTGCGCGGTCGCGCCGTCGCCGAAGAAGCAGACGGTGACGTCGTCGCGCCCGAGCCGCCGGGCCGAGAGCGCGGCCCCCGTGGCGATCCCCATCGAGCCGCCGACGATGGCGTTGGCGCCGAGGTTACCGTGGCTCTGGTCGGCGATATGCATCGAGCCGCCCTTGCCGCGGCAATAGCCCTCGACCTTGCCCAGAAGCTCGCAGAACATCTGCTTGAACTCGGCCCCCTTAGCGACGCAATGGCCGTGGCCGCGGTGTGTCGACGTGATCTTGTCGTCGTCGGTCAGTGCCTCGCAGATGCCCACAGCCACGGCCTCCTCGCCGGAATACATGTGGGTCAGGCCCGGCATCTTGGCCGAGAGATACAGCTGGTTGGCGTTGTCCTCGAAACTGCGGATGCGCACCATCTGGCGATACATGCGCAGGTAGTCTTCGGTATTCGTCTTGCGCTTGGTGGCTTTGGCCATGGCGCGCTCCCCCCTTTGGCGTAGGCGTTTTGCGTAAGGTCCGGGTCCGCGCGGGATGGCGCGGACCCGGGAGCCGGTCAGTAGCGGGCCGCGATCGGCAGGTCCTCGGCCGGGAAGAGGCTGATCACGGTGCAGCCCTTGTCGGTCACCACGACCTCTTCCTCGATCCGCGCGGCCGAGTAGCCGTCAGAGGCCGGGCAATAGGTCTCGAGCGCGAAGACCATGCCGGTCTGGATCTCCATCGGATTGTCGAGCGAGACCGCCCGGCTAATGATCGGGCGTTCGTGCAGCGCCAGACCCAGACCGTGGCCGAATTGCAGACCGAAGGCCGACAGCTCGTCGGGGAAGCCGAATTCTTCGCATTTCGGGAAGGCCTTCGCGACGACGTCGGTGGTCACACCGGGCTTGATCAGCGCGATCGCGTTGTCGAGCCACTCGCGGCACCGGATATAGGCGTCGTTCTGCGAGGGCGTCGCGCGACCGATGTTGAAGGTCCGGTAATAGCAGGTGCGATAGCCCTGATAGCTTTGCAGGATGTCGAAGAAGGCCTGATCGCCGGGGCGGAACAGACGGTCGGTGAAGTTGTGCGGGTGCGGGTTGCAGCGCTCGCCCGAGATCGCGTTGATCGCCTCCACGTCGTCCGAGCCCATCTCGTATAGGAGCTTGTTCGACATTGCGACGATATCGTTCTCGCGCACGCCCGGTTTCAGCTCCTCGTGGATCATGTGATAGACGCCATCGACCATCGAGGCCGCCTGATTGAGCAGCTGGATCTCGTCGATATTCTTGATCTCGCGGGCGCCGAGCATGACCTGCTGGCCATCGACCACGTTCAGCCCGGCTTCCTTGAGCGCGAAGAACATCGCCGTCTCGGCATAGTCCACGCCCACCGGCATGTCGGCCATTCCCGCCTTCTTGATCAGCGAGGCGATTTCCTCCGCATATTTCTTCATCAGCCCGAAGGAGGGCGGGATCGTGCCGCGCATGCCCACGACGCCGGCCAGCATCCGCTCGGGGTCGAGCCAGTCGCAATATTCGCGGTGGTGAACGGCGGCGGAGCCGAAGTCCCAGACGTAAGGCTCTTCGTCGCCCGCGAGCAGGCAGAACCGGCACATCTTGTCGCGTTCCCACTCGCCGATCTTGGTGCCGGAGATGTAGCGGATGTTGTTCACATCAAAGAGCAGCAGCGAGCCGCAGCCTGATTTCTTCAGCGCATCCTTGGCGCGGCTGAGGCGGTAACGGCGCAGCCGGTCGTGATCGACGCGGCGTTCGAAATCTACCGAGGTGTGGCCCCAGGCGGGGATATGCTTTTCCCAGCGCCAGTTCGGGTCGATATCGCCGGGTTGCAGAATGCGCGGGTTGAGGGCGGTTGTGTTCATGATAGGTCTCCCGGCGCTGCCGTGACGGCGCGCCTGTTTGATTGAAAATGCGTAAGTTGGTCGGGGGCGATCTCGCCTCAGCGGGGGGTCACTGGATCACCCAGCCGCCGTCGATATGGATCATCTGCCCGGTCATGTAGTCGCTGTCGGGACTGACGAGGAACGCGGCCGTGCCCTTGATGTCATCCGGGTAGGAGACCTTCTTGAGCGCGAGAATTTCGGCCAGATCGTCGAAGGCCTGACCTTCACGCTCCTTGAAGCCGATATCCACGAGATCCTTGTCGAGTTGCTCCCAGAGTGGCGTCTTCACCACGCCGGGTGCATAGCCGTTCACGGTGATGCCATGTTCCGCCAGCGCGATCGCGCCGCAATGGGTCAGCGCGAGGCAGCCGTATTTAGAGGTGCAGTACACGGTCACGTCGACCAGCGGCTTGCGCGACGCGACGGAGCCCACGTTGATCAGCTTGTAGGGATAGTCCTGCTTGCCCTGCGCGATCATCTGCTTCGCGGTTTCCTGCATGCCAAGCCACATCCCCTTGGTGTTGACCGTCATGATGTGATCCCAATTGTCCTCATCGATATCCATGAAGAACCGGGGTTTGTTCAGGCCCGCATTGAAAAGACCCACATTGATCATCCCGAAGGCATCCACGGTGGCGCCGACCGCCGCTGCGTTGTCTTCGCGCTTGGTGACATCCATGCGCACCGCGATCGCTTTGCCGTTGCCGCCCTTGTTGATCCGGTCGGCGGTCTCCTGCGCGGCATCGAGGTCGATATCGCCAAGGCAGACATTCGCGCCTTGCTGCGCGAAATATTCGGCGTTGCACGCGCCCATCCCCTGGCCTGCGCCGGTAATCAGGATGTTCTTTCCCTTCAGTCGATCGGGGTCCATGTTATTCCTCCCTAACTTGATGGTGTTCTGAGCACCCGGTCAGCGCGTTGCTGGATCTTTCCGAGTGCCTCGCGCGGGGGGATCACCCCGCGCAGCATGTCGTGGATTTCCTGTCCGCAGATCTCGATCACCTCGCAGATGCGCGGCAGCGGCGGGCGCGGCCAGAATTGCAGCTCGTCGCGCCAGGACATCGCGTCCACCGCCTCGAATATCGGGGACAGGTTCTGCACCTGCGGGTCGGCGCCCACCGAGTAGCGCGGCACCGTCCGGCTGCCATTGAGCACGTAAAGCTTCTGCGCCGCGGGCGAGGTGAAGGCGATCAGCGCCTCTGCGGCGGCGGCGCGCCGCTCCTCGGGCAGGTTGACCGGGATCGCGAGCACATAGCCGCCCACCGGTGCGACCGGCTGCGCGCCCAGCCCGGTCGGGTGGGGCAGGTAGCCGGTGGTGTCATGGGCGGGCGAGTTCGGGTCGAGTTCGAAATACGGGGCGAGCAGCGTGTAGCCATAGGCCATCGCGACCTTGCCCGCCGCATAGGGGCGCACGCGCTCATACCAGGACATCGACAGGATGTCGGGCGGCGAGACGCTCATCAGTTGCAGCAAATACTCGGCCGCGGCCTCGGTTGCGGGCGTGTCGAACTGTGCGATGAAATCGTCGCGGTCCAGATTGTCGGCGTCGAACCCGCCCGCGATCGGGTCGAGATTGACCACCGGCTGGCCGAAATCGGCCATCGCCATGATGAACGTATGTCCCAGCGCCGTGCCGCGCGCCGCGTTCCAGGCGATCCCGTAGCGGCCACGCGCCGGATCGTGGAAATGGCGCGCGATCTCGAGTACCTGATCGGTCGTGGTCGGCGGTTTCAGCCCGGCCTCGGCAAACAGATCCTTGCGATAGAAAAACAGCTCCGGCGTGGTCTGGCTCGGCACGCCATAGGGACGGCCTTTCCAATGCGCGCCGCGCCAGCCCGCGGTGTGAAAATCGCTTGGATCGAGCCGCGAGATGTCCATCACGTCGTCGAGCGGCATCAGAAGACCCTTTTTCGCGAATTCTCCGATCCAGGGCAGGTCGACGGCGATGATGTCGTAATGGCTGGTCTTGCGCGCCGCGTTGCGCAGCGTTTCCTCATGCAGCCGGTCGATCGAGAAGGCACGCTGCGAAATCGAGGTGCCGACGATATGCTCGAACTGGCGTTTGAGGTTCTCCATCACCATGAAGGTCGGATCGCCATGCACCAGCACTCGGATGCCACCGGGCACTGTGAGCGGATCGGGTAGTACCGCGGGCGGGGCGATCGAATGCCCGGCCAGATAGGTGCCGCCGAAATAGTAGTCGCGCTCCGCGCCGTCGGACTCCGCGAGATGACGCCGCGCCAGACGGCCGACACGATCGGTGAGCTGCCCCCAATTCGTCAGGAGTTGCCTGCTGGCATGGAGCGAGACCGTCTTGCCCGAGCGGGTCCGCGGACGCTGTTCGATCATGCCGGCATCGACCATGTCCGACAGTTTGCGCATCGCGGTCGCGTAGGGAACGCCCGAGGCCGCGACGAGCGAAGACGGCGTTACTGTCTTGCCTTCGAGGTGACACCGCACCAGATGCGCGGCCATCGCGAAATAGGGATTGGGGGTCGATAGCGACAGCGTCGTCTCGATCTCGTCCGTAAGCGATTCCAACAAATCGATCATCGAAAGCGCCGCACCCTTATCGCCCACACCCGGCGTGGCCGGGGCAGAGCCCTCGATATGACCATTTTGGATATTTTTCGGATCGAGATTGCTCACGCGTTTGTGTCCGGGCTTGGGTTTGGGTTGCGTCATCTTGATGTCCTCCGAAAGATGTCCAGATCGAGGGTCGTGATCCTCACCGAAAATAACCATAATGGATATTCGGATGTCCAAAATGGATAAAATCCGGGCGGAAACCCCGCTGGGCTGACGGGATGATCTGAGGGTGCCGCCGGTGGATTCGGGCTGCATGGCGAGAGCTCAGGAGGGGGCGATCGCCACAGTCTCACCGGCCGGACTGAAACTTCATGGGAGGATAACGATGAAAAGAACGATGAAGGCGCTCGTCGCCGGAACCACCGCAGTCGCAACGCTCGCGCTTGCTGGCGGTGCATGGGCCGAACAGATGAAGATCGGCATTACGCAGAACAACGTTGGGGTGGACAGCTACCAGACCACCTATGAGAAGGCGTTCAAGGAAGCGGCCGCGGCCAATCCCGACGTCGATGCGGTCGTGCTCGATGCGGGCGGCGACGTGGCGCGCCAGATCGCGCAGATCCAGGATCTCGTGCAGCAGAACGTGCAGGCGATCATCGTCTGGCCGACCAACGGCAAGGCCGTGGTCCCAGCAGTCAAGAAGGCGCATGACGCTGGCATCCCCGTCATCATCACCAACTCCAACATCGCCGAGCAGGGCATGCCCTTCATCGCGGCCTTCTCGGGCCCGAACAATATCGAGCAGGGCAAGGAAGCCGCGGACATGATGTGCACCGGCCTCAACGGCAAGGGCGAGATCGTGCAGATCTCGGGCAAGCCGGGCTACACCACCGCGATCGAACGCCAGAAGGGCTTCGAGGACGAGCTGGCCAAAGCCTGCCCGGACGTGAAGATCATGGATACCCAGCCGGGTGACTGGAACCGTGAGAAGTCGCAGCGCGTCATGGAAGATTTCCTCGTGAAATATCCCAAGATCGACGGCGTCTATGCGGCCGATGACAACATGGGCGTCGGTGCGCTCAACGCCGCCAAGGCTGCGGGCCGTGCCAAGGACATCAAGTTCGTCGGCGCCACCAACTTCGCGGTCGGTTACGAGGCGATGAAGAAGGGCGAGTATTACGGCTCGGTCTACCAGTCGCCGATCGACGATGCGAAGAACGCGCTTCAGACCGCGATCGACGTGATCCAGGGCAAGGACGTTCCGAAGATGAACTACTTCAAGACGCCCCAGATCACCGAGAAGAACATGGACCAGTTCAAGAAGCCTGCCTTCTGATCTCTCCTCCCCGCGGGCATGGGCTAAGGTATCAGTACCGGCCCATGCCCATCTCATTGCAGATAAAACGGAGAATTCGATGGGACGCGTATCTGGACGGGTCTGTCTTGTGACGGGCGCTGCGCGCGGAATTGGGCGCGCGATCACAGAGGCATTGCTGGATGAGGGCGCCGATGTGTGTTTCGCCGATCTCAACGGCAAGAGGGTGGCCGAACTGGCGCAGGAGAATGCCGCGCGGGCGCAAGCCGCCGGGGGCCGGGTGATGTCGGCGCAGGTCGATGTGACGCAGCGCGATCAGGTGCGCGCGATGATGGAACGGGTGGCAGAACAGTTTGGCCGAGTTGACGTGGTTTTCAACAATGCCGGGGTGAACCGCCCGATGAATTTCCTCGATGTGACCGAGGAAAACTGGCATTTCATTATGGATATCAATGCGCTCGGCACGCTGATCGGGATGCAGGAAGCGGCCCGGCAGATGATCGCGCAGGGCGGGGGTGGCAAGATCGTCAACACCGCCTCGATCGCGAGCCGTCAGGGCTTCGACAATGTCGCGCCCTATTGCGCTTCGAAATGGGCGGTTGTCTCGCTCACGCAATCGGGTGCGCGCGATCTCGCGAAACACGATATTACGGTGACAGGTTTTGCTCCGGGCGTGGTGGCGACCGAGATGTGGGAAGAGGTCGATCGCGACCTGATGGAGATCGGTGCGGCGGAGATGCCGGGACAGGCGATGGAGGAATTCGCCTCCGGTATCCTGCGCGGGCGCGTGGCCCGACCCGTCGACATCACCGGAACGACGACGTTCCTCGCCTCGCCCGACAGCGACTACATGACGGGGCAGATCGTGATGATCGACGGCGGCATGACGCTTATCTGAAGCGCCGCGAGCGGCAGCGGGGAGGCTGCCCGACGGGAGGAGAAAATGGCGAATATTCATACGGAAAAGCGGGCCGCGGTGAGCGGTCAGCGCATCGCCCGCGTGGAACGTGAGAGCAGGGGAAGAGGAATGAACCGAGATCGGTGGAAGAAGGTTGCAGATCTACTGGCGCGTCAGGGCATTCTGGTGGCCTTCGCGCTGTTCCTGATCGGATTTTCGATCTTTTCGGACCGGTTTCTGTCTCCCGAGAACATCCTTTCGGTGATGCGCTCCTCGGCGATCATCGGGGTGATGGCTTTGGGCGTGACGGTGGTGGTGATCGGCGGCAACCTCGATCTGTCCGTGGGCTCGATGTTGTCCTTCTCGACGGTTCTGGTGGTCGATCTGCATGACAAGATCGGCCCGGCCCCGGCCATCGGCGTGATGCTTGTGGCAACTTTGGCGCTCGGGGCGGTGAACGGCCTTCTGGTCGGTGTCGCGCGGCTGAACTCGCTGATCGTAACGCTCGGGATGCTTTCGGCGATTCAGGGGCTTACGCTGATCTATTCGGGCGGCAAGAACGTCGACATCGTCAATCAGGATCAGACCTGGTTCAAGATCTTCGGGCGCGGCACGATCGCGGACATCCCGACGCCCATCGTGATCTTCGCGGTCGGCGCGATCCTGCTGCATCTGATGATGGCCTACACGCCCTTCGGGCGACGCATCTACGCCACGGGCGGCAATGCGACGGCGGCGGTGTTCTCCGGCGTGCGGCGCTCGCGCGTGGTGTTCCTGACCTATCTGATCTCGGCCTCCGGGGTCGCGATCGCCGCGATCATCCTCGGCAGCCGGGTCATGGGCTCGCAGAACAATGTCGGCCAAGGCTACGAGCTGCAGGTGCTGGCCGGGGTGATCCTTGGCGGGACCTCGCTGCTGGGCGGCGCGGGCACGATCTGGAAGACGGTGATCGGCGTGCTGATCCTCGGCTTCATCCAGAACGGCCTGCTGCTGATGGGCTTCGAATATTACGTGCAGTGGCTGGTGACCTGGGTGGTGATCATCCTCGCTGTCTGGCTCGACATCGCGGCCAAGCGTGGCCGGCTGCTTTCCCCGATCGCCTGAGGAGGAGACAATGGCGGATACCGTTATCAAGTCGCCCGTGCGTTGGCTCGCTGCCAACCCGATATGGGGCTTCATCGTTCTGATCTTCGTGTTCTTCAGCTTCGCGAACCCCTATTTCTTCGCGCTGCAGAACTTCCAGAACATCCTCGTTCAAACCTCGACCATCGGGTTGATCGCACTCGGCATGACGCTGGTGATGATCAACGGCAATATCGACCTGAGCGTCGGCGCCGTCGTGGCGCTTGCAGCCAGCCTCTGCGTCGATATTCAGGGCTGGCCGATGTTTGCGGACTGGGGCAACTGGGCGATTGCGCCGGGCGTGATCGCGGCGCTGATTGCAGGGACGGCGCTTGGCGCGCTCAATGGCTTCATCGTCTGGAAGACCGGGGTCGATGCCTTCATCGTCACACTGGGCGCGATGCTCGGGGTGCGGGGCCTCGTCTTCGTCTACACCAAGGAGCAATCCTTCTTCGCGATGAACTTCGCCTTCTCGGATTTCGGCTCAAGCAGCATGGGGCCGTTGCCGACATTGGCGGTCTTGTTCCTCGTCTGCACGGTGGCTGTGTATTTCCTGCTCGCGCGGACGGTTCATGGCCGAAACACCTATGCGGTGGGCGGCAACCGCTCGGCTGCGGTGAATGCCGGGATCCGGGTCGGGCCGCATATGCTGATCAACTTCATGATCGTCGGCTTCTTCGCGGCACTCGCGGGGGTGACGCTGTCGAGCCAGATGGGCGCTGCGACTCCGAACCTCGGCACCAATTACGAGCTTTGGGTGATCACCTCGGTCGTTCTTGGCGGCACCAAGCTCAACGGTGGGGCTGGCACGATCATTGGCACGCTGGGCGGGGTACTCGCGATCGGCATCCTGCGCAACGGGATGAACCTGATGCAGGTGCCCGCTTTCTACGTGCTGGTGATCCTCGGGACGATCCTGATCGCCGTGCTGCTCTTGGACAAGCAGCTGAACCGCAAGGGTAAAGAGGAGCTTCGGCTATGACACAGGCAACCGAAACCCCGGCGCTGCAACTCACCGATATCGTCAAGACGTTCCCCGGCGTGCGCGCGCTCGATGGTGTAACCTTCGATGTCCGCGCAGGCGAGGTGCATGCGCTTCTGGGCGAGAACGGCGCGGGGAAATCCACGCTGATGAAAGTGCTCGCCGGGATGTATCAGCCTGACGAGGGCACGATCGAGATCGAGGGAAAACCCGCCACCATGCGCACGCCGCTCGAGGCGAAGGGCCGCGGCGTGGTGCTGATCCACCAGGAGCTGTCGCTGGCCGAGGAAATGACGGTCGCCGAGAACATATATCTGGGTGAGTTGCCGCGCCGCTCTCTCGGGCGGGTCGACTGGAAAACCCTCTATGAGCGCTCGCAGGAAATTCTCGATCGGCTCAAATGCGGTTTCGGCCCGCGCGACCGTGTCGGGGATCTTTCGATCGCGAACCGTCAGATGGTGGAAATCGCGCGCGCCCTGACCGTCGATGCCAAGGTCGTGGTGTTCGACGAGCCCACGGCCTCGCTCACCGACGCCGAGAAAGTCGTGCTGTTCGACATCATCAACGATCTGAAAGCGCGCGGTGTGGGGATCGTCTATATCTCGCACCGGATGGATGAGATTTTTACGCTCGCCGACCGCATCTCGGTGCTGCGCGACGGCGCCTATCGCGGGACGCTCGTGGCGGCCGAGACCAATGAAGACGAGGTCATTCAGCTGATGATCGGGCGCTCGCTCGATCTGTCGCGCCGCGAACATGCCGAGGTGGAGACCGGCGAGGTCGCTCTGCGCGTCGACGGGCTGAGCTGCGGCGAGCTGTTCCACGATGTCAGCTTCCAGCTGCGCGAGGGCGAGGTGCTGGGTTTCTACGGTCTTGTCGGCGCCGGGCGCACCGAGATCGCCGAGACCCTGTTCGGCCTGCGCCGCCCCACGGCTGGCAAGATCGAGATCGACGGCAAGGAGACCACGATACATTCGCCAGCCGACGCGATCGCGAAGGGTATCTCGCTGGTGCCCGAAAGCCGCAAAGAGCAGGGGCTGGTGCTTGGCATGAATTGCCGCGACAACATCACTCTGCCACAGGTCGGCGATCTGACCTCGGGGCCCTTCGTCTCGGACGGGGCCGAGATCGCGATCTTCGACCAGTATCGCGACACGCTGAAGATCAAGACGCCCAGCTGGCGGCAGGCGGTCGGCAATCTCTCGGGCGGCAACCAGCAGAAGATCGTGATCGGGAAGTGGCTGGCGATGCATCCGCGCATCCTGATCGTGGACGAGCCGACGCGCGGCATCGACGTGGGCTCGAAATCCGAGATCCACGACCTGATCCGCGAATTGGCCCGTTCGGGCTATGCGGTGATCGTGATTTCCTCGGAGATGCCCGAGGTGCTGCATGTCTCGGACCGCATCCTCGCGATGTATCATGGCCGGGTGATGCGCCGCTTCACCGCAGACGAGGTGACAGAAGACAGCCTCGTCGCCGCGATTTCGGGGATTGAGCAAGACCAGGTGGCGTGATGCGGATCGGTTTTGCAGGTTTAGGGCGCATGGGCGCCCCGATGGCGCGCAACCTGATCGCCAGCGGCCATGATGTCACGGTCTGGAACCGCTCGCCCGAACGGGCCGAGGCCTTCGCCAAGGGCACCGGGGCAGGGGTGGCCACCACCCCGCGCGAACTGGCCGAGGGCGCGGAGGTCGTTGTCACGATGCTTGCCGACGATGCGGCGTCCTCTGCCGTGCATCTTGGCGAGGATGGGCTGTTCGCCGCAACCAGGCCGCTGACGGTTCTGGAGATGGGCACGATGAGCCCCGGGCATATCGCCGATCTCGCGGGCAAGGCCCCTGCGGGCTGGCAGGTGATCGACGCGCCGGTCTCCGGCTCCACCGCTGCGGCGGAGGGGGCGAGCCTGATGATCATGGCTGGCTGCTCCGACGCACAGGCCGCGCCGCTGCGTTCTGTGCTCGACGCGATGGGCAAGGCGGTGATTTGTCTGGGCAATGTAGGCGATGGCGCGGTGATGAAGCTCGCCGTCAACATGCTGATCCACGGGCTCAATCAGACACTGGCCGAGGCGCTGAGCCTCACCGACGCGGCGAGCATCGACACCGGCACGGCCTTCGCCGCGATCGAGGCTTCGGCCGCTGCGGCCCCGATGCTGAGCTATCGCAAACCCCTTTATCTCGATGAGGCGGCGCATCCCGTCAGCTTCACCGTGGCGCTCGCGCGCAAGGATATGGAGGTGACCCAGGCGCTGGCCGCGCAGCTTGGTGTCGAACTGCCGCAGGGCGACGTGGTGCTGGAGCGGCTGCGCGCCGCCGAAGCCGAGGGACGCGGAGCGCGCGACATGGCTTCGATGGTCGATTTCACGCGAAAGGATAAGACATGAAAGCCGTTCTTTTTGTTGGGGGCTGGGAAGGCCACGCACCGACCGATTTCGCCGACTGGTGCCGCGATCTGCTGGAGGCCGACGGGTTCGAAGTGATCGTGCATGACACGCTCGCCCCGCTCGCAGAGCCCGAAAAGATGGCCGGTTGCGACCTGATCGTGCCGATCTGGTCCTCGGCCCGCTCCGCACACCAGCCTGAATTCGGAAACATGACCAAGGCCGAGGAAGACGGGCTTCTGAAACTGGTCGCCGATGGCTGCGGCCTGGCCGGTTGGCACGGCCATATGGGCGATGCGTTCCGCGACCGTCCGACCTATCACTTCCTGATCGGCGGGCAGTTCGTGGCGCACCCGCCGGGCTGGCCCGACAACGTCGTGCCCTCGGACGATTACGTCGATTACGACGTGACGATCTGCCGCCCCGCCGATCCGATCGTGAAAGGCATCCGCAGTTTCCGTCTGAAGTCCGAGCAATATTATATGCTTACCGATCCGTCGAACGAGGTCCTCGCGACGACGACCTTCTCGGGCGATCACCTGTGGTGGATCGAGGGCACCGTGATCCCGGTCGTGTGGAAACGGCGTTGGGACAAGGGACGCATCTTCTATTGCTCGATCGGCCATACGCTCGACGATCTGCGGGTCGATCAGGTGACCGAGATCATCCGGCGCGGGATGCGGTGGGCGGCGCGGAGGCGCTCGCTCGAGGACGCCCGATAAGGACGGCAGTCAGATGCTAAAACATCGATTTACTGATGCAAGCCGATGCGGTCTTGCGGTTACTGTATCAGTCGCTCTCACCGATATATCTCGAAGACGACGAGGGTTGAGCGTCGTCGTTACAGTCCGAGGTGATCGGGTTCGGCACGGTGAGCCTTGACCTGGATCTCGCACTCGCAAGCGCGGCCACCGATCGGGAGGATGCTGTCAACGCCGGGCTTGGCGAGGTCGAAAGTGTGTGTCGTTCAATACTCGTTTTAGATTGGGTGAGGCATTTCCCTCCAGTGAGGAAGTGCATTTGCTCTATAGCGCCGAAGCGCCCTGAATAGACCCGCGTGGCTTTTTGCCGGACCGCTCAGATGTCGATCCTTTGATCGCCAATGATGTCTGGCAGGTTCTTTCTGGGCTGGCAAAGATTACGGGCGGAGGAGAGGTCCTTCGGACGCATGGCGGCGATGCCCATGGTCGCGAAAAGGGCATTGCGCCTGTTCATGCGCGGAGTGTCAGCTCGTTAGTTCATATGGCGAGCATCCCTACGCTCTTCGTATGCTCTACGCCTCCAACCATCACCACCTTCAAGCCCAACGGGGCAATTTAGTGAATGACCTGCCCCCCGCGGGATCCCTCAACGTAGTGTAGAGTCTGCGCCAACTCTGAAGGAGCAGACGAATGAGAAAAAGCCGTTTCACCGAGGCGCAGATTATCGGGATGATCAAGGAGCAGGAGGCAGGCATGCCGACAGCTGATGTGTGCCGCAGGCATGGCCTCAGCCCGGCGACCTTTTACAAGTTCAAGGCCAAGTATGGTGGCATGGAGGTCTCCGAGGCGGCCAGGCTGAAGGCGCTCGAAGACGAAAACGCCAAGCTCAAACGTCTGTTGGCCGACACCATGCTCGACAACGTGGTTCTGAAGGATCTGCTGGGAAAGAACTGACGACATTGACCAGGCGGCGAGAGGCGGCGCTCAGGGCGATGCGGGATCATGCCATCTCGCAGCGTCGGGCCTGCCAGCTTGTCGGTGTCGACCCCAAGACGGTCCGGCGCACACGCCCGCCGGACTGCCCCGAGATCCGCGAGGAGATGAAGGAGATCGCCGGGAAGCGGCGCCGGTTTGGCTATCGCCGGATCGGCATCCTGCTGGAGCGCAAGGACATGACCATGAACCACAAGAAGCTGTATCGGCTCTATCGGGAGGAAGGGTTATCGGTGAAGCGACGGCGTGGACGCAAGCGGGCTCGCGGGTCACGCACACCGATGCCTGCGGCGGCGCATCCCAATGCGCGCTGGTCGCTCGACTTCCTGGCGGACAGCTTCGGCGCCTCGCGCAAGTTCCGTATTTTGGCCGTGATCGACGATTGTTGCAGAGAGAACCTGTGCCTGGTCGCCGATACCAGCATATCGGGCACGCGTGTTGCCCGTGAACTGGATGCGCTGGTGCGGATCTACGGAAAGCCTGCTTGCATTGTCAGCGACAACGGGACGGAGTTCACCAGTCGGGCCATCCTGAGATGGGCCGACCAGAACGCCATTCCCTGGCACTACATCGACCCCGGCAAGCCGCAGCAGAACGCGTTCATCGAGTCCTTCAACGGAAGCCTGCGCGACGAATTATTAAACGAGGAGATCTTCGACACCCTGGACGATGCCCGGCGCAGTTTGGCGCTCTGGCGCTACGACTACAACGCCGTCAGACCGCACTCGTCTCTGGGAAACCAGACGCCGCTCGAAGCGCGCCGGGCGCTTGAGCAATTTGAGGGCTCCGCGCCCGGCGCGCTTGCCCACAGCAACCGACCCGACTACCAATCGCAAACCTGCAGACTCTCGTTATGAACGAGGGACCCAAGGGGGGCAGGTCATGAACGACGTGATTGACCTCTGAGGTCAGCCCAGACAAGCCGATCGCCCAGCTCCCGGGGGGGGGCGCAGACTTCGTCGGCACCGCGGAATATTTCCCAGCGCGCCTTCGTCTATGTATCGCACCATCGTTGGGTGGCCTGCTCCCTAACGTTAGACTGTTGGAACTTCGCCGAGGGTCTTGGCAATAGCTACCCAGTATCCTCGCGATCCAGACGATCCATTTCAGCCTCGAGCTCTTCTCTGGTCATCTCTCCCCGGATATGCCGCTCTTGGAGTGCGCGAAATTCTGGAGAAATGGTGCCACCCTCGATCCGGATCGACGCGTTCGCTTGACGCCAGGATTCCCTTCGGCGGTCCTGCTCTTCCTGTGACAGCTGATCCACGGATAATTTCCTCGCTGTACTTCTTCTGGCTTCGTTGTAGAGGCATGCTCTGCGCGAAAACCCTACCACATCCCCCTGCCAGCCAGTCAGAGAGGCTTTCGATTCGCCTCGAAACGACATGCCGACGGCGAAACTGCGCTGGCTACGGGTCCTCATTTCTCACCCGTTTCTTCAGGCCGAGTGGCAAAAAAGTCTCACGTGTCCTCCCGGCTCGGCGTCGTTTTAGGGCCAGTTTGCACTTCACAGAAATTAGTGCGACCGCCCGCGCAACGAGAGGTGGCGTCTCTCGATAGGATTTTATCTAAAAAATCATAAGGTTATGAAGAAATGGAGGTTTCCATGGGTTCGTTTTTCTTCGGGAAGAAATGATTTCAGAAAACTTTTTTCAGCCAAAATCAGCTGTTGCTGGAAGGTCCGTTATGGGTAGTTTCTCGGCCTCAAGCGAAGGCTGAACGGCAGATCACACCGACCGGGAAGCAAATTTTTCTTCGTGAAACAGGCAGACAGCCAACCTCTCAATCAGCAACGTCGGGGTTCGGCGGACGGTCGAGAGATCCGGGTCAAGAGGAGACCAGACATCACGGTCACCGGAACAGGGTAGGCCACGAGACACCGCAGGAAGATCCGATGTGACGCCTGCAGCCGGAGCCACCGGAATACACTGTGCTCCGTGACTGAAACCAGAAATCAGTATCGCAGCCCTCGGGCAGCGTCGGAGCGCATTCCGGCGAACGATACTCTCATGCCGAAAGGAATATGAGCATGATGAAGATGCCAGATGGCGGGATCACGATGCCGGAGCGCGTGCATCTTGCACGGAAAACGGCCGTCGGCGCCCGCGAACACCAAAGCGGGCAGATAACTTCCGGCCCCGATGAGGGGTATACCGTGGGTTACGACAGTAACACCGAAATGAAGTGGAAGCTTGTCCTTCTCGCCCGCCCGGGAGTGGCCTGGATTGAAAGCCAGGTGCATTTCAAGTGGGTCAAGCCCGACGGGGCAAAAGGCAACCACTTCTTCGACTTCCGCGTTCTGATGGCCGACGGCAAACGCGTCGCGATCATGGTGAAGTCGGAGTATCGCCGCAACCAGTCCAAGGTTCAGGATGAGCTTGCGGACGTCGCGGCTCGGGTTCCTCGGAGTTTCGCGGATCAGGTCGTGGTGATGACCGAACGCGACATCGACCCCGTGGAATACTTCAATGCCGAGTTAATGCACGAGATGCGTCGTCCCGATCCTGATGCTGACGCCATCGCACGGAGGCTCCTCGGCGAGATCGTCGGGGCTGTCCGGGTCCAAGATCTGGTCGATGCCATTGGCCTCGGCGCGCGCGGCTTCCGCGCCGTGGTTCGCCTGCTCCGCTCTCACGAACTCGAACTCACTCTCAACGTGCCCATCACGCACGAAGCTTATGTCCGCCGGAGGATGTCCAAATGATCGCCGTCAAACCCAGCCCCGTTCAGCCCAAGTTCTCCTTTTCGAAATACGATGGCATTACCATCGGGGGTCAGCCTTTCCGCTACTTCGAGACCCGCGAAAACGGCCACATGTTCGTCAGAGTGACGGGCGAGGGCGTGCCACAAGTCATGACCAATGCCGAGATCAGCCGCTACTTAACGGTCGGAAATTTCAAGTGCATTCCGAATGAGCATCAGCCTGAGCATCTGCGCCAGCGTATTCTGCCGAGTAGTGAGCTTCTCTCGCTGAAGAACACCAAGATTCAGAAGAAAGCGGCCATGCGTCTGGCCGTGGTCCGCGCATTCCGTGAGTTACTGGATGACGAGTCCAATAATATCACCCGGACTGCGACATCTATCAGACCTCACCTGCGAGCTATTAGGTTTCGTGCTGGCGAGATTCTCGAAGAGGGCGAGTCCGACGAGGAAGATGACACTTTCTCCGTGCCGAAAAAGCTTGGCGCGAAGACCGTGCTGGAATGGGAGCGTAAGGAACGGCGTTTCGGTCTGGCAGGCCTTTATGACCGGAACACCGAGCGCGGTAATCGGGACCGCCGGATGACGGCAGATGAACTCATGATCATGGGCAAGGTGGTGAGTAAGTATCTCGACGACCAACGCCCGTCGCAGTCCTCCATTTTCGAAGAGGTAAAAACCGCCTTCCACAAGGAGAATGATCGGCGTCGTGCCGCAGGCGAACCGGAAATAGTCTGCCCGTCCCGTGAAACCGTGCGGCAGGCGATCCGGAAGCTCAACCCTTTCCACGTGACCCTGACCCGGAAGGGGCGGGAGGCTGCAAACCGGCAGTTCGCCCCGGTCGGCATGGGGCTGGATATCACGCGCCCGATGCAGCGTGTTGAGTTCGATGAGTGGGAAGTCGACGCCATCACTCTCATGGCCGAAGGCGGGCTGTTCCATCACCTGACCGAAGAGGAGAAGAAGGCCCTCGGTCTGGACAAGAAGAAGGCGCGGTGGTGGATCACCGTGGCCATCTGTTGTGCGACGCGCTGCATCGTCGGGATGGTCGTCTCCAGGCAGCCGAATTCTCAGAGCGCGCTTCGGGTCATCGAGATTATGATGCGCGACAAGGGTGTCTGGGGAGATGCCTGCGGCGCTCTCACGCCGTGGAACCAGTTTGGCTGGCCGTCGGTCATCGTGACCGACTGCGCGAGCTACAACATCTCGAGCCTTGTACAAGCACGCGTGTCCGATCTCGGCATCACACTGCAGTATTGCGCCGCTGCAAATCCGGAAGCCAAAGGCACGATCGAACGCGTTTTCGGCACTTTCGCGACCCAGCTCATGCCTCGGCTGAGCGGGCGCACCTTCAGCAACGTCGTCGAGCGGGGCGATTACGACTCAGTGAAACGTGCCGCGCTCAACCCGGAGGAGTGCTGCTCGGTCCTGGTCCGCTACATCGTCGACGTCTACCACCGTACTCCGCATGGCGGGCTGAACGGCGAGACGCCGCTGGACTGCTGGAACCGGTTGGTGGAGAAATTCGGTGTGCAGCCGCCCCCTGACCTCGGCCGCCGACGCCTGATTTTCGGCCAAGACCGAGAACGCACCGTGAATCGCCAGGGCATCACCATCCTGGGGATCCGCTATCACTCGGAAGTCCTGGCACGGTTCATGAACAGTACGCAGGAGCGCAAGGTCGCGATCCGGTGGTATCCCGAGGATATTGGCGCCATCTGGGCCGAACTGAATGGGCGGTGGTTCGAGATTCCCGCCGTATTCGATCGGTATCAGGGCGTCTCTGCCCAGGAGTGGGTGGATGCCGCAGCAGAAATCCGGGCCCAGAACGCGCGCAACGCCGAAGTGAACTTCGCGGTCGTCCGCCAGGCGCTGGACTTCATCAAGGAAACCAACAGCGCTGCCATGACCCGTGTCGGGCTCATCATGGAAGACTGGTCCGAGAAACGCATGGACTACGAGGAAGACCGCCTGTTCATCGGGTTCAATACCTCGGAGACGGAGCCTGAGAACCCCTGTGACGGGGGCCGGGATGAATGGGGGACCCGCCTTGCCACGGCCGATTTCACCCCTTCAGGCGACCCCACCGATGAAAATCACTCCAGTGCGGAAGATTCTGCTTCCGGCAAACTCGGCCCGATCCAATTTCCGGAACATCAGCCCGTCGATGGTGCCGATGCGGCTGGCGACGGCGACCATTGGACCCTGGAGGACGAATGACCATGAGTGCATCAACTCTCTCCATCAACGCGAAGCTCGCAGCCGTGGATCGGCTGCGAGACAAGTACCTCTCAACCCCGCGGGACGCTCAGTTCCGGAGTTACCTGGACCGGCTGCTGCAGCGCGATGAGCAGGGTAACCTGCTTCCGAAGCCTCGTCTTTTCAACAAGGCTGGCGATGCACGTGGCATCGCGGTCGTGGAGCCCGCTGGCGGAGGCAAGACCTCGCTCGTCCTTCATGGCCTCAAGACCCATCCGGCCCTGCAACCGCGCGATGCGGCGCATCAGCCTTGGGTCGGGGTACGGGTTCCAAGCCCGTCGACAGCGAAGAGCCTCGGGCTCGAGATTCTCAAAGCGAGTGGGTATCCTTCGGTGTCGCGCCGGTCCGAGACCGAAATCGAAATTACCCGCAAGGTGCGACACCATTTCAAATTGCGCGGCACCACCGTCCTCTGGATCGACGAGGCACATGATCTGTTCGGTGCGGGCAGCAAGTACAAAGTCGACGTCTCCTTGAAGATTCTGCGCAACCTGATGCAAGGGGACGGTGCGGTTAGTGTGGTGCTGAGTGGTATCGAAAGCCTCTGGCAGATCGCGTCCTGCGATGCGCAGGTCACCCGCCGATATTGGCGGCTGCCGCTCGCCGACGTTTCGCCGCATTCCGACCGCAAGGCATTCACCAAGGTCATCGCCAGTTTCTGCGATGCCGTCGGTATGCGTGCGCCGTCGAATGAGGATCTCGTGGATCGGCTCGTCTATGCGAGCCGGAACCGTTTCGGCCGCTGCATCGAAAACATCCTCGCGGCCCTCGAAGCTGCGGCTCTTGAGGATGCCGATGTATTGACCATTAACCATTTCGCCGAGAGCTGGGGCATGCAGGAAGGCTGCAGCATAGGCCAGAACGTCTTCCTTGCTCGTCACTGGGCAAAAATCGATCTGGGTGAGGCGCAGCTGAATTGGGCAGAAGCCCTGTGATGCTCGCGCCCCAGATCCCCTTTGACCCGCAGGAAAGTCCCTTGTCCTATGCGGCGCGGCTCGCCGGGGTTCATACCGGTGGTCGGCTGGTTCAGTTCTTGAAGGACTTTGGAATCGAGCCGCAAGACATGGCTGCCAACAAGGATGAGGCACTCAGCCTTCTGGCTGATCTCTCGGGTGTTGCCCTTGGTGACTTGCGCGCCAATGCGGCCGTTCCTGTCGGGAAGCGGACCTACGATCTTCGGGGCGAGCTGGTCGCCGCAGAGTTTCTCGCAAACCCCCACACCGTCTTCTGTCCGGCGTGCCTCGCAGAGGATGACCGGTCTGGCTGGCGTCGCGGCCATTGGGAATGGTCTTTATCGGTTGTGCGGACATGCTCTCGCCATGGTATTCCGCTCGTGCGGCAAGCTAAGGGGCCTTGGGATGACGTCTTCCATGAGCTTGAATATATCGTACCTGAGCGCGGCGAAGACCTTCAGGCCCTTATCAAAAAAGCGAAGCCACGCTCGGTCTCGCCACACCAAGAATATGTCATCCGTCGTCTCAACGGGAAGGCTGGTCCCGAATGGTTGGATGCGCAAACACTGGAGCAGGCGGTCCGGGCGACGGAGCTTCTGGGCGTGCTCGTCGCTTACGGGCCGACACAGAAACTTCCGGAGCTGGAAGCAGACGACTGGGATCACGCCGGGAGCATTGGCTTCGAATTCACGTCGCGCGGCGAAGAAGGCATTCGGGAAGCTTTGGAGGCGCAGTTTCGGAAGTTCGACGATGCGTCCGGTACGCCGGGCGCTCGCAAGATCTTCGGCTGTTTCTATAATGCCTTGGCCCATTCGAAGTCACTCAAGGAACCCGGTGACATCGCACGCATCCTGCGCGACATCGTCATCGAGAATATCGCCATGCCAGCCGGAACCAAGGTTTTGGGTGTCACGCTCCCCGAGCGCTGCCTTCACACGGTCGCGTCGCTGGCGAAGGATGAAAACCTCGACTCTCGGACCCTGCGTGACGTGCTGGTTGCTGCGAGTCTGATCCCGGAGAAGGCACCCGCCCACTACCCGATCCCGTTGCAAAAGGGGCGTGACGTAGCCAGTCGCGTGAAACGGATAGTGAATGTCAGCTCGCTGCCCGACGTGTTGGCTTGTGCGCGGCCCTTGGTTGATCAGCTTTTTGCTGATCGGATGCTCACTCCCATCTACTACGGGAGGCCGGGAACGAAGGGGCGGACCCAGAAGGCCGTGGATCGCGATGAGATTGCCATGCTGGTTGGTAAGCTACATGCGAAGGCGGTCGAGCTGGATTCCGAAAACGACGGGCTGGTGCCGGTCTCGAAAGCCGCAGAGAAAGCCAAGGTGCCGGCCGTCACTGTGGTGCACATGATCCTTGGCGGCTTCCTCGAGCGCGTCTTTCGCCTGGCTGGTCAGGACGGGATCGCCGCGGTTCGCGTGGACCCGGCAGAGGTCAAACGGCATAGGGCAA
Source organism: Thioclava sp. ES.031 (assembly GCF_002563775.1). Lineage (NCBI taxonomy): Bacteria > Pseudomonadati > Pseudomonadota > Alphaproteobacteria > Rhodobacterales > Paracoccaceae > Thioclava > Thioclava sp. ES.031. Next base: position 2,706,062 of record NZ_PDJO01000001.1, on the reverse strand, counting down.
CCTGCTCGAAGGGTCTTTCGGCCATGGAAGCGTTCGCTGCGCTCAAGATCTCGCGGAACATCCTCTGGCGTCTGGTCGATCGGTGCCCGGAAGAGGTGAGCCTTGCCGTCAACTGGATCGTCGGCCCGGACGACGAACACAGAATCCTGTGGTTCGACCCGGCTGTGGTTGAGGATTTCAAAGATCGGTTCATCCATCCGGCAAGGCTTGCCGAGTTGCATGGTCTTCAGCTTTGGGAGGTGGCAAGTCGGCTGAAGCGCCGTGGCGTTCAACCTGCATTGTTGGGGGAAGAAGTCGGTGAAAATTTCTACCGGACCCGCGATTTGAAGACGGATCTGTTTACTTAACAAAAGGGGCCTTACCGGCCAGTCATACTGTCGAGTTTCAACGGCCGCCCGTTCGGGTGGTCTTTTTTTGTTTCGTTCTTTAGAAAAAGATCACTCCCAAGAACGCGGTTAGTGTCTTCGAAAACGACCTATTCGCGCCGAAGGAAATGGACGTCTTTCGACTGCAGAATGGACAACGTATTGGCCGGGTTCCATTTTGGGATGAATAAAATCAAACACTTAGGTTATCTGAATGGCCAAATAACGGTTGTCCCGATACCAGAAAAAGCAAATGAGTGCGCAGGCGAAAGCATAAGCCTGCGCATGGGTTGCCCAAGCTGGTCTATCGTTGATCCCAAGGCGTCAGGCTGAAACAGGAACGGAGCGAGGATGCATATCCTCGCCCCGTTTGGTTTTCGGCTGTCTCCCGCTTCAGAACTGCTTGGACAGTCTCAGCGAGATGCTGTTGCTGTGGCTGTTCGACCCCGAGGTGTTGCGCAGGTCGATGCTGAGCTGCGTGCCCCCCTCGAAGGCGATATTCGTGCCCAGCCCGATCGTCAGCAGGTCCTGATCGGATTGCGGCAGGTTCAGCACATATTGCGAACCGTTCACCAGATCCGCATAGCTCATCCCCGCGGCGATATCGCGGTTCATCACCCGGTTATATTCCAGCCGGAAGTTCGGCGAGACCGTCCCGAAGCTCGTTTTTCGGGTGAAGCCGCCGCGCAGGCCGAAGTCGAGCTGGGTCGAGCCGAAGCTTTGGCGGTCGAAGCTCAGCGCATCGGCCGGGTCCGCAGTGCGCTCGGTAAAGGCATTCAGATGCCCCGAGATCACCTGCATCCCCGCATAGGGCGAGAGCATCCAGTTATCCTGACGGAACTCCATCCCGGCGCGGACCTGTGCGAAGACCTGAGAGCCATCGCGCGAACCGTAGGCCATATCCGGCCCGCCGGAGATCGCGCGGCGGCTGTCGAAGCCCAGCGTGCCATAGCCCGCCAGCACATCGACAAAGCCGCGTTCGCCGGTGCGGAAGGTTCCGTAGGCCACCGCGTTCACGCTATGCCCGCTGGTCTTCGAGCCATCGCTGCCGATATCCGAGCGCCCGTTGCCATAGCCGAGCCCGAGCCCGAGGATCGCATCCGCGCTGGGTTGGTAGTCGAGACCCGCGCTGAGCCCGTTGCTATGGAGGTCGATTGCGCCGTCCTTCGTCAGGTTCAGCGTGCCCGCCGTCCAGATCGCGGTTCTCGGGCCGAACAGGTTCTCGGAGGTGCCGCTGGTCGAGACGTATGGCGTCGGCGCAGCAGCTGTGCCACGCGTGGCCCCTCGGCTCGGCGCGGGCGTGCCGCCGGTCTTTTCCTCGAACGGATCGACCGGGTCGGCCAAACCGCGCGCGCGGGTCACGCTGGGAAAGCCCAGACGCGCGCCGAAACTGTCGCGCAGGCCATTGCCGTCGCGCAGCGCTTCGAGATGCGAGGAGAAGTTCCCGATCTGCGTGCGGGCGAATTGCATCGCCATCGTGTTCTGCGCAGTCACGATCCCGATCACATCCGGATCCTGTGTCGGATCGGGGGCCACCTCGACCAGAACCGTCAGCGTGGCGCTGCCTGGCGCGTAGCTCGCATTGCCGGCGGTCGTGCCGGTGATCTGGCAGCTACCCGCCGCGACCGGCGTGACCACAGCGCCGCTGAGCGTGCAGACCGACGGCGTCGCGTTGCTCAGCGTCACGGTCAGGCCGGAGCTCGCCGTCGCGGTTGCTGCGAAAGGCGCACTGCCGATCCGCACCGGAGAGCTGACCGGGGTGAAGGTGATCGTATCGGTCTGGCGCGCCACGGTGGCGGTGATCTTGTAGCTCTGCGTCGCGATCCCGTCGGCTGCGGTGGCTGCCACGGTGATCGTGTTCGCCCCCGTCGCCAGAGAGACCGGCGCCGAGGCGCTGCCCGAGGCGGTCGCATTGCCGTTCACGGTGAGGCTCGCGCCGCTATCCGTGGCCGTCGGCGTGACGGTGATCGAGCCCGTGCCATAGGGCAGGTCTACTGAATAGCCGCTCGTGCCCGAGCTGAACCCGGGGCTCAGAGTGCCGTGGCTCACGCTCAGCGCCGAGAGCGTCGCGACATTCGACAGATAGGCGAACTGATCCGCGCTGGTGGCCGCCGAGGTGCCGCCCGGCGCGGTCACGCTCACATGCACCGTGCCCGTGCCCGAAGGCGCGGTCGCGGTGATCTGGCTGTCGGAATCGACGGTGAAGCCGCTCGCGGGCGTCCCCCCGAAGCTGACTGCCGTCGCGCCGGTGAAATCGCTCCCTGTCAGCGTGACCGAGGTGCCGCCGCTGGCCGAGCCCTGTGCCGGGCTGATCGCGGTGATCGTGGGGGCGGCGCGCTGGATCGCGATGGTGATCGTGGCGCTTTGGAAGCTCGCATTCGGCGTGCTGGCATCATGGCCGCTTACGGTGAAGCTGTAGCTGCCATTGGCCGTGGGCGTGCCGCTGAGCGTGCCGGTGGCTGAGAGCGACAGCCCCGGCGGCAGCGAGCCGCTCGCAGGGGGCTGGTCGAAGCTGTAGGGCCCGGTGCCCCCCGAGACGCTCAGCGTGGCCGAGTAGCTCGTGCCGACCTGCCCATCCGACAGCGCGCCCGACGTGACGGTGAAGGTGGGCGCCGAGACGGTGATCGTGACGGTCGCGGGGGCGGAGGTGCCCGTCGCGTTCGTGCCGGTATAGGTGAAGCTGTCCGCGCCGTGATAGCCCGCCGTGGGCGTATAGCTGATCGCGGTGCCGCTCACCTTGGTCGAGCCGTGGCTGGGCCCGGAGGCGACCGTGACCGATGTCGCCGCGCCGCCGGAGAAATTCAGCGGCACCGCGTTGTCGGTCGAGGCATATCCTGCGGTGAGGCTCACGGCATTCGCGGTCGGCGCCGCCAGCGGCGAGACGCTGTTCGACGCGGTCGAGGCCGGGCCGGTGCCCGCAGCGTTGGTCGCGGTGACGGTGAAGCTGTAGCTGGTGCCGTTCGTGAGCCCCGTTACCGTAATCGGCGAGCCGGTCCCGGATCCGGTGAACCCGCCCTGCGTGGAGGTCACGGTGTATCCGGTGATCGTCGCGCCGCCATCGGAGGCGGGCGCGGTGAAGCTGACCTCGGCTTGGCTATCGCCCGCCTTCGCGGTGCCGATCGTCGGCGCGCCCGGTACGACCGCGTTCACGGCGAAGCTCTGCGTGACGGTCGGGGCAGGGTTATAGGTGCTATCGCCCCCCTGATCGGCATCGATCGAGCAGGTGCCGGTCGAGGCGAAGGTGAGTGCGCCACCTGTGGTGATGGTGCAGACGCCCGTCGTCGAGGACGAGAAGCTGACCGGCAGGCCGGAGGACGCGGTTGCGCTCAGCGTTGGCGAGGTGCCGTAATCCTGCGCGCCCGGATTGGCGAAACTGATGGTTTGGCCCGCCGTCGGCGTGACGCTGTTCGAGGGGGCCGAGAACCCGGCCGATCCATGGCCGTTATCGGCGCTGACCGTGAAGGTATAAGGTGTACCGGCGGTCAGCCCGGGGACTACGATCGACGTGCCGGTGCCAGTCGCGGTCTTGCCACCGGGAGAAGACACCACTGTGTAATCCTGGATCGGCGCCCCCCCGGTATCGGTGGGCGGGGTGAAGCTGACCGTGGCGCTCTCGACGCCGGCGACGGCCGTGACATTGGTGGGCGGCGGGGCCGTGGTCGGGTCGACCGAGAAGCTCTGCGTGACGGTTTGGGCTGCCTGATAAGTGCCATTGCCCCCCTGATCGGCATTGATCGAGCAGATGCCCCCTGAGACGAATGTCAGTGCGCCGCTCGAAGTGATCGTGCAGACGCTCGTCGTGGAGGACGTGAAGCTGACCGGCAGACCGGACGAAGCGGTTGCGCTCAGCGTCGGCGAGGTGCCGTAGGTCTGCGCGCCCGGGTTGGTGAAGGTGGTCGTCTGTGCGGCCTTCGGGATCACCGAATTCGAGGGGCTGGAGGCCGGACCGGTGCCCGCAGAGTTGGTCGCGGTGACGGTGAAGCTGTAGCTGGTGCCATTCGTGAGGCCTGTAACCGTGATCGGCGAGCCGGTCCCGGTTCCGGTAACCCCGCCCTGCGTGGAGGTCACGGTGTATCCGGTGATCGTCGCGCCGCCGTCGGAGCCGGGCGCGGTGAAGCTGACCTCGGCTTGGCTATCGCCCGCCGTCGCGGTGCCGATTGTGGGCGCTCCCGGTACGACCGCGTTCACGGTGAAACTCTGCGAGACGGTCTGGGCAGGGTTATAGGCGCTATTGCCCGCCTGATCGGCGTCGATCGTGCAGGTGCCGGTCGAGATGAAAGTCAGGGTGCCGCTCGAGGTGATGGTGCAGACGCCCGTCGTCGAGGACGAGAAGCTGACCGGCAGGCCGGAGGACGCGGTTGCGCTCAGCGTCGGCGAGGTGCCGTAATCCTGCGCGCCCGGATTGGCGAATGTGATCGTCTGCGCGGCCTTCGGCGTTACCGCGTTCGAGGGGCTGGAGGCCGGGCTCGTTCCGACGGAATTCGTCGCGGTGACGGTGAAGGTATAGCTGGTGCCGTTGCTCAGGCCGTTCACCGTGATCGGGGAGGCGGTCGTGCTGGTGCCGGTCGACCCGCCCGGCGTGGCGGTCGCGGTATAGGTGGTGATCGGATCGCCGCCATTCGAGGCCGGGGCGGAGAAGCTGACCTGCGCGCTGCTATCGCCTGCCGTCGCGGTGCCGATCGTCGGCGCGCCCGGTACGACCGCGTTCACGGCGAAACTCTGCGTGACGGTCGGGGCAGGGTTGTAGGCGCCATTGCCCGCCTGATCGGCGTCGATCGTGCAGGTGCCGGTCGAGATGAAAGTCAGGGTGCCGCTCGAGGTGATCGTGCAGACGCCCGCCGTGGAGGACGAGAAGCTGACCGGCAGGCCGGACGAAGCGGTTGCGCTCAGCGTCGGCGAGGTGCCGTAGGTCTGCGCGCCCGGGTTATTGAAGTTGATCGTCTGCGCCGCCTTCGGCGTTACCGCGTTCGAGGGGCTGGAAGCCGGGCTCGTTCCGACGGAATTCGTCGCAGTGACGGTGAAGGTATAGCTGGTGCCGTTGCTCAGGCCGTTCACCGTGATCGGGGAGGCGGTCGTGCTGGTGCCGGTCGACCCGCCCGGCGTGGCGGTCGCGGTATAGGTGGTGATAGGGTCGCCGCCATTCGAGGCCGGGGCGGAGAAGCTGACCTGCGCGCTGCTATCGCCGGCCGTGGCCGAGACATTCGTCGGCGCATCCGGCGCGGTCGCGGGGACCGGGAAGGTGAAGGTGACGGTGTAGGTGGTATTGGTTGTGCTGTTTCCGCCCGACGAGATGCCCGTCGCATAATACAGGGGGACGCTGAAGCCGCTGGCCACATAGGTCGTTGGAGGTGTTACAAGAGTGATTGTGTAGGTCGGGAATGTCCATAAAGTGTTGTTGTGGTTGTCCAAGTTCGGATGAATCTTCACTTGAGCGCCGGAACTCAAATCTGTGAAGATCTGGTCTGATACGTCATTCCCATTCAAGGTGCCTGTTCCCTGAATTGGATACGCTCCGTTCGCGTTGATCCCCGTCGCGTCATAGAGGCCATATTGGACATCGAGACATTCCAAGCTCACGTCGAGCGTCTTTGTCGAACCCTGCCCACCGTCCAATAACAGCGTCGTGCCGGTGCCGCAGGCGGCCAGAGAGGCGCTCGCCCCGGCGCTCGCCAGAAGCACACCCGCCAGAAGTCGCAGAATGAAAATCCGAAGCGTCGAAATTCGCGTTATGCGAGAAAACCGGTTGGATGCCTGATTGACGGCGCATGCAATGCGACCGCTCAGCGTCAATGCCCTGAACATATCTTGTCGTCCCCACTGAAATTGCAGCGCGGCTCGGACGCATCAATGCAAATCGTCTGAAAATCCCCGTGGGGCAATTGAAAAAATAATGCGCGAGTCTCTGCTCCCTGACAGCGACGCTATGTCGCGCCGAAATTTTCGTCAATCTTTAGCGCGTATTGCCGGGCTCTTGCCGAAACGTGCCGAGAGGGCTGTGGCGCGAAGAGCGCAGTGCCCGGGGAGGCGTTGGCGCCATCCGCAGCGCTCTCGCGCGCGCAGCGCGAGCTCCCGTTTGGGTGTTTTGTCAATATGGCATAACAACACTTAGTTGTAAGTTGTCGGAGGACATATTCGCCCATAGCCTCGCCTTAGAGGAGAATTTAAGGAAATACTTCGATGGAACCATTTCTGGGCATGATCATGCCCGTAGCCTTCGATTTCGCGCCGCAAGGCTGGGCGTTGTGTAATGGGCAGTTGATGAGCGTCGCGCAAAATTCGGCGCTTTTCTCGCTTCTCGGGACCGAGTTCGGCGGGGACGGGCGGACCACGTTCGGCCTTCCGGATCTTCGTGGGCGCAGCCCGCGCGGTGCCACGATGCAGACGCGCGGGCAAAAGCCGGGGAGCGAGGCGGTCACGCTCACGGACGCCACGATGCCCAGCCACAGCCACCCTTTCGTGGCCTCGCAATTGGCGATCGCGGGACGCGCGCCGATCGCGCCCGACGACATGGTGATCGCTTCGGGCAACATTCCCGCTGGCAATCTCTATGGCAGCGCAGAGGCGCCTGTCGCGCTGGCGCAGACCAATATCGGTCGCACGGGCGGCGGCATTGCCCATCCCAACATGCAGCCCTCGCTTTGCGTCAATTACGTCATCGCCCTCCAGGGCATCTTCCCGCAGCGCTCGTAAGGCGCAACGGATCCGCCGGAACGGAGAGGATATATTCATGGAACCCTTTATCGGACAGATCATGCTGTTTGCCTTCACGCGTGTGCCGCGCGGCTGGCTCAGTTGTCAGGGGCAGTTGTTGCACATCGCCCAGTATCAGGCGCTGTTCGCGCTTATCGGAACCCAATATGGCGGGGACGGCATCTCGAGTTTCGCGGTGCCGGATCTGCGCGGGCGCATCCCGCTCGGCATGGGACACGCGCCGGGGCTTTCGGTCTACAAGGTCGGCGATAAGGTCGGGGAGGAGACGGTCACGCTGAACGTCGCGGAGATGCCGTCGCATTCCCACGCGATCCAGGCGTCGAGCCAGAGCCCGGCGGCCAACGCGACCGCCGTGCCCGGCCCGGAGGTCGAGTTCGCGACCGCAGATGGCGCTGGTGTCACGCGCTACGCGGCCCAGCCCGGTGGCGCGCCCGCGACGCTGAACCCGGCCTCGATCGGGTCGAGCGGTGCGTCCCACCCGCACCAGAACATGATGCCGACCACGGTGATGAACTACTGCATCGCCTATGACGGTATTTTCCCTTCGCGCTCGTAAGCGAGCCCGGTCTTTTCGGAAAGGACAGGATATGGACCCCATTCTTTGCACGGTCATGCCATTTCCCTACAATTTCATCCCCCAGGGTTGGATGCCTTGTGACGGGCAGGTCTTGCCGATGTCACAATACTCGGCGGTCTACTCGTTGATCGGGACGACCTATGGCGGGGACGGGCGCACGACCTTCGGGCTGCCCAATCTCAACGGGGGCAGTGGTTTGTCCTCGAGCGTCGTCGCAGGGCAGGGCGCGGGGCCGGGGCTGACCCCGCGCGCGCTCGGCCAGCGGGTGGGTAGCGAAACGGTGACGCTGACCGAGGCCGATCTGCCGCCGCATTCGCATTCGCTTTCGGTGTTTCCCGAAGGCGCGGATGCGAGTGCCGCGCCGGCTGCGGGCGATACCTGGATCTCGACCGGGGCCAATGGTTATGCCGGCGCGCCGATCCAGGATGCGACCAGCTTTGCGCCTGGTGCGATCGTGCCCACTGGCGGCAGCCAACCGCATGAGAACGACCAGCCGACGCTCGGGCTCGTCTATTGCATCTGCGTGCAGGGCATCTACCCGAGCTTCGACTGAAAAATTTGCGCGCCCCGCGAGGCGCGCGGTTTGCAAGCGAAAGGGGCGGCTGCAGAGCGGCGCGCCCCTTTTTCGTGGGATGAGGGGCCGAGAGAGAGCGTGACTCGATCCGATCTGATCCGAAAGCCGTGCCGAGTGGGCTCAATCCAGCGTCTGTCGATAGCGCAGCATCGAGATCAGCATGATCACCACCCCGATGATGGCGATCGCGCGCAGGTCGCCGGTAATGTCGGCCAGATGGGCGCCTTTGAGCATCACCTTGCGCACGATGCGCAGGAAATGTGTGGCGGGGATCGCCGAGCCGATCACCTGCGCCCAGCCGGGCATGCCTGCGTAGGGGAACATGAAACCCGAGAGCAGGATGGTGGGCAGGATCGTCATGAAGCTCGCCTGCATCGCCTGCATCTGGGTGCGCACGAGGGTCGAGATCAGGAAGCCGAGGGCGAGGTTCACCACGATATAGAGGTTGAAGCCGATGAAGAAGGCCAGCCCCGATCCGAGGAACGGCACCCCGAACAGAAGCTTCCCGGCGATCAGGAAAACGACGGTCTGGATGTAGCCGATCACGACATAGGGCAGGATCTTGCCCAGCATCACCTCGAGCGGCCGGACCGGCGTCGCGATCAGGGTCTCCATCGTGCCGCGCTCTGTCTCGCGCACGATCGCGATCGCGGTGATCAGCACCATCGTCATCGCGAGGATCACGGCGATCAGGCCGGGCACGATGTTCAGCGAGGTCTTGCTCGCCGGGTTGAATTGCTTGTGCACCACGACCGAGAAGGGCGGGGGCTGGCCTGCGACCGGGGCGAGGGGGCCCTGGAAGGTCTGTTTCACCGCAGTGTCGATGATCCCCGACAGCGCGCCGACAGCGGTGCCCACGGCCGTCGGGTCGGACGCGTCGGCGCTGACGAGCAGCTTCGGCGACAGGCCCCGCACGATGTCGCGCTCGAAATTGGGCGGAATGACCACGACGAAATTCGCCGTGCCGTCGCGAAGGGCGCGATCACCCTCTTCGGCGCTGGTCACGATGCCCTCGAATTTGAAGTAATCCGAGGTCTCCATTCCCGACAGCACCGCACGCGCCACCGGGCTTTCATCGGCCATCTCGATCAGGGTCGGCAGGTGATGCGGGTCGGAATTGATGATGTAGCCGAACATGACCAGCTGCAGGATCGGGATGCCGATCATCATCGCGAAGGTCATCCGGTCGCGCCGCATCTGGATGAATTCCTTGTAGAGCACCGCTCCGAAACGCGACAAAGAGAACCAGCTCATGCGGAGGGGCCTCCGTTGACACCGAAATTGTCGGCCGCTGTCGCCATCAGGTAGATGAAGACCTCTTCAAGCTCGGCCTCTTTCTTCTCCCATTTGCGCGCGTCGGTCTCTCCGCTCTTTTCAGCGACGACCGCGTCGAGCCCGGCACTGTCGGTCGAGGAAACATGAAGCTGGGCGCCGAAACGCGCGACCTGTTCGACGCGCGGATCGGCGCGCAGCTCTTCCTCCAACTGGATCAAGTCGGGGCCGGAGACCCGCCATGTCGTCAGGCCGACCTGATGCGGGATCTCGGTCGCGGGGCCGTCGATCAGCTTCTTCCCATAGGCGATATAGGCGATGTAATCGCATTGCACGGCCTCATCCATGTAATGCGTCGAGACCAGCACCGTGACGCCCTGCTTGCTGAGCTGGCGGATCTCGTCCCAGAAGTCGCGCCGCGCCTTCGGGTCGACTCCGGCGGTGGGTTCGTCGAGAAGCAGGAGCGCGGGCTTGTGCTGCATGCAGGCGGCCAGTGCCAGACGCTGTTTCCAGCCCCCCGACAAAGTGCCCGCCAGCTGCTTGCCGCGCCCTTCGAGGCCGAGGGTCCGCAGGGTCTCGTCCACCACTTTTTTGCGGTCCTTCACCCGATACATCCGCGCCATGAAGTCGAGGTTCTCGCGGATCGTCAGGTCGCCATAGAGCGAGAACTTCTGCGTCATGTAGCCGACGTTTTCCTTGATCGCGCGCGCCTCCTTGTGGATATCGTAGCCAAGGGTGTGACCCTCGCCGCCATCGGGGGTGAGCAGGGCGCACATCATCCGGATCGTGGTGGTCTTGCCCGAGCCGTTGGGGCCGATGAAGCCGTAGATCGCGCCTTTCGGCACCGACATATCGACCGCGTTCACCACCTTCTTGCCGTTGAAGATCTTCGTGAGCCCTTTGACGACGATCGCGGGCTCGCTCTGGGTGCTCACGCTGTCGGCGGCTGTCGTGCTCATTTCATCCGCCTCAGGCTGACCGGCTGGCCCGGCAGGAGCGACGCGCCCGCCGGGATGCGCGCCTCGGCCCGGAACACGAGCCGCGAGCGTTCTTCGCGCGAATAGATGATCGGGGGCGTGTATTGCGGCTCGGAGGCCATCTTGCTGATCGTCACCTTGATGCCCGGATCGCAGCCGTCGCATTCCATCTCCAGCTGATCGCCAATGGCGAAATCCGCGCGCTCGGCCTCGGGCAGGAAGAACAGGACCTTGAGCGCATTCGGCGGCAGGATCGACAGCACGGGCGCCCCGGCTGCGGCCACTTCACCGGCCTTGTAATAGACCGTCTCGATCCGACCGGCCACGGGGGCGGTGACCGTCATGTCGTCGAGCTGCGAGCGGGCGAGATCGGCATCGGCCTGTGCCGCCTCGAGCGTTTTTTGGGCTGCGAGGACCTGCGCGCTGCGCGCGGGCAGGGCCGCCACTTCGAGCTGGGCCTTGAGTTGCGCCACCTGCGCCTCGGCCTCTTCGAGCGCTGCGCGGTCGACATCCACCTTGGCCTGGGCGACGATTTCTCGGGCGAACAGATCCTCGGTGCGTTTGAGCGCGGATTCCGCGAGATTGCGATGGGCGATGGCTTGCTCCAGCGAGGCCTTGATCACGTCGATCTCGGGGTCGCGCGACCCGGTTTCGAGGTTGTTGAGATTGGCGTTGGCAGTGCCGATCTTGGCCTCGGCAGCCCGCAGCGCCGCCTGCTGTTTCGTCGAATCCATGTCGAAGAGGAACTGATCGGCCTTCACACTGTCGCCTTCGATCGCCGCAAGCGTCTTGATGCGTCCGGTGACCGAGGGGGCGACATAGACATATTCGCCCTCCACATAGCCCGAGTAATGCGGCACCGGGGCGTCCCCGTAGCCGGGAATGATCGCGGTGAGCAGGGCGCTGATCCACGCAACAATGGTATCAAGCATCGGTCGAACCCTCCGGTGACAGGAAAACGCCGTGGAATAGAATGTCGAGGTGGTTCTCGATCAACTGATCGAGCGAGAGCCCGTCCTCCGGCACGATGCCGAAGATCTCCGCAAGCAGGAGATGCACGACGATCGGGCCGATGATCGAGCGCAGGGTCAGTTCGGGATCGACCGGGCGCAGTTGGCCCGAGGCGATGCCCTGTCGGATGATTTCGGTCGCCGCGGGCAGGACGTGGTCGAATACCTCGCGCCGATACATCGCGGCGATCTCGGGGGCGACGACGGCCTCGCGGATCACGACCTTCGGGACCGCCAGCACTTTCGGATCCCCCAGCGAGGTCGCGATCAGAGAGAACAGCGCACGCAGCGTGGCGCGCGCATCATCGGGGGTCGGTTCGACGAGCGCTTGCGCCCGCGTGGCGATCGGGGAAACCGCCCGGCGCACCAAGCCTTCGAGGATCGCCTGCTTCGACGGGAAATAGAGATAGACGGCCCCCTTCGAGAGACCCGCCGTCTTGGCGATCTGCGCCACCGACGTATGGGCGTAACCCTTTTCATCGAAGAGCGAGAGCGCCGCGTCGAGCACCTCGTCAGGCCGCGCCTCTGCGCGACGGCGAAACTTGGGCTCGGGCGAGTCGGGGTCTGTCATGGGGAGAAAGTAACTGACCGGTCAGTCAGTAGCAAGAGTTTTAGATGGCCGATGGGCAGGCTGCGCGAGGTGGGCGACGCGGCGCTCGCGCGACCTGATGTCATTGAGCGACCAGCCGAGACGGCTGGCCGCCCGGGGCAGGGCTCAAGCCGCAGGCCGCCGCCAGCTTTCGCGGTGGTAAGCGCTGTCCCAGAACCGCCATTCATGCCAGCAGCTGCGGGCGAAGGCCCGGTGCATCCGCTGGCGGGTGGCCTCATCGGCACGCGCGCCCAGCCTGTCGGTCAGCGCCAGCATCCGTTCCACGCTGTGATCGAAAGCCTCGCCCGAATAGGTCGCGATCCAGGCCGCATAGGGGTTCGTGTCCCCGCTGACCTGCGCAATTTCCCGACCGATGTCGCGGTAAATCCAGAAGCAGGGGAGTAGCGCCGCCACCGCCTCGGGGAAATCGCCGGTCGTCGCACTGCGCAGCAGGAAGGACACGTAGTGATCGCAGGCGGCTGAGGGCTCTATGTTTGCGAAATCGTCGGCCGAGACGCCGAACAGCCCCATGTAATGCGCATGCAATTCCCGCTCGACCGCGATCGCGCCTGCTGCCGAGCCTGAAAGCTGCGCGACGGTCGGTGCATCGGGGGCCTTCGCGGCGGCGAGTGCGAGCGCACGGGCGAAGCCTTCGAGGTAATGGGCGTCCTGAATGATGTAGCCTTGGAATATCTCCCGATCGAGGCGGCCCTCTGCAAGTTCGCGATTGAAGGGCATGTCGTGGATCTGGCGGCGCAGCGGCGCGGTCGCCTGCGCGAGGTCTTGGGTGAAGCTCATTGGCCTGCCTCCTGTATGGCGTGGAAATGGTGCACCGGCCCGTGGCCCGAGCCGACGGACAGCCGATCGGCCCCGGCAATCGCGGCGCTCAGATAGGCCTTCGCGCGGCAGGTGGCGTCGGGAAGCGGAAGGCCCGCGCCGAGCCACGTCGCCAGCGCCGAGGACAGGGTGCAGCCGGTGCCATGCGTGTTGCGCGTCGCGATGCGTGGCGCATTCAGCCAAACTTCGTCGCGCGCGGTGACCAGCAGGTCTGGGCTTTGTTCGCCCTGCAGATGCCCGCCCTTCAGCAGCACCGCACGCGGCCCGAGCGCGCGCAGCGCATGGGCCTGTTCGCGCATCTCCTCGAGCGTCGTCGCCTCGGCGCAGCCCAGGAGATCGGCGGCCTCGGGCAGGTTCGGCGTGATCAGATCGGCGCGCGGCAGCAGGTTGCGAAGCGCAGTCACTGCCGCCGCTGCCAGCAGCCGATCGCCGCCTTTCGCGACCATCACCGGGTCGAGCACCACCGGACAGTCGAGCCCGGCCAGCCCCTCGGCCACGGTCTCGATGATCGCGGCATCGCCGAGCATCCCGATCTTGATCGCGTCGATCCGGATGTCGTCGCGCAGCGAGGCCATCTGAATCGCGATCAGGCCGGTGCTGCACAGGCTGACCGCCTGCACGCCGCGCGTATTCTGCGCGGTCAGCGCGGTGATCACGCTCATCGCATAGCCGCCATTGGCAGAAATGGCCTTGATATCGGCCTGAATGCCCGCCCCGCCCGATGGGTCGGAGCCAGCGATGGTGAGAATATTCGGGGTCATAGGTCGCTCCATGCGCTGCGCAGGGTTCGGGTGGCACGCGCCATGTCAGGGGCGCGCGAGATGGTGGAAATCACGGCAAGACCGGCACCGCCCGCCGCGCGGATCGCAGGCGCGTCGGTGGCGGTGATCCCGCCGATCGCGAGACAGGGGAGGTCCGTGCGTACGGCGATCGCGGCAAAGCCCGCATGGCCGATCGGGGCGGCGTGATCGGGCTTCGAGCCGGTCGCATGGATCGGCCCGACGCCGAGATAATCGACGCCGGGAGGCACGGCACCGATCTGTGCTTCGGTCTCGATCGAGAGGCCAAGGATCGTGTCGGGCCCGATCCGGCGACGGATCGCGGCGGGATCTCCATCGCTTTGGCCGATATGCAGCCCGGCGGCGTCGATCTCGATGGCCACCGCGACCCGGTCATTCACGATCAGCGGGACATCGTAGGGGGCGAGCGCTTCGATCAACGTCCGGGCCAGTGCTGCGAATTCCGCATCGGGGAGCGTCTTGTCGCGCAGCTGCACCCAGCCCGCGCCGCCCTCGGCCGCCGCGATAGCCTGCGCGATCACGGGCTGCGGGGCGTCCGGGTCGGTGACGAAACAGATGGGCGGGATCATGCGGGTTCGATCCGAGCTCCGGCGCTCAGCGCGTCGGCGTCAATCGCATGGAGCGCATCGAGGAAGGCGACCTGAAAGCTGCCCGGACCTTGGGCGATCGCGCCCGCGCGTTCGCCCGCAAGCCCGAAATAGGCCAGCGCCGCGACGACCGCCTCGAACCGGGGCTGGCCTGCCAGAAAGGCGGCGACGACACCGGTGAGCGAACAGCCCAAAGCGGTCACGCGGGGCATCATCGCATGGCCATTCGCAACCCGCGCGGCCTGCGTGCCGTCAGTCACGAAATCCACCGCGCCGGTCACCGCTACCACGGCGCCGCTCACACGGGCCAAGGCCCGCGCGGCGCTTTCCGCGGTCTCGACGCTCTCGGTGGAATCCGCCCCTTTCCCCGCGCCGGCCTCGCCTGCAAGCGCAAGGATCTCCGACGCGTTGCCGCGGATCACCGTTGGACGCAGGTCCACGAGGTGCGCCCCGAGCGCGCGCCGATAATCCGTCGCGCCGACCGCGACAGGGTCGAGCACCCATGGGATGCCCTGCGCGCGCGCGACCGTGGCCGCCGCCTCCATCGCCTCGGCCCAGGCGGGCGAAACCGTGCCGATATTGATGCTGAGCGCCTGCGCGAGCCCGGCGAACTCGGCGGCCTCCTCGCGCGCATGGACCATCGCGGGCGAGGCGCCCGAGGCCAGCAGCACATTCGCCATCACGTTCATCGCGACATAGTTGGTGATGTTGTGAACGAGCGGCGCTTTTTGCCGCATCTCCGCGAGATATTGTCCGGGGTCTTCCATCGCACTCTCCTTGGCTGCGGGCAGCAAGAGGAGTGCGAGGGGGCAAAGGCGGGACTGCGCCTGACCGTCTCACGCGCCTCCCTCCGCTGGCATTATCCGGTTCAGGTTCTAAGGGTTCGTCTCAGCCCGGTTGCCCGAGCGCCCCTGTCGCTTCGTGCAAAGAGGTGACACCCTCCGAGCCGCCCGTCAAGCCGGGTCAGGTGAGGTTGGTGTTTTGCGACGGGTTCGCGCCATCAACCGGCGCGCTGTTTCCCAAGCCTCGGTGCGCCGAGCATGAACAGCACGCCCAAGGCGCTGAACAGAACGGTCATCACTACCGCCTCGTGCCAGCCTGCGAAGAAGCGCTCGCCATCGCGGCCGGCAATCAGCACCGAGATCAAGGCGATCCCGAGGGCGGAGCCGAGATAGCGCGCGGTATTGTTGGCCGCCGACCCCATCGCGGCGCGCTCGGGAGGGACGGATTGCACGGCCTCATGCCCCAGCGCGGCGTTCAGGACCCCGTTCGCAACCCCGGCGATCAGCAGCCCCGGCACGAGGATCGCCCAACTCGCCGCAGGTGTCGCGAGCAGCATCAGGGCCTGCCCGAGCCCGCAG
Source organism: Thioclava sp. ES.031 (assembly GCF_002563775.1). Lineage (NCBI taxonomy): Bacteria > Pseudomonadati > Pseudomonadota > Alphaproteobacteria > Rhodobacterales > Paracoccaceae > Thioclava > Thioclava sp. ES.031. The sequence continues at coordinate 2,690,402 of NZ_PDJO01000001.1, read as the reverse complement.
CCGACGATCCCGCCGATCACGCGCTGGCGCGAGGCCCAGCGCGCGGGGAAGCGATGCGCGTTGAGCGCGGCGATCACGGTCAGGGCGGACCATGCGAGCAGGACGAAAGCGGCCGTGAGTGGCGTCTGGCCCATGCCGCGCACCAGCACGGTCGGCACCAGAGACATCAGCGCAAGCACACCCGCGCCCGACGCAAACGCCGCGAGGGTTGCGCCGGTGAAGGGCGCATGGGCGAAGAGGTCGAGCCGCAGGATCGGGTTTGGATCGCGGCGTTCGGTGCGCAGGAAAAGGGTCAGAAAGGCCAGTGCGCCCAACACGAGCAAGCCGACTACGCCGAAGGCCCCCAGCCGCAACTCGGTCAGCGCCGAGAGCAGGCAGCCGAGGCCGAGCATCAGAAGCAGACCGCCCGTGAGGTCGACCCTATGCGGGCTGCGCGGGCTCTCTGGCAGGCGCGCAGAAGCGCTCAGCGCAAGACCCGTCGCGGCAAGTGCGATCGCCCAATGCCCTGCCGGCCAGCCGCCAATCGGCAGCAGCGCCGCGGCGAGGATCGGCCCCAGCGCCACGCCCGCGCCAAGGCCCGCGGCCCAGATTGTGGCGGCGCGGCGGCGTGGCTCGCCCTCGTAGATCTGGCCCAGAAGCCCGAGGCCGCAGGCCATGATCCCGGCGCTGCCGAGCCCCTGCACGACACGCGCGACGATCAGGAACAGACCGGTCGGCGCGAGCGCGGCGGCAACGGAAGCGAGCGCGGTGAGCCACAGCCCGCCCACGAAGGTCCGCCTGCGCCCCAGCGTATCGCCAAAGGCCCCTGCGATTAGAAGCCCGCAGGCGGCTCCCAGCGGCATCCCCGACATGATCCACGCCTGCTGCGCGGGGCCAAGCCCGAGCGATGCGGTCATCGCCTCGAGCGTGGTCAGCGGCAGGGTGAAGACGACGAGTGATAGCATGGTCGCGAGCGCCACGATGGCGAGCGGGGCTTTCGGGGTGACGGGCATCTCAGCTGTCCTTGCTCACGCGATGGCGGAGCCAGACGACACCGTTCTCCAGCGTCTCGGCCTGCACCAGCTCCAGCGATTGCGCGGGGCCGGTGCCTTGTTCGTAGATCGCAGGCGCGCCGCTATTGCCGTCGATCACCGGCAGGATCAGGGTGCTGGTCGCGTCGATCAGCCCCTTGGCGAGGAAGGTGCCGTTCAGCGTGCCGCCGCCTTCCAGAAGCAGCCGGTCGATCCCGAACCCCTCGGCGATGCGGCTCAGCGCGCCCTCGATGTCTTCCCCGTCGGGGCCGCCGAACACGACCGAGATGCCACGCTCTGTCAGCCGCTCGACATGCGCCTGCGCGACGCGCTCGGAGAGAACGATCACCAGATGGTCGCCCTCAAGTTCGTCCGTATCCGGCAAGAGCCGCCCCTTGCGGTCGAATACGACGCCGAGGGTGCGTCCCGCCAGATCCGCCAGTCGATCGGGGCGTGGGGTCGGCGCAGGATCGAGCATCGGTTCGACATGCGGCACCCAGCCTTCGAGCGAGGCGCGCCCGATGATCCAGCCTTGCCCCTCCAGACGGCTGCCGACGGCATCGTAGATCGTGAGCAATTCGTCTTCGGAATAGGGCCACCCTTCGGTCTTCAACCGTCCGTCGAGCGTGGTGATCATATGGCAAGTGATATGCGGCCGGGGCATTGCGGGGCCTCGTGCTTTGAAAAATCTTGGGAAAACGAAAGAGAAGGCCGAGCCGCGCGGGCCCGGCCCTCAAGGTCAGCCGTTATAGTCTTCGTCGGCGACTTTCTCGAGCCAGGTGACCGGCGAGCCGTCGATGCTTTCCTGCACCGCGATATGGCTCATCGCGGTCTCGGACGAGGCGCCGTGCCAGTGCTTTTCGCCTGCCGGGAACCACACGACATCGCCTTGGCTGATCTCTTCGACGGGGCCGCCTTCGCGCTGGACGCGGCCGCGCCCGAAGGTGACGATCAGGGTCTGGCCCGCCGGGTGGGTGTGCCATGCGGTGCGTGCGCCGGGCTCGAACGTGACATGGCTGCCCGAGGTGCGGCCGGGCTCTTCGGCCTGAAACAGCGGGTCGACGCGGACGGTGCCGGTGAACCAGTCTTCGGGGCCCTGCATCGAGGCGTTGGTGCCGGAACGAATGATTTTCATGGGAAAACTCCTTTCTTGGGTAGGGGCGCGCGGGCTTAGCCGCGCAGTTTTTCGAAACGGTAGGTCAGGGCGGGACCGCCGGGTTGCCCATAGGCTAGCTCGGCGGTGACCATTGCAAAGGGTTCGACGAAACGCCCGGTGCGCAGCCCGCCCGCTTCAAGCGGCGCAAAGCCGATATCTTCGATCAGCCCGCGCGCGACGGATTTCGCGCCGTCGTCGTCGCCGTAGATCAGAAGCTGCGGCGGGTCGGCCTGTCCCTTGCGGGCGAAGACCGGGGCGAAGCTCTCGGAGGGAGAGGTGTTGAATGTGGCCACCCAGCGCGCATCGGGGCGCATCGTGGCGAGTTGCTCGGCCCCGGAGGTCTTGGGGCCGAGCACGAGATCGCTATTGCTCGCATCGAGCGGGACGCAGCAGTTGAGCACCACCTGGCCTGCCATGTCACCGGCCTGAGACAGCACATCCTCGATGCGGCTCCAATGCACGGCGAGCAGGATCGCATCCGCATCCGCGACCGCTTCGGCGACGCTGGTCGCGCGCCCGCCGGTTTCGGCGGCGAGCCGGTCCAGCTTGGCCGGACTGCGCGAATAGGCGAAGCGCAGCTCGTGGCCGCATTGCGCCCAGATCCGTCCGAGCTTGGCGCCCATCAGTCCCGATCCGAGAATGGCGATCTTCATGGCAGGGTCCTTTATTCGGCGCGGTTCTCGAAGACGTCCTTGGCCACCGGCAGGGCGGAGAACACTTTCGGCCAGCCCGCGTAGAAGGCCAGATGCGAGAGCATCGCGCCCGCTTCTTCCTGCGTCAGCCCGTTATCCATCGCACGGTTGAGGTGGAAGGTCATCTGCTCGGGCTGGCCCGCTGCGATCAGGGCCGCGACGGTGACCATCGAGCGGTCGCGCGGCGCGAGATCGGGACGCAGCCAGAGGTCGCGGAACAGAAGCTCGCGCGTATTGTCGACCACGCCCATCGAGACATCGCCATAGGTGCCGCGCACGAAATTCTCGCGCGATTCCTCGGCCTCTTCATCGAGCGGCAGCAGGTCGACCTCTGCGCCGGGAAGGCTGTCGGCGGCGATCCCGCGGGCCTCGTAGACCGGGGCCATCGCCTCGGCCGCGGCGGTGGCGTTGCCCCAGCCGGTGTAGAAGGCGAGATGAGTGACGGTTTCCGACAGTTCGGCAGGCGTCACGCCGCTGTCGAGTGCGAGTTCGACGAAACGCTCGAGGTTACCGGTCTCGTGGCGGGTCATCAGCGCTGCGAAGGTTACGAGCGAACGGTCCCGCATGGACAGCTGTTCGCCGGTCCAGACCGAGCCGAGAAGGTCATTGCTGGAATAGGCCTCGAGCGCGGGGGCCGCGCGGCCAACGGCGTCGGGGATGGTGCGATCGAGCGCCTCGCCGGAGGCCGAGGACGCGATCAGGGCGAAAGCAGGAGCTGCAAAACGGGTTTTCATATCATCTCTCCTGTCGGGTTGATCTTGTCCTTCAGAGATGGGGTAGGCGGCACTCAGGTTAATGCCGCATCAAGCCAAGTCACTCATGAGCGAGATTCATCGAAAGGCTTGAGAGGCACCGCCGGGACAGGCCCGGCGGTGCGATGGTCTGGCTCAGAGCTGCCCGCCATAGACGGGGAACATGCTCGCCTCGCCGTAATCCTTGATCTCTTCGACCGATTTCAGCGCCTCCATATCGGCGTCGGAAATCTCGAAATCGAGCGCCGCATTGGAGCGCATATGATCGGGATTGGCGGTCTTCGGCAGCGCGACCATGCCCAGTTGCAGCACGTAGCGGATCGAGAGCTGCGGAACGCTGACGCCGTATTTCTCGGCCATCGACTTGATCTCGGCATTGTCGAGGATCTGGCCGTGGCCGATCGGCGAATAGGCCTCGGCGACCATGCCGTGGCTCTGGATGTAGTCGATCAGTTCGAAGGGCGTGTTCGACACGTGCGCGAGGATCTGGTCGATCATCGGCTTGACCTTTGCGTTGTCCAACAGGTTGTTGAGATCCGCCTTCTCGAAGTTCGACACGCCGATCGCGCGCAGCTTGCCCGCCTCATAGGCTTCTTCCAGCGCGCGCCACGCCTCGAGGTTGCCCTCGAAGTAGCCATCGTCACCGTGGAACTCGGTCCAGAGCTTCGGGCTGTGGATGATCATCAGGTCGATCTTGTCGAGCCCGAGCGTCTCGAGCGAGCCGTCGATGGCGGCTTTCGCATCGGCATAGTTCTTGATGCCCGCGTCGAGCTTGGTGGTCAGGAAAATCTCGTCGCGCGGAACGCCGCAATTGCGGATGCCTTCGCCGACGCCGCGCTCGTTGCCATAGGCCTGCGCGGTGTCGATGTGGCGATAGCCCATCTCGACGGCGGCCTTCACCGCATCGGCCACCTTGTCATCGTCGATCATCCAGGTGCCAAGGCCCAGTTTCGGGATCTCGACGCCATTGGGGAGGGTAAGGGTTTCGTTCAGGATCATGTCTGGCTCCTTGCATTGGAGTGCGCCGCGCCCCCCATTTTTCAAGAGCACGGCTTCGGTTCATGTCCTACAATCTAGAGCGCGCTGCGCCTCAGGATAATCGGCGGAATTTTTATAGCACTCATGAGTGACAAGCATGAATGCGCACGTTCATTCACCCGGGCGTGATAATAGGGAGCCGTTCAACTCCGCTCGCGCAGCGCTTCCAGCACGGCGCCGAAGGCCGAAGAAGGGCGTTGGCGGCTGGGGTAATAAAGGTGAAATCCCGGGAAATAGGGGCAATATTCCTCGAGGCAGGCTTGCAGGGCGCCGCTTTCCAGATGGGGCGCGGCGAGTCGGTCCGGCACCAGCGCCAGCCCGTGCCCGTCTATCGCTGCGTGCTGGACGAGGCCGATCGTGTTGAAACAGGCCTGACCGGAGACCTTCACCCGGATCTCGTGGCCCTCGGCATCCTCGAATTCCCAGGCATAGAGCGCGCCATGCGTCGCCAGCCGCAGGTTGATACAGTTATGCTCGCTTAGATCATGCGGGGTCTGGGGAACGCCAGCCGCTTCGAAATAGGACGGCGCGCCGACGCAGAGCATCCGCTCGTCCGGGCCGATCCGGGTGGCGATCATCCCCTCGCTCACACTGTCGCCATAGCGCACCCCGGCATCGCATTGCGCCGAGGCCAGATCGGTGAAGCCGTAATCCATCACCAGCTCGACATTGATAGAGGGGTATTGTTTGAGAAGCGGCGAGAGCTTCGGCCAAAGCACGGTCTCGATCGCGTAATCGGTCGAGACGATGCGCACCGTGCCCGTGGGCTCGTCCTGCGCGTCATCGAGGGCGCGCAGCCGTGCTTCGATCATCTCGAAACAGGGGTTGAGCGTGGCCAGAAGATCCTCGCCCTCGAGCGTCGGCGCGACCGAGCGCGTGGTGCGCGTCAGCAGCCGCAGCCCCAGCCGTTGCTCCAGCGCCTTGATCGTATGGCTCAGCGCGGATTGCGACACGTTGAGCCGCGCCGCGGCCTTGGTGAAGCTGCGCTCTTCGGCGACGGCGGCCAAGGCGATCAGATCGTTGATATTTTCGCGCAGCATGAGGGAGGCCTCGCTAAATGTTGGTGTCGCCATCGGGCGGGTCTCCCTCACGATATATGCGCGTGGTTCATGACGTCCACGGATTATTCAGCCGTGGGTCAGGCGACGTCACTCCAGATAATCCGCGTCGCTCACCTTCTCGCCCCAGGTTACGGCGGAGCCATCCACCACCTGCTGGATCGCGAAATGCGTCACATGGGTCGTGTCGGTCGCGCCATGCCAATGCTCGATGCCGGGCGGGCACCAGATCACGTCGCCCGCCTGCATCAGCTGCTTGGGCTGGCCGCGTTCCTGCACCCAGCCGGAGCCTGCCGTCACGACGAGCTTCTGGCCCGCCGGATGGGTGTGCCAGGCCGAGCGCGCGCCGGGAAGGAAGGTCACTTCGCCCGCGCTCACATCGCCCATGTCAGGGCCGAAGACGGGGGCGACGAGCGCGGTGCCGGTGAAGGTATCAGAGCTGCCGATCGTGGCCGCACGGCTCTCCGCCGGGGTCAGTTCCATCGACTGCGCGACGGCGGCGGGGGCGGCGAGAAGGACGGCGAGCGTCGTGAAGGTGCGGATCATCAGGGGTCTCCCTTGGATTGCGTTTCAATGGCAAGGCCGTGATCTCCCTGGCCTCGCTTTCATTGAGGTAAGGACCGCAGGCGCGGGGTTAATGCCGCAAAAGCCGGAAAGCCTCATGAGCAGGATTCATGGATGCTGTGCGCAAAGCGGTGATTATCTGCGGCGCGTTTCGCGGCATGTTGGAAGACAGGCGCCACCCTTGTTCCGGCGCTCTTCGTCAGTTCCCGAAAAAGGAGGCCCGAGATGTGCCAATCCTGCAATGACACGTTCCAAACCCTGACCCGCGATGGCGAGAGCCGCCGCAATTTCCTGCGCAGCGGCGCCGCGCTGGCCGCTGCCCCTTTGGCGGCGAGCGTCGCCACGCAAGCGGCCGCGCAAGAGGCCGGCGCATCGCTCGAAGCCTCCGAGGTGCAGGCTTGGGCGGCCTTCGACACGGAGGGCAGTTTCGCGCCCCATACGATCCCGCGCCGTGCGGCTGGCCCGAAGGATGTCGTGGTCGAGATCATGTATAGCTCGATCTGCCACTCGGACATCCATACCTACAAGGGCGACTGGGGGATGCCGCAGTTCCCGCTCGTGCCCGGTCACGAGATGGTCGGCCGGGTCGTCGGCATCGGCGCTGAGGTCACCAAGTTCCGCGAGGGGGATATCGCCGGGGTCGGCACGATGGTCGACAGCTGCGGCACCTGCGCCAATTGCCTGGCCGACCGCGAGCAGAACTGCCTCAACGGCACGACCTTCACCTATAATTCCGAGGACAAGATCTCGGGCGGGGTGACCTATGGCGGCTATTCCAAGAAGATCGTCGTGAAGGAAGACTTCGCGCTGCGCATCCCGCCGGGGGTCGATCTGGCCGGGTTCGCGCCGCTGCTTTGTGCTGGGATTACCACTTTCTCGCCGATCAACCACTGGGATCTGCAGCCCGGCCAGCGCTACGGCGTGATCGGCATGGGCGGTCTGGGCCATCTCGCGGTGAAGCTGGCGGCGGCGAAAGGGGCCGAGGTCGTCGTCTTCACCACCTCCGAGGACAAGATCGCCGACGCCAAGGCTTTCGGCGCCGCCGAGGCCTATCTCTGGTCCGACGAGGCCGCGATGCGGAGCCAGATGGGCAGTTTCGATCTGATGCTCTCGACGGTTCCGGTGGCCTATCCGATGCAGCAATTCCTGAACCTGCTCAAGCTCGACAAGACGCTGGTCAATGTCGGCGCGCTGTTCCCGATCGAAGGGGCGCAGGGGATGATGATGGGCTTCGGACGTCAGAGCCTCGCGGGCTCGATGACGGGCGGCATTGCCGAAACCCAGCGCGTGATTGACTTCGCCGCGCATCACGGGGTCGCGGCCACCTACGAGATGATCACCCCCGATCAGATCGGCGAAGCCTGCGAGAAGGTCGTGAACAAGCAGGCGCGCTATCGCTATGTGATCGACATGACCAAGGCCTGAAAAGGCGACTGATGAGCGCCGCTCATCTGTGGCAGTATTGCGCGGGGGGGTAATCCTCCCGCGCAATCGCGCTTAGATTTGTCTCCACCAGCAGGAGGGCATCGGCCATGAGCTTCACGAAGTTTCTGACACCCGTCGCGGCGCTATGCGTCGCCGCCAGCATGGCCTGCGCTCAGGAGACGAAAGGAGACAGCATGATCCCGATCACCGTGACCGCGGGCGAGACGGTTCTGACCGCCACGCTCGACGACACCCCTGCAGGGCGCGATTTCGCGGCGCTCATGCCGCTGGAGCTGACCCTGCGCGACTACCACGGCATCGAGAAGATCGCCGATCTGCCGCGCAAGCTCGACACCACCGGCGCGCCGCGCGCCTACGAGCCGAAGACGGGCGACATCACGCTTTATGCGCCGTGGGGCAATCTCGCGATCTTCTACAAACCTTTCGCCAACTCGCCGGGCCTCGTGCGGCTGGGCGCGTTCGACGGGTCGCTCGAGGCGCTGATGAGCAATCCGACGGTTCGGTTCGAGCGCGCGGAGTGATCGCATACGGCCCTCGCGGCGTAGATCGGTAGCCTGACCCGGAAGGAGATGCCGTGACCGCCGCCGAGCCTTTGCGAATACCAGCCGCCACCCGCGCGGCTGGCGAGGACCGTCTGACGCGGTTCGCCCCGAAGACGGGTGCGGATTACGCGCAGGGGCGCAATTTCGATCACGGGGCGGGGCGGCACTCGGCGGTCTCGCAACTGTCGCCCTATCTGCGGCGGCGTCTTGTGCTCGAGCGTGAGGCGGTGGCGCGGGCGTATCAGGCGCATGGGCCGGAGGCTGCGGAGAAATTCGTGCAGGAGGTGCTCTGGCGGGGCTATTTCAAGGGCTGGCTGGAGCATCGCCCTGAGGTCTGGGCGCGCTATCGGGACGGGTTGGCGCAAGACCTCGCCGCGCTCGACGATGCGCCCGATCTGGCCGCGCGCGTGGCCGAGGCCGAGGCGGGGCGCAGCGGGATCGCCTGTTTCGACGCGTGGGCGTGTGAGCTGCGCGAGACCGGCTATCTGCACAATCACGCCCGGATGTGGTTCGCCTCGATCTGGATTTTCACCCTGCGCTTGCCGTGGCGGATCGGGGCGGATTTCTTCTATCGCAATCTGCTCGACGGTGATCCGGCCTCGAATACGCTCAGCTGGCGCTGGGTCGCGGGGCTGCATACGCGGGGCAAGTTCTACGCCGCCGAGGCCGGAAATATCGCGCGCTATACCGGAGGGCGGTTCGCGCCCGATCCCGCGCAATTGGCGAAGGTGAGCGCGGGGCTGGAGGCGGAAGAACCCGAGGGGCTGCCCCCGGTCACGCCATTGCGCGCGCCGCGCGCCCCGCAGCCGGGATTGCCCACGGCGCTTCTGATCACCGAGGAAGATTGTCGCATCGAGGATTTCGATCTGAGCGCGTTCGATCTGCGTGGGGCCGCGACCCTCAGCGCCAGCCACCTGCGCTCGCCGCGCAAGGTGGCGCCGCATGTCCCGCGGTTCGAACGCGACGCGCTCGCCGATGCTGCTGAGCGCGCCGGGGTGCCGGACGTGCAACGCCTGAACGCCGGTGATCCGTCAGTGCTGGTCGAATGGGCGCGAAGCCTCGGCGTGCGGCAACTCGTGACGCCCTACATTCCGGTCGGACCGCTCGGCGATTGGCGCGAGAGTGCGGAGGCGGCGCTGGGCGGGTTCGACATCGCGCTGTGCGAGCTGACGCGGGAGTGGGATCGCGTGATCTGGCCCCATGCCACGGCCGGGTTCTTCAAGGTCAAAAAGAAACTCCCCCAAATCCTTGCAGAGCTCGGCCTGGCCTGAGGGCAGGGGGAATTGCGCGCGCCCTTGCCGATCATCGCCGAGTGATCGCGCATCTTCGGAATTTTCCTAGTCATCTCAAAGCTTTTGGGCTACGATTCCGATCAGACCCGGAAAACGGGCGTATTCGAGGCAGTAACGGCAGTATAGCCCATGACAGAAATGGCATTCGGCACCGTCCCCGTGCGGGCCGGTGAACCCGTCCTACCGAAATGGTGGCGCACGATCGACAAATGGGCGCTCGGCGCCGTTTTGGCGTTGTTCGGCCTTGGAATGTTGCTGGGGCTCGCAGCCTCGGTGCCGCTGGCAGAGCGCAACGGCCTTGAGCCCTTCTATTACGTCAAGCGACAGGCCTTCTTCGGGGTGGTGGCGCTGGGCGTGATGCTGGGCATCTCGATGCTCGACCCGAAACAGGTGCGCAGGCTGGGCGTGATCGGCTTCGTCGGCGCCTTCGTCGCGGTGATGCTGCTGCCGGTGCTGGGCACCGATTTCGGCAAGGGCGCGGTGCGGTGGTATTCCTTCGGCTTCGCCTCGATCCAGCCGTCCGAATTCCTCAAGCCCGGTTTCGTCATCATCTCCGGCTGGTTCATGGCCGCAGCCCATGACGTCGGTGGGCCCAAGGGGCGGCTCTATTCCTTCCTGCTGATGGTCATCATCGTGGTGGCGCTCGCGCTGCAGCCCGATTTCGGGCAGGCCTCGCTGGTGCTGTTCGCCTGGTCGGTGATGTATTTCATCTCGGGCGCACCGATTGCGCTGCTCACGGGGATCGGGGCGCTGACCGTGGCGGGCGGCTTCTTCGCCTATAACTTTTCGGAACACTTCGCGCGCCGGATCAACGGCTTCCTGTCGACGGATGTCGATCCGCGCACCCAGATCGGCTACGCGACGAACGCCATTCAAGAGGGCGGGTTCTTCGGCGTCGGCGTGGGGCAGGGCTCGGTGAAATGGTCGCTGCCCGATGCGCATACCGACTTCATCATCGCCGTCGCGGCCGAAGAATACGGCCTGATCCTCGTTCTGGTCATCATCGCGCTTTATGCGACGGTCGTGATCCGGTCGCTGCTGCGCCTGATGCGCGAGCGCGATCCCTTCACCCGACTCGCAGGCGCGGGTCTGGCCTGCGCCTTCGGCGTTCAGGCGATCATCAATATGGGCGTCGCGGTGCGCCTTCTGCCCGCGAAAGGCATGACTTTGCCGTTCGTCAGCTACGGGGGCTCTTCGGTCATTGCTTCGGGGATTGCGGTGGGTATGTTGCTCGCGCTGACTCGGACCCGGCCGCAGGGACAGATTTCGGATATTCTCGCCCGTCGCGGTCGCTAAAACCCTCAGGAGGGGGACATGGCCAAGGACACGACCCCGCTACTGCTGATCGCCGCTGGCGGCACCGGCGGGCATATGTTCCCCGCACAGGCGCTGGCCGAGGCGATGGTGCGCCGGGGCTGGCGCGTCAAGCTGTCCACGGATGCGCGCGGGGCGCGCTACGCGGGCGGCTTTCCCCATACGGTGACGGTGGAGCAGATCGCCTCGGCGACATTCGCACGCGGCGGCGCGCTCGGGAAACTTGGCGTGCCGTTCAAGATCGCGGGCGGCGTGGCCTCCGCGATCCGCAAGAACCTGTCGGACAAGCCGACGGTGGTGGTGGGCTTCGGCGGCTATCCGACGATCCCGGCGCTGTCCTCGGCGGTGGTGCTGGGCATCCCCCGTGCCATTCACGAACAGAACGGCATCATGGGCAAGGTCAACCGCGTCTTCGCCAAGAAGGTGAACCGCTTCGCCTGCGGCACCTGGCCGACCGATCTGCCCGAGGGGGTGCAGGGCGAGCATACGGGCAACCCAGTGCGGGCTGCCGTGCTGGAGCGGGCGGGCGCGGCCTATATCCCGCCGGGCGATTACCCGATGTCGGTCCTCGTGATCGGCGGCTCTCAGGGCGCGCGCATCCTCTCGGACACGGTGCCGGCGGCGATGGCGAGCCTTCCGCAAGCCGCCCGCGCCAACCTGCGCGTCTCCCATCAGGCGCGCCCCGAAGATCTCGACCGGGTCGTGGCCGCCTATGACGCGGCGGGCATCAGCGCCGAGGTCGAACCCTTCTTCAACGACGTGCCGCGCCGTCTCAGCGAATGCCAGCTGGTGATTTCGCGCGCCGGTGCGTCCTCGGTCGCGGATATCTCCGTCATCGGCCGTCCCGCGATCCTGATCCCCTATGCCGCCGCCGCGGGCGATCACCAGGCGGCCAATGCGCGCGGTCTGGCCAAGACCGGCGGCGCGATCACCATCCCCGAGAGCCAGCTTTCGACCGAGAGCCTCGCGGAGCAAATTTCACTGGTGCTGGACAACCCCGAGGGTGCGCTGCAGATGTCGCGCGCCGCCCTCTCCTACGGGGTGCCGGACGCCACCGAGCGGCTCGTCGCCCTCGTCGAAGACCTAGCAGGAAAGACCAAATGAACGCGACCAAACTGCCCGGAGAACTCGGCCCCATCCATTTCGTCGGTATCGGCGGGATCGGCATGTCTGGCATCGCCGAAGTGCTGATGACGCAAGGCTTCACGGTTCAGGGCTCGGATGCGAAATCCTCCAAGATCACCGACCGTCTGGCGAAGCTGGGCGCGACCATCTTCGAGGGCCAGCGCGCCGAGAATATCGGTGAGGCGGGCGTCGTGGTGATCTCCACCGCGATCAAGCCGGGCAATCCCGAGCTGGAAGAGGCGCGCCGCCGCGGTCTTCCGGTCGTGCGCCGCGCCGAGATGCTGGCCGAGTTGATGCGCCTGAAATCGAACATCGCGATCGGCGGCACCCACGGCAAGACGACGACCACGACGATGGTCGCGACGCTTCTGGACAAGGGCAATTTCGATCCGACCGTGATCAATGGCGGGATCATCCACGCCTATGGCTCGAACGCGCGCGCAGGCGCGGGCGAGTGGATGGTGGTCGAGGCCGACGAGAGCGACGGCTCGTTCAACCGTCTGCCCGCGACCATCGCCATCGTCACCAATATCGACCCCGAGCATATGGAGCATTGGGGCTCTTTCGATGCGCTGCGCAAAGGGTTTTACGATTTCGTCTCGAATATCCCGTTCTACGGGTTGGCTGTCTGCTGCACCGATCACCCGGAAGTGCAGACGCTGGTCGGCAAACTCAATGACCGCCGCGTCGTGACCTTCGGCTTCAACGCGCAGGCCGATATTCGTGCGATCAACCTGCACTACGATGCTGGCGTCGCGCATTTCGACATCGCGCTGCAGGGCGAAGAGGGCAAACCGGTGATCGAGGGCTGCACCCTGCCGATGCCGGGCGATCATAACGTCTCGAACGCGCTGGCCGCCGTCGCGGTGGCGCGTCACCTCGGGATGAAGATGGGCGAGATCAAGGAGGCTTTGGCGAGCTTCGGCGGCGTCAACCGGCGCTTCACCAAGGTCGGCGACGTGCTGGGCGGGGTCACGCTCATCGACGATTACGGCCACCACCCGGTCGAGATCGCCGCCGTGCTGAAAGCCGCGCGTCAGGCGGTGAAGCCCGGTGCGCGGGTGATCGCGGTCCACCAGCCGCACCGCTATTCGCGTCTGCATTCGCTGTTCGACGATTTCTGCACCTGTTTCAACGAGGCCGATGTGGTCGCCATCGCCGAGGTCTTCTCGGCGGGCGAGGAGCCGATCGAAGGGGCGACGCGCGACGATCTGGTCGCCGGGCTGATCGCGCATGGTCACCGTCATGCTCGTGCCATTTTGTCGGAGGATGATCTGGCTCGGCTGGTGCGTGAACAGGCGCGTCCCGGCGATATCGTCGTCTGCCTCGGGGCGGGGACGATCTCGACCTGGGCGAACAACCTGCCTGCGAAGCTGGGGGGCTGAGCAGGCGCCGGGGTGACCCGGCACGACATCAAGAAAGTTTGCGGCGCTGCCACGTCGTCTTATGTGGGCAAGAAGGGCCGCGTCATGCGTGACGAGACGCATCTGAAACGCCGATTGGGTCCGTGGCTGATGACCGGCTACGGGGTCGGCGTCATGGTCGGTGCGGGCATCTATGTGCTGGTCGGCGCGGTCGCCGCGCAGGCCGGGATCTGGGCGCCGCTGGCTTTCGTGCTGGCGGGGCTGATCGCGGCGCCGTCGGCGCTCTCCTATGCCGAACTGTCCTCGCGCATCCCCGAAGCCGCTGGAGAGGCCGCCTTTGTCGAGGAAGGGCTGCGCAGCCACGCGCTGGCTCTGATCGTGGGGCTTGGCATCGTGGTTGCGGGGACGGTGTCGGCTGCGGCGGTGCTGCGTGGTGGGGCGGGCTATTTGACGCTGCTGGTGCCGCTGCCGGTCGAGGGCGTGATGATCGCCTTCGGGCTGGTGCTGATCGGCGTGGCGTGCCTCGGCGTGCTGGAATCCGTGGGGCTCGCCGTGGCGCTGACGCTGGTCGAGGTGGTCGGGCTCGCGCTGGTGATCTGGGCGGGGGTCTCCGCCGATCCGAGCACCGATCTCACGCCGCTGCCCGCGCCGCATTGGGCCGGGATCGCGGCCGCCGCGTCGCTCGCTTTCTTCGCCTTCATCGGCTTCGAGGACATGGTGAACATGTCCGAGGAGATGCGCGACCCGATCCGCGACATGCCGCGCGCGATCCTCGCCGCGCTTGCGATCACCGCCGTTCTCTATCTGACCGTAAGCTACGCTGCCGTGCGCGCGGTGCCGCTGGCCGACCTTGCCCGCTCCGAGCAGCCGCTGGCGCTGGTCTGGCAATCGGCGGGGCACGGGCCGGGCATCCTCGCCGCGATCGCGGTGGCGGCGGCGTTGAACGGGGTCTTGGCGCAGGTGGTGATGGCGGCGCGCGTGCTGTTCGGTCTCGGCCGCCGCAGCCCTGCGCTGTCGGTCTTCCATCAGGCGCATCCGCGCTTCGGCACGCCGGTCCTCGCGACTCTTCTTTGCGGTATGGCGATGATTGCACTTGCGCTCGCCGCTCCGGTCGAGCAATTGGCCGGCATCACGTCGAAGGTGCTTCTGGGCGTCTTCCTTCTCGTTAACTTGTCTCTCGCCGCGCTGAAAAGCCGGTCCGACTATGCGCCGTTCAAGGTGCCGATGGCGGTGCCGGTGGTGGGCGCATTGGTCGCCGGAGCGGCCCTGATCGCAGCCCTGGGAGGTTTCTCATGACCGTCTCGCTCGTTCTCGCCTGTGTCTGGGCGCTCGTCGCCACGCTGATCGCGATGGGGCCGAGGCGGTTCCATTGGCCGGGCGCCTGGGGGTTGATCGCGGTGGGCGTGCCGCTGGTGGGCTGGGTGACGTTTCAGAACGGCCCGATCTGGGGGCTGCTGGTTCTGGCGGGTGGCATGTCTGTGCTGCGCTGGCCGGTCATTTTCCTTGTCCGTGCGCTGCGCGGCACGCGCGACACCGCCGAATGAGATAGGCAGCGCTTGCCTCGCCGCGCGCGCGAGGCTACGTCATCGGCCATGACAGATTGCCCTTCGACCTATACCCCGCGCGGCGCGCTGACGCCGAACCGTCCGCTCGACTCGCTGACCTGGCTGCGCGTGGGCGGCCCGGCGGACTGGCTGTTCCAGCCTGCCGACGAGGAGGACCTTGCAGAGTTCCTCAAAGGGCTGCCCGAGGAGATCGCGGTCTTCCCGATGGGCGTAGGCTCGAACCTGATCGTGCGCGACGGTGGTCTGCGGGCGGTGGTGATCCGGATGGGGCGGGGCTTCAACGGCATCGCCTGCGAGGGCGACACGGTCACCGCAGGCGCCGCGGCGCTCGACGCCCATGTCGCGCGCAAGGCGGCGCAGGCGGGGCTCGATCTGACCTTCCTGCGCACCATTCCCGGCGCGATCGGCGGGGCGGTGCGGATGAACGCGGGCTGCTACGGCACCTATGTCGCCGATCACCTGATCGAAGCGCGCGCGATCACGCGGGCAGGGGAGCGGGTCACGCTCACGCCCGGGGATCTGAACTTCGCCTACCGTCAGAGCGACCTGCCCGAAGGCTGGGTGCTGATCGGCGCGACTTTCCGCGCGGAGGCGGGCGAGCCGGAGGCGCTCGAGGCGCAGATGGCCGATCAGCTCGCCAAGCGCGACGCGACCCAGCCCACCAAGGAGCGCACCGCCGGATCGACCTTCCGCAACCCTGCCGGTTTCTCTTCGACGGGGCGGGCCGATGACACGCATGAGTTGAAGGCGTGGAAGGTCATCGACGATGCCGGAATGCGCGGCGCGCGCATCGGCGGCGCGCAAATGTCGGAAAAACACAGCAACTTTATGATCAACACTGGCGGGGCGACCGCGGCCGATCTCGAAAATCTCGGGGAAGAGGTGCGCAAAAAGGTTGTGCAATCGAGCGGAATTTCGCTAGAGTGGGAAATCATGCGTGTAGGAGAATTCGAGGCGTAAGACCTCCACCCTGCAACGCAATTACCGGACGGGGGCCAACCCCCGCATGAGGCGAAAGTAGCGGGTATGTCGAGCAGGGCATCCCACCGTGTGGCGGTTCTTCTGGGCGGCCCTTCTGCTGAGCGGGAGGTGTCTCTGTCCTCGGGGCGCGAATGCGCCAAGGCGTTGCGCACGGCGGGTTTCGAAGTGATCGAGATCGACGCGGGAGAGGATCTTCCGCAACGGCTGAGCGATGCCGTGCCCGGTTGCGTTTTCAATGCTTTGCATGGTCGCTGGGGCGAGGATGGCTGCGTTCAGGGCATGCTCGAATGGCTCCGCATTCCTTATACGCATTCCGGTGTACTGGCCTCGGCGCTGGCGATGGACAAGGCGCGCGCCAAGCAGGCCTATGCCGCCGCGAACCTGCCCATCGTGCAATCCGTGATCGCGACCAAGGACGACGTGATGGCGCGCCATGTGCTGCCCGCGCCGTATGTCGTGAAGCCAAATAACGAGGGCTCTTCGGTCGGTGTCTATCTGGTGATGGACGGGGCGAACTCGCCGCCGCAACTGTCGGCCGAGATGCCCGAAGAGGTGATGGTCGAGACCTACGCCCCGGGCCGCGAACTGACCGTTTCCGTGATGGGCGATCGCGCGCTCTGTGTGACCGAGATCATCACCGAGGGCTGGTACGACTATGACGCGAAATACCGCCCCGGCGGCTCGCGTCACGTTCTGCCCGCCGAAATCCCCGTCGAGATCACCGAAGCCTGCCTCGATTACGCGGTCCGCGCGCATCAGGTGCTGGGCTGCCGGGGGCTCTCGCGCACCGATTTCCGCTGGGACGAGGGCAGGGGGCTCGCCGGTCTGGTGCTGCTGGAGACCAACACCCAGCCGGGCATGACGCCCACTTCGCTTTCGCCCGAACAGGCCGCCCATTGCGGCATCGACTTCCCCGAGCTCTGCGCGTGGTTGGTGGAGGACGCCTCATGCGGCCGCTGAACGGGACCCCGCCGCGCGAGGCCCCCGGGCATCGCCAAGGCCCCTCGGGCGGTAGGGGGCCGCGCGTCTATCAGCGCTCCAAGCGTCCCGCCCGTCGCGATCCCGCGCCCTCGCGGCTGGCTTTCAAGCTCGAGCGTCTGTGGCTCACGCCTGCGGTGCGCGCCTTCACCCGGATCGGTGTGCCGATTGTTCTGATCGTCGCGGGCCTCGGAGTATGGCTCGGCGATCCGGGCCGCCGCGCCGATCTCGTCGCGCAGGTGCAGGATGTGAAGGACGCGATCGAGCACCGCCCCGAATTCATGGTCAAGCTGCTCAAGATCGAAGGCGCCAGCCCCGAGGTCGCCCATGCCGTGCGCGCGATGCTGCCGGTGGGGCTGCCCGCGTCCAGCTTCGATATCGACCTCGACGCCTATCGCGACACGATCCGTCGCCTCGATGCGGTGGCCGATGCACGGCTGGTGATCCGCCCGGGCGGTGTGCTCGAGGCCGACGTGACCGAGCGCGTGCCCGCAATCCTCTGGCGCCAACCTGCGGGTCTCGAGATGCTCGATGCGTCGGGCCACCGGGTCGCCACGCTGATTTCCCGCGAAGCGCGCCCCGACCTGCCGGTGATTTCCGGCATGGGCGCGGATAAGGCGGTGCCCGAGGCGCTGGAAATCATTGCCGATGCCGGTCCGCTTCTGCCGCGTCTGCGCGGGCTGGAACGGCTGGGCGAGCGCCGCTGGGACATGGTGCTCGATCATAACCAGCGCATCATGCTGCCCGAGACAGATCCCGTCGCCGCACTCGACCGCATCCTCGCGCTCAACACCGCCGAGGATCTGCTCGCCCGCGATTTCACCGTGATTGATTTTCGAAACAAGGACCGTCCGACGATCCGGCTCAGCGATAACGCGCTCGCCGAATTCCGCCGGGTGCAGTCTGACATTCTCAAAGCGAGGGCCACGCAATGACCGATCTCTACGAGTTCCAGCGCGCAATGCGCAACATGCGTAAGGCAGCGATGCAACGGGGCGTGATCGCGCTTCTCGATATCGGCAGTTCCAAGATCGCCTGCCTCGTTCTGAAATTCGACAATCCCAACGGGTCCGAGGACGAGGACTCGCTGGCCGGGCACGCCTCGGTGCGGGTGATCGGGGCCGCGACGACCCGTTCGCGCGGCGTGCGCTTCGGCGAAATCGACGCGATGGCAGAGACCGAACGCGCGATCCGGACCGCCGTGCAGGCCGCGCAGAAGATGGCCAATACCCGCGTCGATCACGTCATCGCCTGCTTCGCCGGTGCCGAGCCGCGCTCCTACGGGCTGGCGGGCGAGATCGAAGTGCAGGGCGATCAGGTCACCGAGGTCGATGTGAGCCGCGTGCTGGCGTCGTGCGATATCCCGCCGCTCGGGGCAGGGCGCGAGGTGCTGCATGCGCAGCCGGTGAACTTCGCGCTCGATCACCGCTCGGGTCTGGCCGATCCGCGGGGCCATGCGGGGCAGCGCCTCGCGGTCGACATGCATCTGCTGACCGTCTCCGACACCGCGATCCAGAACCTTATCTATTGCATCCGGCGCTGCGATCTCGAACTCGCGGGTATCGCAAGCTCTGCCTATGTGTCGGGCGTCTCCAGCCTCGTCGAAGACGAGCAGGAACTGGGCGCGGCCTGCATCGACATGGGCGGCGGCGCGACCGGCGTGTCGATCTTCATGAAGAAACACATGATCTATGCCGACGCGGTGCGGCTGGGCGGCGAGCATGTCACCCGCGACATCGCGGCGGGGCTGCGGGTGCCGATGTCGGTGGCCGAGCGGATCAAGACCTTCCACGGCGGCGTCGTCGCCACCGGCATGGACGATCGCGAGATGATCGAGCTGGGCGGCGACTCCGGCGACTGGGAGAAGGACCGCCGCCAGGTTAGCCGCGCCGAACTGATCGGAATAATGCGCCCGCGGGTCGAAGAGATCCTCGAAGACGTGCGCGCGATCCTCGATGCCGCGGGCTTCGAGCATCTGCCCTCGAAGCAGATCGTGCTGACGGGCGGGGCGAGCCAGATCCCCGGTCTCGACGGGCTGGCTGCGCGAATCCTCGGCCAGAATGTGCGGCTCGGACGGCCGATGCGGGTGCAGGGTCTGCCGCAGGCCGCGACCGGGTCGGGCTTCTCTTCCGTGGTGGGTCTGTCGCTTTTCGCGGCGCATCCGCAAGACGAGTGGTGGGATTTCGAGATGCCCCCCGAAACGCTGGGCGGGCGCTCGCTGCGTCGGGCCATCCGCTGGTTCCGCGATAATTGGTGAAATGTTGCAAAAGTGAAAATCGACTGATCTCAGACGCCTGTCGCGCGAACTTCAAGTTCGCGTAGCGGCGGCGGTCTGACTGCATCATCCACACAATATCCTGACGCTTGCGCGAAATACCGCTGGTAACGGAATCTGGAGCTCCAGATTTTGTGGTCCGAAGCGGTTTTTTGCGTGACGCTGCGGCGATTCATCGCTAAAATCGGTCTAATTTCCATTGAAATCGGCCTGGGACAGGGTCGGGCAGCAACAACAGGCGGACATACCACATGGCGTTGAATTTGATGATGTCAGAGCACGAGGACCTGAAGCCCCGGATCACCGTATTCGGCGTCGGGGGCGCGGGCGGGAACGCGGTCAACAACATGATCGAGCAGCAGCTCGAGGGCGTGGAATTCGTGGTTGCGAATACCGACGCTCAAGCGCTGCAGCAGTCCAAGTCGCAGGCCCGGGTCCAGATGGGCACCAAGGTCACCGAGGGTCTGGGCGCCGGCGCGCGTCCCACCGTGGGTGCCGCGGCCGCCGAAGAGAGCATCGAGGCGATCGTCGACCATCTCGCCGGCGCGCATATGTGCTTCATCACCGCCGGCATGGGCGGCGGCACCGGCACCGGGGCGGCTCCGATCATCGCGCAAGCCGCGCGTGAGTTGGGCGTGCTGACCGTCGGCGTCGTGACCAAGCCGTTCCAGTTCGAAGGCTCCAAGCGGATGCGTCAGGCCGAGCAGGGCCTCGAAGAGCTCCAGAAGGTCGTCGACACGCTGATCATCATTCCGAACCAGAACCTGTTCCGTCTGGCCAATGAGAAGACCACCTTCACCGAAGCCTTCTCGATGGCGGACGACGTTCTGTATCAGGGCGTGAAGGGTGTGACCGACCTGATGGTCCGTCCGGGCCTGATCAACCTCGACTTCGCCGACGTGCGCGCGGTGATGGACGAGATGGGCAAGGCGATGATGGGCACCGGCGAGGCGACGGGCGAAGATCGCGCGGTTCAGGCCGCCGAGAAGGCCATCGCGAACCCGCTCCTCGACGAGATCTCGCTGGCAGGCGCCAAGGGCGTGCTGATCAACATCACCGGCGGCTACGACCTGACGCTGTTCGAACTCGACGAAGCGGCCAACCGCATTCGCGAAGAGGTCGATGCGGATGCCAACATCATCGTCGGCTCGACGCTGGACCCCGAAATGGAAGGCGCGATGCGCGTCTCCGTGGTCGCGACCGGTATAGACGCGCTGGCCACCCCGGCAGAAGTTCCGGTGCCGCGCCGCACGCTCGCCGAGCCGCTGAAGCCCGCGGAAACCGCAGCCGAGGCCACCATCGAGCATGCACCCGCTCCGGCGCCGCAGCCCGCTCCGGCCCCGCAGCCCGCGCCGCAACAGGCACCGGCCGCTCAGGCAGCCCCGCAGCCCGCGCCGCAACCGCAGCAGGCCGCACAAGAGCGGACCCTGTTCGACGCGCCCGCAGCCCGCGCCACGATGGAGCAGCCGCGCGCTCAGGAAGCCGCTGACGACCTGCCGCCGCCGGCCTATCGTCCGCAGCCCGCGCCCGCGCAGGATCTGCATGTCGAAGACGGCGCGCATGACTATGTCGCACCGCGTCCGCGGCAGCCCGGCACCCCGTCGCCGGAAGCCCTGCGTCGTCTCGAGGCGGCGGTGAACAAGGCTCCGTCGAGCGCGCCCGCGCAGCGTCCGATGGCGGCGACTCGCCCGGCCGCACCGCAGCAGCCGCAACCGCAGCCGCAGGCAGAGCGTCCGCGCTTTGGCATCAACTCGCTGATCAATCGCATGACCGGCCACGGCCATGCCGAGCAGGGCCACGCGCCCCAGCAGCCCGCTCCGCAGCAGCCCGCGCCGCAGCAGCGTCCGCAGACCGCTCAGCCGCGCGCCGAAAGCTATGACGACGAGCAATCCGAGGATCAGGATCGTATCGAGATCCCGGCATTCCTGCGCCGTCAGGCGAATTAATCGCTCACAAAGTCTTCACGAAACGTCGAAAAAGGCCTGCGAGAGCGGGCCTTTTTCTATTCTAAATCAGGGATTTATGTGCGTTTGCGCGGCGTTCCGCCTGATCGCGGACGCAATGTTTCAGGCCGTTACAAAGAGTGAATTGTTAACCCCGCCGTCTCTGACTAACTGATGCTGCGGCTCTCGGACCCGTGTGTTCGTGGATCGCCAGAGAAAAAAGTTGTGAGGTTATCGTGCAGACGACGCTTGCCAAATCCGTGGCCTTTTCCGGCGTTGGGCTCCATTCGGGCGCCCCGGTCGAGATGCATGTGCATCCGGCGCCTGCGGGCCATGGGATCGTGTTCCGTCGCACCGATGTGTCGGGCGTGAACCCGCGCGTGCCCGCTTTGTGGAGCAACGTGCCGAGCGCGACGCTCTGCACGCTGATCGAAAACGAGGACGGCGTTCAGGTCTCCACGATCGAGCACCTGATGGCGGCTCTCGTGGGCTCGGGCATCCACAACGCGCTGATCTCGCTCGACGGGCCGGAAGTGCCGATCCTCGACGGGTCTTCGGCCCCGTTCGTCGTGGCGTTCCGCGCGGCTGGTTTGCGTGAGCTTGCCGCTGAACTGCGTGCGATCCGCATCCTCAAACCGGTCGAAGTGCGTAACGGTCAGGCCGTAGCGCGCATCGAACCTGCCGCGGGCCTCGAGATCGATTTCGCAATCGACTTCACCGATGCCGCGATCGGTCGTCAGAGCAAGCGCCTCAAGATGGCCAATGGCGCTTTCGTGCGCGAGCTGATGGACAGCCGCACCTTCTGCCGCCTCGCCGATGTCGATGCGATGCGCGAGAAGGGGCTCAGCCTCGGCGGCACGTTCGAGAATGCCGTGGTCGTCGATGGCGACAAGGTGCTCAGCCCCGGCGGCCTGCGTCATGCGGATGAGCCCGTGCGCCACAAGATGCTCGATGCGCTTGGCGATCTCGCGCTTGCGGGCGCGCCGATCCTCGGACGCTATCGCGGCAACCGCGCGGGTCATGCGATGACCAACCAGCTTCTGCGGGCGCTGTTCGAGCGCCCCGATGCGTGGTGCTGGGAAACCTGCTCGCCCGCACAGGCTTACAGCCTGCCCGGCGCGGGTGTATGCTCGGCAGAGGCACTGGCATCGGCCTGAACGCATCGCGGCCCGGTCACGGGTTCGCGGGCATCGGGAAAAGGGGCGTCAAAACCCGCAAAGGCATTTTGCGCCCCGGATTTTTCTATGCTAGGACATGCCGAACGGCCTCCGAAACGGGGTAGTGATTGACGGGTCCGGGGCCTTTCTCCGGCAACGAAAGAGGGATGGGGCAGGGCATGGCGCGCGGCAAACTGGCGGCAGCGAAACTCGGGGCTCTTGGTCTTGTAATGGCGCTTTCCGCCTGCGGTACTGACCCGAACAAAACACCGAACCTCGAAAACTTCACGGCCAAGCAAATCTACGAGCGCGGCGAGTACGAGCTTGAGGTCGGCAATCCGCGCCGTCCCAATACCGCGCTGAAGTATTTCTCCGAGGTCGAGCGGCTTTACCCCTATTCGCAATGGGCCAAGCGCGCGTTGATCATGGAAGCCTATGCCCAGCATAAGGCGAAGAATTACGAAGAGGCCCGCGCTTCGGCGCAGCGATTCCTCGACACCTATCCGGGCGACGAAGATGCGGCCTATGCGCAATATCTTCTGGCGCTCAGCTATTACGATCAGATCGACGAGGTCGGCCGCGATCAGGGCCTGACCTTCCAGGCGCTGCAGGCGCTGCGCGACGTGATCGAGAAATACCCGGATTCGGAATACGCCCAGTCGGCGATCCTGAAATTCGACCTCGCCTTCGACCACCTCGCGGGCAAGGAGATGGAGATCGGGCGCTACTACCTCAAGCGCGGTAACTACACCGCGGCGATCAACCGCTTCCGCGTGGTGGTGGAGCAATTCCAAACGACGAGCCACACGCCCGAGGCGCTGGAACGTCTGGTGGAGGCCTATCTGGCACTCGGCATCACCGATCAGGCGCAGACCGCAGGCGCGATCCTCGGCCACAACTTCCAGTCCTCGCCCTTCTATCAGGACGCTTACAACCTGCTGCAAAAGCGTGGGTTGAAGCCCGAGGCGAAGGGCGACGGTTGGCTGTCCAGCGTGTATCGGCAGGTGGTTCAGGGTAAGTGGCTCTGATCGGGGCCCTAATGGTCTGACATGCTGCATTCGCTGGATATCCGCGACATTCTGATTATCGAGAGGCTGGAGCTGGACTTCGGCCCCGGCCTCAATGTGCTGACCGGCGAGACCGGGGCGGGTAAGTCGATTCTGCTCGACTGTCTGGGCTTCGTTCTGGGCTGGCGCGGACGGGCCGAACTCGTGCGTCAGGGCGCCGATCAGGGCGAAGTGACGGCCGTGTTCGAGCTGCCCTCCGATCACCCCGCGCGCGAGGTGCTGGCCGAAGCTGGCATTCCTGTCTCAGACGAATTGATCCTGCGCCGGGTGAATGCGCGCGACGGCCGCAAGACCGCGTGGATCAACGACCGCCGGGCGTCGGGCGACGTTCTGCGGCAGGTCTCCGCCTCGCTGGTGGAACTGCACGGCCAATCCGACGATGGCGGTCTGCTCAACGAACGCGGGCACCGGGCGCTGCTCGATGCCTTCGCGGGCCATTCCGATCTGCTGGAGGCCACCCGCGCGGCGTGGAAAGCGCGGGCGGCCGCGGCGCGCAAACTGGAGGCGGCACGCAGCTCGCTCGCGGCGGTGAAGGAGGAAGAAGAATTCCTGCGCTATGCGGTGAAGGAATTCGACACGCTCGATCCGAAACCCGGCGAGGAAGCCGAGCTCGACAGCCAGCGCCGCCTGATGCAGGGCGCCGCGAAAATCCGCGAGGATGTGTCGCGCGCCTTTGCCGCCCTCGGCCCGGAAGGGGCGGAGGGGATGATGCGCGACGCCGATCGCTGGCTGCAGGGCGCTGCGGACCGGGCCGAGGGACGTCTCGATGCGCCGCTGGAGGCCTTGGAGCGCGCCTTCCTCGAATTGGGTGAGGCCGCACAGGGGGTGGAAACCGCGCTGGATGCGCTCGATTTCGATCCCCATGCCTTGGAGGCCTGCGAGGAACGGCTGTTCGCGATCCGTGGCCTTGCGCGCAAGCATGGCGTACTCGCCGATGACCTGGCCGATTTCGCCGAAGGCCTTCGCGAGAAGCTGGCCGCTCTGGATGCGGGCGAGGAAGGGATTGGCGCGCTCGAAGCCGATCTCGCGAAAGCAGGCGCGACCTATGACAAGGCCGCCGCGGCGCTATCGAAGGCGCGCGCAGAGGCCGCGGGGCAGCTCGATGCCGCGATGGCTGGCGAGTTGGCGCCGCTGAAGATGGACCGCGCCGTGTTCGAGACGCGGATCTCCGAGGGCGAGCCCGGCGCCGAGGGCACCGATACCGTGCGCTTCACCGTCGCCACCAACCCCGGCGCGCCGGCAGGGCCGCTCAACAAGATCGCGTCGGGCGGCGAGCTGTCACGCTTCCTGCTCGCGCTGAAAGTCGTGCTCGCGCGCGGCGCCGATACGCTGACCCTGATCTTCGATGAGATCGACCGGGGTGTGGGCGGGGCCACCGCCGATGCCGTGGGGCGCCGTCTGGCCAAGCTGGCCGAGGGCGCGCAGGTCCTCGTCGTCACCCATTCCCCGCAGGTAGCCGCCCGCGGCGCGACCCATTTCCGCGTCGCGAAATCGGTCAACAACGATATGACGACCTCCGAGGTCCGCGCGCTCGCCGCAGCCGAGCGCACCGACGAAATCGCCCGCATGATCGCAGGCGCCGAAGTCACCGAAGCCGCCAAGGCCGCCGCGCTGGATCTACTGAAGGGTTAAGCCTTGCCCGCGCGCGCTCTACGGCGTTTGGACTGACAGCATTGTAGCTGATTGCGCAGGGTCTTGCGGTGCATCGAGAAATAGTACCGCGTTACCGAAAACGCCCCGCCGGAGCGGCCGCTGTAATGCGGCATGCGGATGAAATGCCGGTTCGGATCGCGGAAGGACCAGTTCCAGCGATGCACCGGCAGATCGACCCGCCGCAAAACCCAAGGCAGAGACAGCTGATCGCGTTTTGAATTCTGACGATATTCTTCCCACCAGAGGCGCATCGCTTCCGGAAGTTTAGTCGCCCGATGGTTGCGGAAGATGATGCTGTTCTCGGAGAGCGGGACGCCGGATTCGGGCGGGAGATCTGCGCTATAGCGTTTCACCTGCGCGACCATCGCGGCCTTGTCCTCAGCCGAAAAGCGCTCGGAGTCGCATAGCTCGATGCATTCGTCGCTGATCGTGTCTCGCGTCGGGTGTTTGAACAGACCGATCGCGGCACCCGAGGCGGTGAATTCGTCGAGCAACTTCTCGAGCCTGCCGATGACCCGGATATTGCCGTCGAGATAGATCGAATAGGCGTATTCGGGGAAAATCTCGTGGGCGAACATCTTGCACCACCGGTTGGCGTCGCAGGAGGGCAGGCCGCGGGTGGGCTCGGGAAGCGGCCGGACGGTCCAGCCGCGCGCATTGGGCATCGGCGTATTCGACAGCAAAATGTAGTCGAAGGCCGGGTTGGGCCGACGCGGTGGCATGGGGAGGTCGTAATTGTCGGTGATGGTCGTGTAGACGACCATCCGAGGCGGATCGGAGGGCTGCGGGTCGGTCGTCATGGTGTATTCCGCTTCCGGAAAGAACCGTTCAGCTAATCTTGAGGATAGTCGGGCATGAGGATTCTCACTAGTTCTCTGAACCTTTCAGCAATGGCTGGGGCGGAAACACGCGCAGCCATCGCCTGCGTCGCGCTCAGGGCCTGTGTCCAGTTTGGACCGCCGAACTCGGCGGCCATCTTCTGGAAAGCCGCTTCGACGGCTGCGTCGTCGTCCCCTTCGGTGAAATAGGGATAGTCCGCACCAAGCAGCGCTTCCGCGTCGGGCACCGAGCGGTTCACCAGCGGAACGGCTCCGCAGGCGGCGGCGATCATCCCCTTGGTGAATGGCTTCGTCACGCGGCCGCCTTGCGCGTCGGGACGGACACAGTAATGCGCGCTGTAATCTCCAAGCGCCTCGAATGTGGCGTCGAAATCCTCGGCATGGGCCGCATTGAGCACGTCGATCTCGCCCTGCTGCGCCGCGCTCATCCGGCAGTTCAGCGGGTCGCCGAAATAGACCATGCGGAACGTGTCCTGCTGTGCGCGCACAGCCTGATTGGCAAGGCGAATATCGGGGCCGTGCAGGATCGTATGAACCTTGGGTGACACGCTCGGGGCGTTGGCGTTACGCTCGGCGATGAGGTCGTGCAGTTGACGCTCGGATTGATACGAGCTTGCGATATGCAAATCGGCGGCGGGCGACAGAAGTCGGTCGAGATCGCCATCGACATAGTCGACGCAAATCTTCCCGCCGCGTTTTTTCAGGATCGCGGCGACCTCGGGGCGCAGCACGGGCAGGGCGCTCTTCGTGACGAAGAAGATCGCGTCTCTGGGTTGGCGTGCGGCCCAGAGACGGCGCGCGATCTTGCCCCAAAGCTTCGACTTGCGTGGCGCGAGGGAAATGGAGAGATCGATCTCTTCGCCAAGCTCGGGCGCGATCAGCTCGATCAGCTGATGGGCGCGCATGTACGTGCTGCCCAGCGAGAGGTGCCGGTCGCTGCAAACGAAGACGATTCTTGGTCTGAATTCTCCCATGACTCAACCATAGGTTAAGTGGTCGGGAGCCGCCATACGATGTCTTACCCCGCCTCCACCACGAATTGCGCGGCGACGATTTCCCAGCCCGCTGGCGTCAGCCCGAGCGTTGCGGCCAGTGTGCAGCCGATCCGGCCCGCATCGGCGCCGTTTTCGGTGATGATCCCGGTCAGGACGAAGCGTTGAAGGACGACTGCGGCCTCGGCGCCGACGGCGCGCGATTTGGCCTTGCCGGTCACCAGCCGCGCGCGCGAGAAGGCGCCGGCGAGTTCGCCTGCGAACAGTTCCGCGATCTGGGTGCGGCCCGAGGCGATCCCGCCGGTGAGCGAGATGAAATCGGCATCTTCCGCGAAGAAGCCCGCAAGCGCCTGCGCGTCGCGCGCGCCCCAGGCTTTCGCAAAGGCGCGCGGCAGCGCGTCCGGGGTCTCGAAGCTCATTCGTCCTGCTCCACCAGTTTGCCGGGATTGAGAATGTTCTGCGGGTCGAGCGCGCGCTTGATCTGGCCCATCACGTCCCAGCCCGCGCCATGCTCGCCACGCATATAGCTCATCTTGCCCATGCCGATGCCGTGCTCGCCGGTGACGGTGCCCTGCATCTCCAGCGCGCGTTCGGCCATCTTCGCGGCCACTTGCTTGGCGCGTTTGAACTCGTCCTTATCCTCGGGATCGAGCAGCAGGACCGAGTGGAAATTCCCGTCGCCGACATGGCCCACCACGGGGCCGATCAGCCCGGCCTCGAGGATGTCGTGCTTCGTCTCGGCCACGGCCTCCGCCAGTCGCGAGATCGGCACGCAGATATCGGTCACCAGCCCCATGCAGCCGGGGCGATGCGCGATCGTGGCGGGGTAGGCGCCGTGACGCATCTTCCACAGCTTGTTGCGGTCCTCGGTCGTCGTCGCCCATTGGAAATCGGCGCCGCCCATCTCGGCCACGACTTCGCCGAAGCGCTCGGAGGCCTCGGCCACGCCGCTTTCCGATCCGTGAAACTCGATCATCAGATGCGGTTTCGCGGGGAAATCGGTGCCGTTGGCCTCGTTGAAAATCTGCGCGGTGAGGTCGTCGACGAATTCGATCCGGGCCATCGGGATGCCCATCTGGATCGTCATCTGCACCGTCTCGACCGCCGCTTCCAGCGTGTCGAAGGCACAGACCGCAGACGAGATCGCCTCGGGCTGGCCATGCAGGCGCAGCGTCAGCTCGGTGATGATCCCGAGCGTGCCTTCCGAGCCCACCATCAGCGCGGTCAGATCGTAGCCCGCCGAGGATTTCTTCGCGCGGCTGCCGGTGCGGATGATGCGACCGTCGGCCAGCACCACCTCCAGCGCCGCCACATTGTCGCGCATCGAGCCATAGCCCACCGTCGTCGTGCCCGAGGCCCGGGTCGCGGCCATCCCGCCAAGTGAGGCATTCGCGCCCGGATCGACCGGGAAGAACAGCCCCGTCGCGCGCAGGTCCTCGTTCAGCGCCTCGCGGGTCACGCCGGGCTGGACGCGCACCTGCATATCTTCGGCCAGAACGTCGAGCACGCGGTTCATCTTCATCAGATCGAGGCTGATCCCGCCGCGCACCGGCACGGCATGGCCTTCCAGCGAGGTGCCCGTGCCATAGGGCGTGATCGGCACGTCATGGGCGGCGCAGGTTTTCACGATCGCGCTGACTTCCTCGGCGCTGATCGGATAGGCCACCGCATCGGGCGGCGCGAAAGCGAACCATGTCTCGTTGCGGCCGTGCTGGTCACGCGCGCCTTTCGAGGTGTCGAGCCGGTCGCCCAGCAAAGTTTCGAGTTCCGCCAGCGCCTCTGCCAATGCCATGCACGCCTCCCATTTTTTGCTGCCCAAGCTTTAGGCTCAGCCGCGCGCGAGTGAAAGGGTTCCTGCGGTTTGTCGGCGGTTTTTGTCTCGGATCAAGGATTTGTCGCGAATCTCTGCCTAGCTAGCAGCGCGCAGGTCCGGCAGACTTGCGCGGCAGGCAATGAAGAAGGAGCGCGCAATGATTTTCGAGAGCCGGAAATGGGACGAGATCGAGGTCGGTCAATCGGCGGAGTTGAAGCGGCTGTGCACGGCCGACGATTTCTACGTCTTCGCGGCGGCCTCGGGCAATCACAACCCGGTTCATCTGGAGGCCGAGGACGGCGATGGCGACGGTCAGAAGGAGGCCTATGCGCCGGGCATGTTCGTGGCCTCGCTGATCACCGCCGTGCTGGGCAATCTGCTGCCGGGGCCGGGGACGCTCTACCGGTCGCAAAGCCTGCGCTTCCACGATCTCGCGGCCGCCGGGCAGGAGCTTTGCGCCCGCGTCGAGGTGCTCGAAAAGCTGCCCGGCGATCTTCTGCGGATGAAGACGGAAGTGCGCCGCGTGGGCGATGACGCGCTGATCGTCGAGGGCGAGGCCGAGGTCCATGCCCCGCAGAAACACCTGAAATTCGATGCGCTCGAAGTGCCGGGCCTGATCTCGCAGCGCCACCGCCATTTCGAGAAACTGCTGGAGAAAGCCGAGCCGCTGCCCGATCTGGTCACCGCCGTCGTCTGCCCCGAAGAGCCGGTGTCGCTCGACGGTGCGCTCCTCGCCGCCGAACATCACCTGATCGAGCCGCTGCTGATCGGCCATCCCGAAAAGATCATGTCCGTCGCGAAGGAACTGGGCCGCGACGTGACCAAGTTCGAGATTCTGCCCGCCGAGACCGCCCGCGATGCCGCCCGCATGGCGGTGCAGCTGGTCAACGAGGGGCGCGCCGGCGCGGTGATGAAGGGCCATCTGCACACCGATGCGTTGCTGAAGCCGATGCTCGACAAGGCGACGGGACTGCGGGTCGGCAAACGCTTCACCCATGTCTTCGTGATGGACGTGCCCGGCGTCGTGCATCCGCTGATCGTCACCGATGCCGCGATCAACATTGCGCCCGATCTCGAGACCAAGGTGCATATCGTGCAAAACGCGATCGACGTGGCGATCTCGATCGGGATCGAGGTGCCGAAAGTGGGCGTGCTGTCGGCGGTCGAGACCGTGACGCCCGCGATCCCGTCCTCGCTCGATGCGGCGCTTCTGTCGAAAATGGCCGAGCGCGGCCAGATCACCGGGGGCGAGGTCGACGGACCGCTGGCGATGGACAATGCCGTCGATCTGGCCGCCGCGCGCACCAAGGGCATCCGTTCGGCCGTGGCGGGCCGGGCCGAGGTGCTGGTAGCACCCGGGATCGATTCCGCGAATATGCTGGCCAAGCAGCTCGCCTATATCTCCCACGCGGAAGGGGCGGGGCTGATGCTGGGCGCGAAGGTGCCGGTGATCCTGAACTCGCGCTCGGATAGCGGGATGGCGCGGCTGGCCTCCGCCGCCGTGGCCTCGATCCACTACCACCGCACCTGTGGGGACCGCGCATGAGCACCCGCGCGATCCTGACGCTGAATTCCGGCTCGTCCTCGCTGAAACTGGGGCTGTTCTCGGAAGATCTCGACACGCTCGCACTTGGCCATGTCGACCGGATCGGACGGCGCGAGGCGGCGATGAAACTCAGCGGCCCGGACGGCGCGCCGCTGCCGCTGCCCGCCTCGGCCCCGGACGATTTCGCGACCAATGCGGCGGCGCTCCAGACCGCGCTCGCGGCGTTTCAGGCGGCCTTTCCAGGCCTCGAGGTGATCGCGGTCGGCCACCGGATCGTGCATGGCGGGATCGACCATGCCGCCCCCGAGCCCCTGTCCGAACCGCTGATGAAGGAGCTGGCCAAGCTCGCCCCCTTCGCGCCGCTGCACCAGCCGCATAACCTCGCGGGCGTGCGTGCGGCGGTCGATACCTTCCCCGGCACACCGCAGGTCGCCTGCTACGACACGGCCTTTCATCGCGGCCATCCCTTCGTCAGCGACACCTTCGCGCTGCCGCGCCGCTATTACGAGAAAGGCGTGCGCCGCTATGGCTTTCACGGGCTGAGCTACGATTTCATCAATGGCGAGCTGACCCGCGCCGAGCCAGACCTACACAAGGGGCGGATGATCGTGGCGCATCTGGGCTCTGGCGCGTCGATGTGCGCGATCGAGAACGGCCAGTCCGTCACCTCGACGATGGGGTTCTCCGCGCTCGAAGGGCTGCCGATGGGCACCCGGCCGGGCGAACTCGATCCCGGCATCCTGCTCTACAT
This sequence comes from Thioclava sp. ES.031, assembly GCF_002563775.1. Classification (NCBI taxonomy): domain Bacteria; kingdom Pseudomonadati; phylum Pseudomonadota; class Alphaproteobacteria; order Rhodobacterales; family Paracoccaceae; genus Thioclava; species Thioclava sp. ES.031. The sequence continues at coordinate 2,659,489 of NZ_PDJO01000001.1, read as the reverse complement.
GATGGATCAGGAGGAGATGAGCGCGTCCGAGATCTCGACGCTGCTCTACAAAGAATCCGGGCTTCTGGGCATGTCCGGCATCTCCAACGATATGCGCACGCTGGAAGGATCAAGCGACCCCAAGGCGAAAGAGGCGATCGACTATTTCTGCTTTCGCATCAAGCGTCAGATCGGCGCGATGGCGGCGGCGATGGGCGGTTTGGACGGGATCGTCTTCACCGGCGGGATCGGCGAAAATTCGGCGCGCGTGCGCGCGCAGGCCTGCGACGGTCTGGGCTTCCTCGGGGTCAAGATCGACGCCGAGGCCAATGCCGAGAATGCGCGCGAGATCGGGGCGGGCGCGGTGCGGGTGCTCGTGATCCCGACCAATGAGGAAATAGTCATCGCGCGGGCTGCGAAGGCGGTGCTCGACCTGTAGGCGACGGCGCATGCGGCCCCTACGGGACGCTCCGCGGGGGATATTTGGGCCAATACGAAAGAGGGCGCCCTGTTTTCGGCTTGGCAGAAATATCCCCGCCGGAGGCATCCGACGGCTTGCCGCGCACGCCGCCTCAGAGCGGCGCGCAGGCGGTTTGCAGCCAGGTCTTGGCGCGCTCGCTGACCTTCGGCGCGATCCGCTCCAGCACCTCGGCGTGATAGGCATTGAGCCAGTCGCGCTCCTCGGGGCCAAGCAGATCAACGTCGATCAGGCGGCGGTCGATCGGCACCCAGGTCAGCGTCGAGAAGGAGAGCTGGTCGCGATTGTCGCCCTTGGCCTCGGCCTCTTCGGTCAGGATCAGGTTCTCGATCCGGATGCCGAATTCGCCCTCGCGGTAATAGCCCGGCTCGTTCGACAGGATCATTCCGGGTTCGAGCGGCAGGGTCGAGACGCGGGAAATCCGCGCGGGGCCTTCGTGCACGCAGAGCGCAGCGCCGACGCCATGGCCGGTGCCGTGGTCGTAATCCCAGCCCTCGGCCCAAAGGGGCGCACGGGCGAGCGCATCGAGATGGGCCCCTGCCACGCTGCGCGGGAAGCGCGTGCGCGACAGCGCGATCATGCCCTGCAACACGCGGGTGAAGGGGCGTTTGGCGTCTTGCGGCACATCGCCCACGGGCACGGTGCGGGTGATGTCGGTCGTGCCGTCGACATATTGCCCGCCCGAGTCCACCAGCAGCAACTCGCCCGGTTTCACGGGCCGGTTGGTGTCCTCGTTCACGCGGTAGTGGACGATCGCGCCATTGCCGCCCGCGCCGCAGATCGTGTCAAACGAGATGTCGATCAGCGCGTTGGTATCGCGGCGGAAGCCTTCGAGCGCGGTGACCACGTCGATCTCGGTCAGCTCGCCTTTCGGGGCCTCCGCATCGAGCCAGCTCAGGAACTCGACCATCGCCGCGGCGTCGCGCAGATGGGCGGCCTCCATGCCTGCGACTTCGGCAGCGTTCTTGCGCGCTTTCGGCAGGATGCAGGGATCGCGCGCCTCAACGATCTTGGTGTCGTGATCGGCCAGCAGCAGCGAGATGGCGACTGGTGCAGAGTCGGGATCGACCAGCACCGGGCCTTCGATCGCTTCGAGTGCGGCGGTCAGGCTGCCGGGTGGCAGGATCGAGACCCCGTCGCCCAGATGGGCGCGCAGATCGGCGTCGAATTTCGCGTCCTCGGCAAAGAGCTTCACCGCGCCATCGTCGAAGAGCACCGCGAAGGATTGCACCACCGGGTTGCGGGGGATGTCCGCGCCGCGGATGTTCAGCAGCCAGCAGATCGAATCCGGCAGGGTGAGCACGGCGGCGGCGATATCGTCGTCGCGCAGCGCCTTTGCCAGACGGGCGCGTTTCTCCGCCGCGGTCTCGCCTGCGAATTCCGGCGGGTGAATGCGGGCCGGTTCGGCGGGCGGGGCAGGGCGGTCGTCCCAGACGCGGTCCACGAGGTTCTCGCTCTCGATCAGCGCGATGCCGGTGCCGTCCAGCCCCTCGCGGATTTTCGCGATTTCGGATTTCGTGTGCAGCCACGGGTCGAAGCCGATCTGGGCGCCTGCATGGGCGTTTTCCGTCAACCACTCGGCCGGTTTCATCTCGGGCCAGTTCACCGGCGTGAAATGGTCGAGCGAGACCTCGGCGCGCACCTGCACCCGGTAACGCCCATCGACGAAGACGCCCGCGATCTCGGGCAGGGCGATGCAGAAGCCTGCCGATCCGGTGAAGCCCGTCAGCCAGCCCAGCCGCGCATCGCACGCGGCGACATATTCGCCCTGATGCGCATCGGCGCGCGGGATGATGAAGCCGTCGAGCCCGGCTGCGGACATGGCTTCGCGCAGCGCCGCCAGCCGGGGCGGGCCCAGTTCGGGGCGCGATTGCACCGAGAAATCCTGAAACATCAGATAGCCTTCTTGATCCCGAGGAAGCGGGCGCGCGCCCGCGGATCGCTGTCGAAGAGGGAGGCGAGCTGTTCGGTCATGGCGCCCGCCAGTTGCTCCACATCGGTGATCGTCACCGCGTGCTGGTAATAGCGCGTAACGTCATGGCCGATGCCGATGGCGATCAGCTCCACCGCGCGGCGGCGCTCCACCATCGCGATCACGTCGCGCAGGTGTTTCTCCAGATAGATCGCGGGGTTCACCGACAGCGTCGAGTCGTCCACCGGTGCACCGTCCGAGATCACCATCAGGATCTTGCGCTGCTCGGTGCGGGCGAGCATCCGGCGATGCGCCCATTCCAGCGCCTCGCCGTCGATATTCTCCTTCAGCAGACCTTCCTTCATCATCAGGCCCAGGTTGGCCCGCGTGCGGCGCATCGGAGCGTCGGCGCGTTTGTAGATGATGTGGCGCAGGTCGTTGAGGCGACCGGGGCTTTGCGGGCGGCCATCGGCGAGCCATTTCTCGCGCGATTGCCCGCCTTTCCAGGCGCGGGTGGTGAAGCCGAGGATTTCGACCTTCACGTCGCAGCGCTCCAGCGTGCGGGCGAGCACGTCGGCGCAGATCGCCGCGATCGAGATCGGGCGGCCGCGCATCGAGCCGGAATTGTCCAGCAGCAGCGTCACCACCGTGTCGCGGAATTCGGTATCCTTCTCGACCTTGAAGCTGAGCGGCGTCGTCGGGTTCGCGACGACACGGGCGAGGCGGCCCGCATCGAGCATCCCTTCCTCGCGGTCGAATTCCCACGACCGGTTCTGCTGTGCCTGCAGGCGGCGCTGCAGCTTGTTGGCGAGCCGCGAGACCGCGCCTTTCAGCGGGTCGAGCTGCTGATCGAGATAGAGGCGCAGACGCTCCAGCTCGGCCGGTTCGGCCAGGTCCTCGGCGGCGATCTCCTCGTCGAATTCGGTCGTGTAGACGGCGTAATTCGGATCGGCCTGCGAATGCGGCGGGGGCGGCGGCGGCTCCAGCGGCGCATCGGCCTGCGGCATGTCCATCTCGTCGCTCATTTCCTGATCGGCGAGATCGTCGGAACTGACGGAGGTCTGGGTCTGGTCGTCCTGCGCTTCCTGGCTGGATTCCGGCGTGGCCTCGGCCTCGTCGTCCTCCTGCTCGTCGCGGGCCTGCTCTTCGCCCTGTTCCTCGTCGGCGTTCTCTTCCTGCTCGTCCTCGGACTCGTCGCCCATATCCTCGTCGGGATCGTCGCCCAACTGATCGGCATAGCCGAGGTCGGCGATCACCTTGCGGGTGAGGCGCGCGAAGGCGGCCTGATCGGCGAGGACGTGGTTGACGTTCTCCAGATCGTCGCCTGCCGATTGCTCGATGAAGGGGCGCCACAGGTCGAGCACGTTATCTGCGCCGGGCGGCAGTTTCCGGCCCGTCGCCAGTTCGCGCACGAAATAGCCCGCGGCGACCGAGAGCGGCGCCTCTTCGGGGGCGCGGATCTGGGCGTAGCCCTTGCGCTCGGCCTCATGGGCGATCTTGGCGTCGATATTCGACAGCGTGCCGGGCATGTCGCGCGCGCCCAAGGCTTCGCAGCGCGCGGTCTCCATCGCCTCGTAGATCGCGCTCGCCAGATCGCCCGAGGGCGCATAGCGGCTGTCGATCGCGGCATCGTGGTGGCGGCGGCGCATCGCCATCGCATCGGCCGTGCCGCGCGCGAGCAGAACCTCGTCGCGCGTCATCCGGCGCGAGACCTGCGGCAGGCGCATCGTGTCGGCGGTCATCCCGGCAGGGTCGACCGAATAGCTCACCGTCATATCGGGCGCGTCGGCCATCGTCTTGGTGGCCTCGGCCAGCGCCTTTTTGAAGGGATCCGCGGGGTTGTCGGAGGGCTTGCTCATAGCCTCAGATAAAGCATCGCGCGCGTCCGCCCGCAAGAGCCGATCGCGTGAGACGCGCGCGGCAGATCGGCCCGGTTTGCGCGGGGCGGCGAGGGCGGGAAAGTTCCCGCTGCTGGCGCGCGGCAGCCGTTCACCTGTGCACATAAAGGGCGGGTTGGATGGGCCGGAACATAGCTTACGTAGAGTTGAACACGAGACGCACGCCTCCCCCTGTGGCCCGACTTCCCCAATCGAGGGCCCCGTGCAACACACCGGACGACATACCGGAAAGGAGTTCGACATGAGCGAGACTTTGAACATCGGCCTGATCGTCGGCACGACGCGCGAAGGGCGCTTCGCTGACCGCGCACTCGAATGGTTCGAGACCAAGATCGATGCGCGCGACGACATGCGCTACCAGGTTCTGGATCTGCGCGAAGCCGCGCTGCCCTTCTTCGACGAGGCGGCGCCGCCCGCAGCAAAACCCGTGACCAGCGAGAAGGCGCAGGCCTGGGGCGAAAAGCTCAAGGAATTCGATGGATTCATCGTAGTGACGGCGGAGTATAACCACTCGATCCCCGCCACGATCAAGAACGCCTTCGACTATGCGTTCGAGGGCTGGCGTCGCAAGCCGCTGGGCACCGTCGGCTATGGCGGCGTGGGCGCTGCCCGCGCGGTCGAGCATCTGCGGCTCGTCGCGATCAATTTCGGCATGGTCCCGGTCGCAGGCGCGGTCAGCATCGGCGGTGCGGATTTCGTTAAGGCCGCGCAAGGCACGCCGATCGCGGAGCTGGGCGATCACCTGGACGGTCCGGCGACAACGCTGCTCGACGACATGGCGTTCTGGGGACAGGCGGCGAAGCTGGCCAAGGGCGAGACAGAAAATCGTCAGGCCGCGTGATCCAAACGGATCTGCCACACGTAGTAGTAGAGTAACGAGTTTGCCCGGCCCCCGCGCCGGGCGTTTTTATGCGCGCCTCTTTTATGCGCCTCAGGGGGGCTGCGATTACTGGAAAAGCCCAGTGCAGATCATCGGCATCCAGTCCGCGTGCAACGTGCTCAGCGGGAAGGCCCGGCGATCCTGCGAGCCCTTCGCGGTCTGGCCACGCCGCGTCATGACGTAATCGCCATTGAGCAGGTTCACGTCGCAGGTGCCGGTATCCTCGGGATCGATCCGGTCGTAATAGCGGTAGCTGTAGCCCGAGACGACGAAGCCGCCATTGCGCCACGCAATGGAATAGGCGCTTTCCCACGGGGTGCGCCCGATCCCGATCTGTTCGGAATGCAGCTTGAACGCGCTGTCGGAAAGCGGCTCGAGCGCGGGCGTCTGCCCGCCCATCTGGCCCGAAAAGACCACCCGTTTGACCGTCATCTCGCGTTTCAGCCCGAAGGTCGGGTCACCGAGATAGATCACCAGATCGGCCGCATCCGCGCCGTTCTGCACCAGCATCGCCGCATCCTGCGTGCCGTCGCCGTTCCAGTCGCCGGTGAGCGCCGCGAAAATCTCGCCATCCTTGGGCGCCTCCTGAGCTGCCGCCGCGAAGGGCAGCAACGCCGCGAGAAGCGCGCCCCGGATCGCGAGGCGCGGGATCACGAGGCGAGGAAGCAGGCTTGTACCGTTTGTTGTCGTTTGTGCTTTCATCGGGCGCGTTCCTCTCCTTCGGCTTTTTTGCCTCGTTCGACAGTACACAAAAAGTCAGCCTCTGCGGCGGGTGGCCCATGCGGGCACGGAGGGGTTGAGATCGAGTGTAGGGCCGGAAAAATGATCACTCTCGAAATAGGTGACCGCGGTTCCATTCAGTTTATGAAGCAAGCTGGCAATGCTTTGATCATGCCGGTGCTCTTTGAAATCCGGGTGGTTCTCTGCCCGTGAAGGCGTGTCGTCGGAGAAATGATAACCTTCGCTCGTGGCAATATCAGCCCATTCCTCCAGGAATTCGCGGTTTTTCGCGGTATTCAGCAAGACGAGGAAGCCAGAGCCGCATTGGCTGGTCTTCGCTTCGACGGAGGCGAGGGACAATCCGAGGCGCGCAAACAGATCGGCTTTCGTCCAATGAGATTCCGTAAGGGGGTGAACGAAGGAAAGCATCCCGCTTGGGTGGGACTGCGCGATTTCAAGATATTCCTGGAAACGACGTCCGCCGTTGGGGTTGAGAGTAAAACCTGCGTCGAGATAGACAACGCATTCGCCCGGTTCGGCTCGTTTCAGAGTTTCGAGTATGACGATGGGTTTCCAGACCCAGTATCCGAAGCCACGCGGCGTTTCATGCATGTAAGCGCCATGCTTTGCGCGGAAATCGTGAGGCAGGGATGCAAAAGAATAAATATCTACGTCAGAGAAAAAATCACTCTGGCGCGCTTCGTTATAAAATTGGCCTTTGCGCTTCGTGAACTTCCCGTCTGCAAAGGAGACAAGACGGGGTTTCGGAGCCGAGATTTGGAAAGTGGGGGCGACCTCCGGAAACTTATATAAGCTCTTTTCCGATTGTCGGCGGAATGCTTTTTTAAGAAGGCCGCCCATTATTCCCTTATCCGATTAACTCGCGATGGCCGCCGCCGATTCCGGCAGTTCCTCGTCGAAGAGGCGCTGGTAGAACTCGGCCACGGTCTGGCGCTCCAGCTCGTCGCATTTGTTGAGGAAGCTCAGGCGGAACGCATAGCCGATATTGCCGAAGATGCGCGCGTTCTGCGCCCAGGCGATCACCGTGCGCGGCGACATCACCGTCGAGAGATCGCCATTCATGAAGGCGGTCCGGCTGAGATCGGCCACGGTCACCATCTGGCTGATCGTCTTGCGCCCGGCCTCGGTGTTGTATTGCGGGTTCTTCGACAGAACGATCGCGACCTCGGCGTCATGGCTGAGATAGTTCAGCGTCGAGACCAGCGACCAGCGGTCCATCTGACCTTGGTTGATCTGCTGGGTGCCGTGGTAGAGGCCGGTCGTGTCGCCCAGGCCCACCGTGTTCGAGGTCGCGAACAGGCGGAAATAGGGGTTCGGCGTGATGACTTCGTTCTGGTCGAGCAGCGTCAGCTTGCCGTCGGCTTCCAGCACGCGCTGGATCACGAACATCACGTCGGCGCGGCCCGCATCGTATTCGTCGAAGACGATCGCGGTCGGGTTGCGCAGCGCCCAGGGCAGGATCCCCTCGTGGAACACGGTGACCTGCTTGCCGTCGACCAGCTTGATCGCATCCTTGCCGATCAGGTCGATCCGGCTCACGTGGCTGTCGAGGTTGACGCGCACGCAGGGCCAGTTCAGGCGGGCGGCGACTTGCTCGATATGCGTCGATTTACCGGTGCCGTGATAGCCTTGGATCATCACACGGCGGTTATAGGCAAAGCCTGCGAGGATCGCCATCGTGGTGTCGGGATCGAACTTGTAGGTGCTATCGATCTCCGGCACGCGGTCGGTGCGCTCTGCAAACCCTTTGACCTTCATGTCGGAATCGAGGCCGAACACCTCGCGCAGGTCGATTTCTTCGGTGGGCTTGGCGGTCTGGTCGAGCATCGCGGACGTCCTTTCGTGGTTGGGTCGATTTGTGAACCATCGCGCGCGGGCGTGCAAGGGGGCGAAGGCGTGTATCGCGCGGGCGATGACGCGTGAGGCGCGAGGCCGCTATCGGCCGAGGCTGTGTGGAAACTGAAGTCCATGGTATATTTCCGCAAGGCAGCGGGAGGCACGGATGGCGGGTTTCATTGATGGCATCGACCGGGAGCAAGCCACGCTTTTCCCCGAGCGTCTCGAAGATTGGATTGGGGAGGATCATCTGGTCCGTGTCGTCGACCTCTTCGTCGATGAGCTCGATCTTCTCGCGCTCGGGTTCGGACGCTGTGTGCCTGCTCGAACCGGTCGCCCGGGCTACCATCCATCCGTCCTCCTGAAGCTCTTCATCTATGGCTACCTGAACCGGATCCCGTCCAGCCGCCGCCTGGAACGCGAAGCCGGTCGCAATGTCGAGCTGATGTGGCTAACCGGTCGCCTGGTGCCCGACCACAAGACCATCTCCGACTTCCGGCGGGACAATGGCCCGGCCATCCGCAGGACCTGCGCACAGTTTGTGGAACTATGCCGCCGGATTGGCGTGCTGAAGGGGGATTGCGTTGCCATCGACGGCAGCAAGTTCAAGGCAGTGAATAACCGCGACCACAACTTCACGAAGAACAAGATCGCCAGCCGTCTGGCACATCTCGAGCGCGATGTTGAGCGCTACATCGATGAGATGGTGCGCATAGACCGTCAGGAGGAGGGTAAGGCCCGGGCCGAAAAGGTTGCCCATCTCGCCCGTCGCTATGGCCGCATCCGGCAGGAGATCGCGCGGCTGAAGTCAATGGAGAAGGCTTTGGCCGATGCGCCCGACGGGCAGATATCGCTGACCGATCCCGATGCCCGCGCCATGTCGACCAGCGCCCGGCACAGCGGCATGGTCGGCTACAATGTGCAGACAGCGGTCGATACCGAGACGCATCTGGTCGTGGTGCACGACGTTACCAATCAAGGTTTCGATCGAGACCAGCTCAGCCCAATGGCGACCGCCGCCAAGGAAGCCCTGCGGCGCGACGACCTGCACGCCGTCGCCGACAAGGGATATTTCAGTGGGGCTCAAATCCTGGCTTGCCATCAAGCGGGGATCACCACGACCGTGTCGCGCCCGGAAACCTCGGGCAACCGGGCCAAAGGTATGTATGTGAAGGCCGATTTTGCCTATGACCCGGCACGCGATGTCTATACCTGCCCCGCGGGTGAAGAGTTGACCTACCGCTACACGCGCGAGGAAGACGGGCTGCAGGTCGGTCGCTACTGGACCAATGCCTGTCAGCATTGTCCGGTCCGGCACCGCTGCACCAGTGGTAAGGAACGCCGGATCACGCGATGGGAGCATGAGCATCTGGTCGATGCGATGCGCGAAAGGCTGAGCGGGGACGCGGACCCGATGACCCTGCGCCGCTGCACGGTCGAACACCCGTTCGGCACGATCAAGGCTTGGATGGGGCACACCCATTTCCTGACGCGGAGGCTGAAGAATGTCAGCACCGAAATGGCGCTCAATGTTTTGGCCTATAATATCAAGCGAGTGATCGCGCTGATTGGCCTCCGGCGCCTGATGCAGGCCATTCCGGCCTGATCGGGCAGCCGCCCCGGGCTCAGTCGTCATGCTCTGCCCAGCAAGGGCTCACCAGGCCGCGATGCGCGCGAAGGAATGGTCGAAGGCCGCGAAAAACGAGCCGTGCGGAAAACTTGCATCAGAAAGCCCTCGTCGACGGGTTTCCACACAGCCTCGGCCCGTTCCCGCCGCCGCGCGGTCCTTTGAGTTGACCCTTTCCCGCCTTCCGCTAGAAAGACGCGAAAGCTTGAGGTGCATCATGCAGCATTACGAATACAAGGTCATCCCGGCACCCGCGCGCGGCGACAAGGAGCGCGGCCTCAAAACCGGCGCGGACCGCTTCGCCCATGCGCTCTCGGGCGTGATGAACGAGATGGCCACGCGTGGCTGGGAATACCTGCGCGCAGAGACCCTGCCCGCGGAAGAGCGCACCGGCCTGACCGGCAAATCCACGGTCTATCACAATCTGCTCGTCTTCCGTCGTCCCACCAGCGCCGATCCGGCGCGCGCGGTCGGTGCGCATCCCGATCCCGAGGATGCGGCCAATGACGAGGATGCGCCCGAGGCCAAGCGCCGCGCGCTTCTCGCCGATGCGCCGGAAGGCCGCGCGCCGAAACTGCGCGCCAATCGCGACGGAACTTCCAAAGACGAAGACTGACGCGGGGCAGGGGCGTTGCGAAGTCGGCGTCCCGAAACCGGGGCCGCGCGCCCTGAGCCGCGAGGTCCAAAACCTGCCGCGCGCCCCATGTCGGCGCGCCGGTTGCGTTGCCGTAGCGGCGGCCCGCGCCGCCCCTTGATCCCAGCAAATAGCGGCCCCATTTCCGCCCGACCCCCTTTCAACATCCGTCATTTCCAGTAGACTGCGTGACCCGACTCGGAGGCAGGCCTCAAACGCCGCCCCGAAGTGGCGTTCGGGCAGCAGGCAAGAGGCAAGCATGAGCAACAGCGATCCTTTCGGCTTCAACATTTCGGCCGCGGCGGACAAGAAACGCCGCTCGCGTGGCAGGCGCGGCATGTCGGGGGCGTTCGAGACCTCGACCCGGATCTGCGACAAGGAAGGCTGCAACGAGCCGGGCAAGTACCGCGCGCCGAAAAGCCCGAAGATCCTCGATGACTACTACTGGTTCTGCAAGGACCACGTCCGCGAGTACAATCTGAACTGGAATTACTTCCAGGGTCAGTCCGAGGAGGAATTCCAGGCCTTCCTCGACAATGCGACCGTCTGGGAACGCCCCACGAAGCCCTTCAGTAAGGCCAAGGAAGAGGCCGGCTGGGCGCGTCACGGCATCTCGGACCCGCATGAGATCCTCGGCGACAACGCCACGAAGAACCCGGGCCGGACGATGGGGCGCAAGCTGCCGCCGACCGAACGCCGCGCGCTCGACATTCTTGAGGCGAAGGATTCGATGAGCAAGGCCGAGATCCGCAAGTGCTACAAGGCGCTGATCAAGGTGCTGCACCCGGATATGAACGGCGGCGACCGCTCTCAAGAAGAGATGCTGCAAGAGGTCGTCTGGGCTTGGGATCAACTGAAAGACAGCCGCAACTTCAAGTGACGGTAGGGGCTCTGCCCCCCGTCGCCGGAGGGCGGCAAATCTTGTCTTAAGGAAGTGGGGGCTCTGCCCCCCGCGCTAACGCGCGTCCCCCGGGATATTTGCGCAAGAGCGAAGACGCCTTTTTACATGTCTTCGCTCTTCTAAAATATCCCGGGGTGAATGCCGCAGGCAGAGGGGCCGCGCCCCTCACACCCCTTCCCATCCTGCGCCCCCGCCCCATCTCTAGGGGAGGAGGTGCTTCATGAACCCGTTCCCGAGCCTGCGCGCCGCTCTGGCGCTCGCCCTGACGATCCCCGTTCTCTCGAGCCTCGGCCTCGCGCCGCTCGCCACGCCTGCCGCCGCGCAGAACGTCGGCGAGAAACCCGCGAGCCGCGATTTGCCTTTCGTGCTCAAGCCGATAGCGCAGCTGGAAAACCCCTGGGCCATTGCGCCCTTGCCCGACAGTTCGGTTCTGGTGACCGGCAAGGCGGGCAAGATGTGGCATGTCACGGGCGGCGGGGCGCAGGCGATCAGCGGGCTGCCCGAGGTGCAATATCGCGGTCAGAACGGGCTGCTCGACGTCGCGGTGCCGCCCGATTTCCCGAAGACGCGCGAGGTCTATATCACCTATGTCGCGCCGGATAACGCGCTGCATCTGGCGCGCGGGCTGCTCGACGGCAGCCAGCTGACGCAGTTGAAAACGATCTGGCAGCAGACGCCGGGCGGCCGTGGTCAGCCCGGCGGGATCGTGGCGTTCGGGCCGGACGGGATGCTCTACCTCACGGTGGGCGACCGGATGCAGCCCGACACCGCACAGGACCCCGACAATCCGCGCGGAAAGCTCCTGCGCCTGACCCGCGACGGGCAGCCCGCGCCCGGCAATCCCCATGAAGGGGCGGGCGGGGTGCGCGCCGAGACCTGGTCCGAGGGGCACCGCAACCAATACGGCCTCGCCTTTACGCCCGAGGGCAAGCTCTGGGAGCATGAGATGGGGCCGCGCGGTGGCGACGAACTGAACCTGATCGAGAAGGGGAAGAATTACGGCTGGAACGCGGTCTCGAACGGGCGGCACTATTCCGGCCTGTCGATCCCCGATCACGACACACGGCCCGACTTCGCCGCGCCGAAGCTCTGGTGGACGCCGGTGATCGCGCCCGCGGGGCTTGCGGTCTATGAGGGGCGCGACTTCCCCGACTGGCAGGGCGATATGCTGATCGGCGGGCTTGCGGGCAACGGGCTTGCGCTGATCGCGGGCGACGGCTCGGATCAGATCGCGCGCTGGGATTTGCAGATGCGGGTGCGCGACGTGGCCGTGGGCCCCAAGGGCGAGGTCTGGATCATCGAGGATGCGGGCGACGGCGCGCTCTATCAGCTGGTGCCGAAGTGATCTTCCCGAGTGCGTAAATGAAAGCGGCGGCGCGCGCCTCTGAGCGCAGCGCCGCCGCCTTGGACAAAGGCCGGGCGGATCATGCCCGGCCTTTCGCATTGCGGGCCTACATCCGGCCCTTCCACGGCACGACCTTCTTCTCCACCCAGCGCATCGCCAGATCGAAGCACCATGCGATGCCGCCGATCAGGAAGATGCCCACCAGCACGGTCGAGGTCTGCAGGAACTGGCTCGCGGAGAGGACCATGTAGCCCAGCCCCATCGTCGCCGCGACCATTTCGGCGGCGACCAGCGTCGTCCAGCCGAAGCCCACGCCGATGCGCATCGCGGTCAGGATTTCCGGCAGCGCCGAGGGCAGCACCACCTCGCGCAGCACCTGCGCGCGGCTCGCGCCGAGCGAATAGGCGGCGTGGATCTGCTCGATCGCGACCGAGCGGACGCCTGCGCGCGCGCCAAGCGCCACCGGGGCCAGCACCGACAGGAAGATCAGCAGCACTTTCGACGTCTCGCCGATGCCGAACCAGATGATCATCAGCGGCAGATAAGCCAGCGGCGGGATCGGGCGGTAGAACTCGAGGAAGGGATCGAACAGCCCGCGCATCACCGGGCTCATCCCCATCGCGAGGCCCAGTGGGATGCCGACGATACAGGCCAGCGCGAAGGCGGCGAAGACACGGCCTGCGGAGACGAGGATATGCTCCCACAGCGGCACGCCGGTGAAGCCGGTCGACAAAAGCCCGAAGAGCTTTTGCACGACGGCCACGGGCGAGGGCAGGAATAGCGGCGCGATCAGACCCGAGGCCGTCACGATCTGCCACAGGCCCAGCACCACCAGAACGGCCACGACCGAGATCTTGATCGTGTTGCCTTCGCCCGGCACGCCATAGGTCTGGCCGGGCTTGGTGGGCGCTTGGCGGAAAATGCGTTTGATCATCGGGGCGGGGCGGCTGTCATCTTGGACATCCATGGTCATGCGGCCTTCTCCTCGTCTGCGAAGATGATGCCGAGAATGGTCTCGCGCATCGCGATGAATTCGGGGGATGCCTTCACGTCGCGGGCGCTTTCGCCTGCGAGGAAACGGCGCGAGAAGGGCAGGTCGAAGCGATGTGTGATCCGGCCCGGACGGGGCGACATCACGATCAGCTTGGAGCCCATGAAAAGCGCCTCTTCGACCGAGTGGGTGATCAGGAAGACCGACTTGCCCTGCCGTTCCCAGATTTTCAGGATCAGTTCCTGCGCACGTTCGCGGGTCAGCGCGTCGAGCGCGCCGAGCGGTTCGTCCATCAGCAGGATGCGCGGATCGGCGGTCAGCGCCCGGCCGATGCCCACGCGCTGCTGCATCCCGCCCGAGAGCATGTAGACGGGGCTGTCCTCGAACCCCTCGAGGCCCAGCACGGTCAGGAATTCGCGGGCGACCTTGTAGCGTTCGGCCTTGGCGACGCCTTGCAGCTTCAGCCCGAAGGCGAGGTTGTCGAGCACGTTCATCCACGGCATCAGAGCGTGTTTCTGGAACACCACGGCGCGGTCTTGACCGGGGCCGGTGACGGGGGCGCCGTCGAGTTTGATCTGGCCCGAACTGGGCGCGAGGAACCCCGCGATCAGGTTCAGGAGCGTCGATTTCCCGCAACCCGAGGCACCGAGGGCGACCACGAATTCGCCCGGCTCGATGGTCAGTTCGACATTGCGAAGCGCTTCGACCGGCTCGGATTTGTCACGGGCGGGGTAGAGTACGGAGGCGCGGCGGATTTCAAGCATCTGGGCTTCCTTTCCGGGGCGGTGCTGGGGAATGGGAAACGCCCGGCCAGAGGTCCGGCCGGGCGCTGGGGCGTGTCTTACTCGCCCATCGCGTCTTGCAGCGGCTTGAGCGTGATGAACTGCGAGTAGTCATCCGCGACGGAGTCGATCCGGCCCGCTTCCTTCAGGAATTCGGCGGTCGATTTGATCGCAGGGGCCATCGCACCACCCAGCCAGTCTGCGCTGACCTGATCGGCGGGCTTGAGGAAGGTGTAGCCGCCGAGGATGCCCGGCACCTGTGCGGCGTCCGCACCGGTATTCGTGGCGATTTCTTTCACCTCGTCGCTATCGGCGGTCCAGGCGTCCTTGTTGTCGATGTAAGAAGCGTCGGCCTCGGCGGTGACCTTCACGAAGCCTGCGACGGCTTCGGGGTGTTCCTCGGCCCACTGGCTGTTGACGACCCAGCCGTCAAAGGTCGGGTAGCCCCATTTCGCGGTCTCGTCCGCGCCCATGATGCGGGTGCCCGATTTCAGCAGCTGCGACTGCACCGGATCCCAGATCCAGGCGGCTTCGATGGCGTTCTGCTCCCACGCGGCGGCGATCTGGTCGGGCGACATCGACAGGATGGTCAGGTCGCTTTCCGAGATGCCCTCATGCTTGAGCGCGCCGGTCAGCGAGAAATGCGCGGTCGAGCCGACCGGCACCGCCACGCGCTTGCCCTTGAGGTCGGCCAGCGACGAGATGCCCGAGCCGTCATGCGCGATCAGGCTCTCGGCCTGGCCGATCACGTCGCCGATCATGAACAGCTTGATCGGAACGCCTTGGCTGGCCGCGATCGCGAAGGGCGAGGAGCCGAGCGCCGCGAGCTTCACGTCGCCCGAAGCCATCGCCGCGATCACATCGGTGCCCGAGGCGAATTTGCGCCACTCGACATCGTAGCCCATCGCCTTCGCATATTCCTCGGTGTTGACCTTGGTCATCATCGGGATCGGGGTGCCGAAATTGCCGATGATCAGCGTTTCGGCCGAGGCGGCCGTGGCCATCGGCAGAAGGCCGATCAGCGCGAGCGTCGCGTAACGGGCGGTTTTCTTGAACATGTCTATCCTCGTCTGTTGGATTTCGGGCCGTTTGCGGCCTCTTTCGGGGAGGGGCCGGGGCGGTTACCCGCCCGGGCCATCGGTGATCTTCTGTCAGGCGCTGAGCTTGGCCAGCGCCCGGTCGAGCGTCTCGGTGATCCGGGCGATCTCGGAGGGGCCGACGATCAGCGCGGGGCTCAGACACAGCGTGTTGTTGAAGCCCTTGAACGAGCGCGAGGTCTTGCCGATGATCACGCCCTCGGCGTCGCAGGCACCAACCACGCCTTCGACGAGCTTCTCGTCGAGCGGCTTTTTCGTGGCGCGATCCGCGACCAGTTCGAGCCCGCAGAACAGGCCCTTGCCGCGCACATCGCCCACGACGGCATGCTTGTCCTTCAGCTCCATCAGGCGGTCCATCAGCAGGTCGCCCATTGCGTTGGTGTTCGCGAGCAGGTTCTCGTCCTCGATGATGCGCATGTTCTCCAGCGCCGCCGCCGGGCCTGCCGTGCAGCCGCCGAAGGTCGAGATGTCGCGGAAATAGCTCATCGGATCGTCGGGATCGGAGCGGAATTTCTCGAACACCTCCTCGGTCGTGATCAGGCACGAAATCGCGGCATAGCCCGAGGCCAGCCCCTTCGCGGTGGTCACGAAATCGGGCTTGATGCCGTAATGCTGGTAGCCGAACCATTCGCCGGTGCGGCCCATGCCGCAGACGACCTCGTCCATATGGATCAGGATGTCGTATTTGGTGCAGATTTCCTGCACGCGCTCCCAGTAGCCCGTGGGCGGGGTGATGACGCCGCCGCCTGCCGTGATCGGCTCGAGGCAGATCGCGCCCACAGTGTCGGGGCCTTCGCGCAGGATAACCTCTTCGATCGCGTTCGCGGCGCGCACGCCGTAATCTTCGTCATCCCATTGCGCGCGATATTCGAGGCAATGCGGCACGGCGACGAACCCGTCGGGGAAGGGGCCATATTGGTCGCGGCGCTGTTCCTGACCGCAGGCCGCCATCGCGCCCAGCGAGGTGCCGTGATAGTCGCGCTCGCGGTAGAGGATCTTCCACTTCTTGCCGCCGTGATGCTTATGCGCGATCTGGCGCACCATCTTGAAGGCTTTCTCATTCGCCTCGGAGCCCGAGTTGGCGAAGAAGACGCGGCTCAGACCCGGCGTCTTCTCGACCAGACGGGCGGCGAATTGCGCCGCCGGGATCGTGCCCGCCGAGCCCGCGAAATAGTTCATCTTCAGTAGCTGGTCGCGCACGGCATTGGCGATGCTCTCGCGGCCATAGCCGACATTGACCGTCCACACGCCGCCCGAGACCGCATCGAGATAGTCGCGGCCATTCTGATCCCAGACCGTCATGCCCTTGCCCTCGACAAGGATGCGCGGATCGCGGTGGTCCAGTGCGGCGTGCTGGAACAGGTGGTGCCAGACATGGGCGCGGTCGGCTTCGACCGTGGCGCTGATATCGTTGAACTGACCGTCCATCGGGTTTTCCCTTTCCTTTGGGTTCGGCGCCCATCAAGCCTTTCCGCGGTGCAGCATGTGAGGGCCAGAGCGCCAATTCCGATGGGGCCAGATTTCGGCTTTGGTGCATTTCGGGCAGAGGTTTTAAGCCCTCAGCCGGGCAGATGACCGGAAAATGGGCAATTGCCGAAGATCGGGCGGCATCTGGACCGCTCGAGCTTGCTCTCCGATGGGGCCAGAGCGCAGATGCGAGGGTCATTCCAAGGAGCCAGATCATGGACCGCTTGCCCGTCTCCATCGACCGCAACAGCCCCGAGCCGCTGCAAAGCCAGCTGCGTCAGGCGCTGATCGGGGCGATTCATGCGGGCAAGATGGCGCCGGGTCAGAAGGTGCTGTCCTCGCGCGCGCTCGCCGAGAAGCTGGGCATCGCGCGCAACACCGCCACCGCCGTCTATGACGAGCTGGTCGCGCGCGGCTATCTCGAGGCGCAGCCGCGCCGCGGGCTGTTCGTCGCCACCCGCGGGCAGGGGAAGGGCCAGAGCGTCGCAGGCGCCTCCGTGGTCGATTGGAACGCGCGCATCGGCGTCACCCCCTCGCAGCTCAACCATATCCGCAAGCCGCTGAACTGGCAGGATTATCCCTATCCTTTCATCTTCGGGCAGGTCGATCCGCGGCTGTTCCCGCTCAACGCGTGGCGCAATTCCTCGCGCGATACACTGGGGCGGGCCTCGCTCGACTGGTGGGCGGCGGATCGCGCGGTCGACGACGATCCGATGCTGATCGAGCAGATCCGCACCCGCATCCTGCCCGAGCGCGGCATCTACGCGCGGCCCGAGGAGATTCTGATCACGCTCGGCGCGCAGGAGGGGTTCTACCTGCTCGCGCAGCTTCTGGCGGGCGCGGGCAAGCGCGTGGGCTGCGAGATGCCGGGCTACCCGGATTCGCGCTTTATTTTCGAGATGTCCGGCGCGCAGAGCGTGCCGCTGCCGATCGACGAGAAAGGCGCGCGGATCGCCTCTGGGCAGGGGCTCGATCTGGCGCTGCTGACGCCCGGCGCGCATTGCCCCTCGATGGTGATGATGCCCGGGCCGCGCCGCGACGAAATCCTCGCGCGGGCCTCGCAGGACGATTTCCTGATCATCGAGGATGACTACGAAGGGGAGGTCGCCTTCGCCCGCGAACCGGCGCTGAAATCGCGCGACCGGGACGGGCGGGTGATCTATCTCGGCACGCTGTCGAAGACGCTCGCGCCGGGGGTGCGCTTGGGCTTTCTGGTGGCCCCCGAGCCGCTGGTGAAAGAGGCGCGCTGGCTGCGGCGGCTGGTGCATCGCTCGGTGCCGCTCAACAACCAGCGCACGGCCGCGATCTTTCTGGCCGAGGGCCATTACCTCTCGCTGCTGCGCAAGCTGCGCGCGGCCCATGCCGACCGCTGGTATCGCGTGATGGAGCATCTGCCCGATCTGCTGCCCGGTTTCCGCGCGCCCGATCCGTGTCATGGGGGCTCTTCGGTCTGGCTGGAACTGCCCGAGGGCGTCGACGGGCGCGATCTGATCGCAGCGGCGGGGGCGGAGGGCATCTTGCTGGAAAACGGCGATCCTTTCGTGGCGCCCGAACAGGCGGGGCGCTTCCTCCGGCTCGGCCTGTCGCTGATCCAGACCGAAGCCATCGTGCCGGGGATGCGCCTGCTAGGCGAGATCGCGGCGCGGCTGGCGCAAGAGGGCGTCTCTGGCCCCAACGAAAATGCCGCTCTGGACCAATCGGGCGCGCAGGCGGCGAGTTAGGGCGAGGGAAAGACCCTGACGGAGCCGATGATGTTCGACGCCACGACCCTCTATGTGATCCTCGCCGTGGCCTATGCGGCGGTGCTGCGCGGCATGGCGGGGTTTGGCTTTGCGATTGCCGCCGTGCCGATCCTGTCGCTGTTCATCCCGCCTCTGGAGGCGGTCGCGATGGCGGTTCTCTTGCAGGTGGTCGTCGGCCTGCACGATCTGGTCAAGCTGCGAGGCGCGGTGCATCGGCCGTCGCTGCTGCGGCTCTGCGCGGGGTCGCTGATCGGCACGCCGCTCGGGATCTGGGCGCTCAGCGCGCTCAGCCCCGATGCCGCGCGGATGGCGATTGCGGTGCTGGTGCTGGGAGGGCTCGCGATGCTGTTGCGCTACAAGCCCGCCGCGCCGCAGCCGCATTCGGGGCTGGCGCTGTTGGCGGGTGTGGCTTCGGGCGCGTTCTCAGGTCTGGCCGCGATGCCCGGACCTCCGGCGGTGGTCTATTACCTCGGCGCAGGCACGCCGCCTGCGCAGACGCGGGCCTCATTGCTGCTGTTCTTCTTCGTTGCTGCGGTGATCGCGGTGCCGGGGCTGTGGCTCGCGGGTGCGATTGACGGGGAGGCGCTCTGGCTGACCGCGATTTCCGTGCCGCCGATGGCGCTGGGCACCTGGGCGGGCACGGCGGCGTTCGCGCGGCTCGATCATGCGCAATACCGCAAGATCGCGATCGCGGTGATGGCGATCTCGGCGGTGCTGGCAGGGTGGCGGGGCCTCTCGGTCTATCTGTGATCGGCCCCGCGTAACTTCAGTCGCGGTGGATCTGGAACGGCGCCCAGCTCTGGCTGACCGGCATGATCTCGATCGAGTTGATGTTCACATGCGCGGGCAGGGCGGCGACCCAGTAGATGCTCTCGGCGATATCCTCGGGCTGCAGCGGATCGGCCCCGGCATAGAGCTTGTCATAGGCCGCCTTGTCGCCACCGGTGCGCACCAGCGTGAATTCGCTCTCCGACAGGCCCGGCTCGATCGAGGTCACGCGCACGCCGGTGCCCGACAGGTCCGAGCGCAGCCCGAGCGAGAACTGCTGCACGAAGGCTTTCGTGCCGCCATAGACATTGCCGCCCGGATAGGGCCAGTTCGCCGCGATCGAGGCGAGGTTCACGATCAGCCCCCGGCGCGCGATCAGCCGATCCAGCGTGAGCCGCGTCATCACCGCGAGCCCGGTGATATTGGTGTCGATCATCGCGCGCCAGTCATCCAGATCGCAGTCCTGCGCAGGCGCGGTGCCGCGCGCGAGGCCCGCATTGTTGATCAGTGCATCGATCTGCGCGAAGCCTTCGGGCAGGCTGTCGAGCGCTGCACGCGTCGCCGCTTCGTCGCGAATGTCGAAGCACAGGGGATGCGCGACTTCCGGTCCGCCGAGTGCCTCGACCAGCGCGTCGAGCCGTTCCTGACGGCGCCCGGTCACGATGACCTTCCAGCCCTCATGGGCGAAACGGCGGGCGATGGCGTCGCCGAACCCTGCGGTGGCTCCGGTGATGAGGGCGGTTTTGGTCATGAAGGGGCCTTCCTGTCTTGCTGCCTGTCGGGCCGCGCGTCTCGGCGCGGCGGTCGCGGCCAGTCTGTCTCTCTGATCTGCCGGTGCGACAGGGCCAGTCGGGGATTTCCCATGGAGCCAGTCCTGCGCGCCTGCTTGGCGGTTGCCGCGGCACGATAAGGGCAGGGGGCCGGAACTGCAATTTCACGGACGCGTGACCGCGTCCCGTCTCCCTCGCGCCCCGGCAATCAGCTCTCGGGATGAAGCACCTTGGCGAAGTCTGTGCGCACGACCTCGCGGATCACCTCGGCGAAGACCGGCGGAATGCGCGCGCTGCGCCGGGTCACCAGCCCGATCGAGCGCATCACCCGCCCGCGCCGGAACGGCACGAGGGCGATATCCCGTCCGGCCTGCTCGACCTCCGAATGGGCATAGAGCGCGGGCAGGAGCGTGATGCCCATATTCATCGCAACCATCTGGCGCAGCGCATCGAGGCTGCTGCCCTCGTAATCCTGCCGCAGGGTGGTTTTCATCTCGCGCGCCAGCTCGACAAGCTGGGCATGCAGCGAGAACCCGTTCGACAGAACGAGCAGCGTCTCGCCCGCGAGATCGGCATCCTCGACGTTTGTCCTCTCCGCAAGGCGATGATCCCCGGCGACGGCAAGCTGGAGCGGTTCGCGGAACAGGCGGGTGACGGTGAAATCCGACGAGAGCACCGGCAGCTGCGTCAGAACCAGATCGAGCTGGCCCGCGCGCAGATCGTCGAGCAGGGCGCTCGGCTGCCCGTCGCGGATGAACAGCCGCAGCTCGGGGTGGTCGGCATGAAGCCGTCGCACCACGCTCGGCAGGAGATAGGGCCCGAATGTCGCGGACGCCCCGAGCCGATAGGTCCCGGCAAGCCCGGCCCGCGTATGTTCGGCAATCCCCGCAAGGGCTGCGACCTCGTCGAGAATACCATCGATACGCGCGCGCACCTCGCGCCCGGCAGCGGTCAGCACCGCGCCGCTGCGTCCGCGTTCGACGAGGGCCGCGCCGAGCGTGTCTTCGAGATTGACGATCTGCTGGCTCAGCGAGGGCTGGCTGACGCCGACACGCTCGGCCGCTTTGCGAAAGTTTCCGGCATCCGCGAGGGCGCGGAAATATTCGAGTTGGCGCAGGGTCGGCAGGCGCGGCTTATCCATAGGAATTTCCGATCATAACTTCAGGATAGTTAGGATTGAGCTTACCCCGTCGCAACCCCAACTCTGATCTGTCGAGGGGGCCTAGAGGGAGCGCGAACGACAGAGGCGGCGAATTGTGTCCCCCCGCCGTCTCCCCGCGAGGGTCCCCCCTCGGCACGAGTGTAACCCAATCTTTACAGGAGTTTAGAGATGAGCCTTTCGGATCGGACCCATGCAGCCATCACGGCCCGTATCGCGGCCCTGCGGGCGCGGCATCGCGACCTAGATGCGCGCGTGGCGCAGGAGCAGAAACGGGCCTGGCGCGACACGGGTGTTCTGCAACGGCTCAAGCGCCGTCGCCTGCGTCTGAAGGACGAGCTGGGCCGCTACGAGGGGCTGCTGCGCACGCGCGCGCGCCGGCGTCTGCCCGGCTGATCCCGAATTCCCCCTGTCCCCGGCGCCTGCCCGCGTCGGGGCCTTTCGTGAAAGGAGCTCTCATGGCGTCCCGCCCCCGCACCGACCCGTTCCTCCCGTACCGCTTTCTCAAGAGCGCGGAGATTTCCGAGCTGGAAGAGGCGCTTTGCCAACGGCACTCGCGGCGCGCCCCGATCCCGCGCGCGACCGCCTCCGAGGCGTGGTTCGATCTCTTCGATGAGCCGTGCGACCGAGGCGCAGCCGTCAGAGGGCGTGCCCCGCGCTGATCGCTTTATGCTATCATCCGCCTCGGGATGCGGCGCGCGCCGCGTCGTCGCTTGAGCGTGGAAAGGTAGGGAAGCTGCATGGCTCTTTGGGTTCTGGCCATCGTCGCCATCGGTCTTTTCGGCCTTTTCTCGAGGCGGCGTCTCGACCTGCGGGCAGACCGGGCCGAGATGGCCCGCCTGAGTGGGTTCCAACCCACCGATCCGCCGCGCTTCTCTGCCGATATGGTCGCCGATCTTCCCGAGCCCGCGCGCCGGTTTTTCACCTTCGCCATCGCGGAGGGAACGCCGCTCTACACCGTCGCCCGGCTGGAGATGCAGGGGCAGTTCGGCATGGGCGACAAATCCGCCCCCGGCTACATGCCGATGCGCGCCACGCAGGTGCTCGCCGCGCCGCAAGGCTTCGTCTGGGCGATGTCGGGCGGGTCCGGCGGGATGCGTCTCAGCGGCTCCGACAGCGCCAGATGGACCCGGTTCTGGATCGCGGGGCTCGCCCCCGTGGCCCGGTTCGGCGGCAGCGCGGATCACAAACGCTCCGCCTTCGGGCGCTACGTCGCGGAGGCGGTGTTCTGGACGCCCGCCGCGGTGCTGCCGGGCCCGAATGTGACGTGGGAGCCGGTTTCCGCAAACATCGCCCGGATGACGATGCGCCATGACGGGCTGGAGCAGGCGGTCGATCTCACCGTCGCCGCCGATGGCCGCCCCGAGCAGGTCAGCTTCCAGCGCTGGAGCAATGCGAACGCGCAAAAGCGCCACCGGCTTCAGCCCTTCGGCGGCTACCTCTCGGAGTTTCGCGAGGTCGAGGGCTTCCGGCTCCCGACCCATGTGGAGGCGGGGAACGACTTCGAGAGTGAGGCCTATTTCCCGTTCTACATCGCCGATGTCACCGAGATCCGCTTTCCCAGGTGACTGCGCCTACCCGTGCCTCATGGCCGCACTTCACCGGGGATCACTTCGGTCACGGCGTCTTCGCGCGTGAACATCATGTCACGCTTCCACCAGACGACCACAGCAGCGACGCCCACCAGAATCCAGGTATCCCAAGGCTGCGCATCCGGCCAGAACGGGTTGATGAGCTGCCAGTGGAACAGCATCGGCAACAGAAGGCTGCCGCGCGCCGCGTTGAAGATCGGCGTGACCAGAACCGCGAGGGTGATGTTGCCGATGAAGAAGGGCAGGAAGCTCCACTGCGCGAAGACCACCCCGGCGAGGTAGAAGGCGGGCAGGTGCCAGACGCCCCAGATCGCGCCGATCAGCACGCCCGCCCAGAACGGGGCGACATGGCGCTGCAACAGCGGTTGCGCGACGCCGCGCCAGCCGAACTCTTCGATCGGGCCGAGAAGCAGCATCATGAACATCACGCTGACCATTGCGCCCGCGCCCTCGGGCGGCATCGGCGTAAGCAGGGGCCCGCCCTTGATCAACGAGCCCGCCATGAAGAGGAGCGGGATCACGAGCAGGATGAAGCCCCACCACGGCGCGGGGCAGCGCCAGATCAGAAGCCGCGACAGGAACCGGCGCAAGCCGCCTAGTCCGGCGGAGGCCACCACCACCGTGAAAGCCGCGATGGCCGGGGCCCAGGTGGCCAGAAAGAAGAGCGGATGCGCGCCGCTGATCTGGCCGAACCGCGCGGCCATGGCGTCAGGCCAGAAGATGTAGCTGCCGATCACGCCCCAGGTGATCGCGAAGGTCAGCGCGAGAAAGGCGAGCAGGGCGCGCGCCGTGGATGTCGGGGTCGGGTGTTCGCGTGCAGCAGACATTGGGTTGGCCTTGGAGCGTGACGTCAGGAAACGCGTCACCGTCACTCTTTTTCGCACGGATTTCCTTGTTCTGGGTCAAGCGCATCGGCCCTCGAACGTCCGCCACCGGCTAAGGGGCCATGAACCGCCGCCGCGCCTCCACCGCGATGTTGTAGCGCTGCTCCAGATCGGCGATCAGCGCCATCGCGACGCGCTTGGCATCCTCGCCCTCGGCCTCCCGGTAGCTCTCTTTGGCGGCCTCCAGCAGCTTCTTGAGCTTGAACTCCTCGGGCAGCGCCCCGGCTTCGGCCATGATGCGCGACGCCACGGCCGTCGCCATATCGGTGAACGCCTCGCCCGAGCGATCCGGGAGCGGTTTGCCCTCGCCGGAAAGCCCGCTCAACTGTCCCTCCGCCAGGGCCTTCTGAATTTGCCGCTCGACGAGGCGGTTCAAGGATTGGGTCATGCCGCGGTCCTGCCTGTTCCGGCGCCGCGCGCGATGCGGCGCCCACGCGAGCATAGCGCGCTTGTGGCGGTGCGAATACTCAGACTTCTGTGCAAAACGGATGACAGGGCGGCGCGCGGGTTCAGGCCGGTCGCGCGAATTGCGGCAGAACCCAAAGCCCGTCCGAGGCCGCCGCGCCCACCTGCAACTCGCATCCATAGGTGCGACTGAGGACCGGCCCGCGCATCACCGCCTCGGGCGGCCCATGCGCCTCGATCCGGCCTTCGCGCATCAGCACCATCTCGTCGGCCAGCTGCGCCGAGAGGTTGAGGTCATGCATCACCGCGACCACGCCACCGCCCGCATCGGCGAAGCGGCGCAGGATCGCCATCACCTCGAGCTGATGCGCGATATCGAGGCTCGCGACCGGCTCGTCGACCAGAAGCCAGCGCGGGCCTGCGTGGCTGACCGGTTGCCAGACCTGCGCGCGCACCCGTGCCAGATGCGCGCGGGCCTGCTGCCCGCCCGAAAGCGACTGGATCGGGCGGTCGGCCAGATCGCTCAGCCCCACTTCGGCCAAAGCGGCGGCCACGATTTCGGGGTGATCCGCCTCGATCCCGGCATGCAGCCCCATCCCCACCACCTCGGCCACGGTGAAGGGAAAGGCGACGCTGTTGGATTGCTCCAGCACCGCGCGCAGCGCGGCCAGCCGCCAGGCGGGCGTATCCGCGATCTCATGGCCTTGCAGGGCGATCCGCCCGCGATAGGGCAGCGCCCCGGAGGCCGCTTGCACCAGCGTCGATTTGCCCGATCCGTTCGGGCCGAGGATCACCGTCACCGCGCCGGGTTTGGCGCTCAGCGAGAGGCCCTGCAACACGTCGCTAACGCCCCGCGCGACATACAGATCGGAAATCTCCAGCATATTCAGACCCCTCCCAATCCCTGACGGCGGATCAGGATCCACAGGAAGACCGGCGCGCCCAGAATGGCGGTGACGATCCCGATGGGCAGTTCCGCAGGCGCGACCACCAGCCGAGCGATCAGATCGGCCAGCACCAGAAGCGCCGCGCCGAGGAGGGCCGCATCCACCAGCAGCGTCTTGTGATCCGGCCCGCCCGCGATCCGCAGCAGATGCGGCACCACGATGCCCACGAAGCCGATCCCGCCCGCCATCGCGACCGCCGCCCCCGCCAGCGCCGCGACGCCGATCACCGCGCGATGCTTGAGCCGCTCGATATCGTGGCCCATATGCGCCGCCGTCGCCTCGCCCAGTGCCAGCGCGTTCAGCCCGCGCGCAAGCCGCGGGGTCAGGACCAGCGCAGGCCCGATCAGCAGCCCGCCGACCAGCAGCTTCATGTCGCTCGCGCCCGCCAGCGACCCCATGCCCCAGAATGTCAGATCGCGCAGCTGCGTGTCATCGGCGAGATAGGTCAGGATGCCGGTCAGCGCCCCCGCCAGCGCGGCCAGCGCGATCCCGGCCAGAAGCAGCGTCGCGATGGAAACCTGACCGCCCCGGCTCGCAACCCGATAGAGCAACAGCGTGGCCGTCCACGCCCCGCCAAAGGCCGCAACCGGCACCAGCCATGTGCCGAAAAAGGCGGCGATGGCGGTGGGGAGGAACCCGCTCAGCACGATCATCGTGACGGCGCCGAGACCCGCGCCTGCGCCGACGCCGATGATGCCGGGATCGGCGAGCGGGTTACGAAATAGCCCCTGCATCACCGCGCCCGCCACCGCGAGCGCCGCCCCGACCATCAGCCCCATGACCAGCCGCGGCAGCCTAATATCGAGCAGCACGACGCGGTCGCGGGTCGAGATCTCCGCGCCGGTCAGCCACTGGCCCAGAACCTGCGGCAGCGAGACCCCCGCCGCCCCGGTCCCGAGCGACAGGGCCGCCGCGATCACCAGCAGCGCGATCAGCCCGAGCCGCAGCGGCGGGCACGGGCTGCGCATGGCACCGGGCAGGGCGAGGGAGGTCATCGCCATCGCCTCAGCCCTCCGCCTCGGGATAAAGCGCCGCATGCAGAGCTTGCGCGGCCTGCGGCGTGCGCGGCCCGAAGCCCAGAAGCAGCATCCCGTCCATCGCGACCAGCGCGCCGCCTTGGGCCGCGCGGGTCTGCCCCAGCGCGGGATGGGCGAGGATGTCGCGCTCGGTCACCGCCATCTCGCCCTCGCGATCCATCGTCAGGATCACATCCGGATCGGCGGCGAGGATCGCCTCGTCGGTGACGGGCTTGTATCCGGCGAACCCTGTCGCGGCATTCACCCCGCCCGCAAGCTCGATGATCGCCTCCGCCGAGGAACCTTCGCCCCCCGCCATCACGCGGCCGTTCTGCAAAGACAGCACGAAGAGCACCCGCTTGGGCGTGTCGACAGCGCCCGCCGATTTGCGCACCGCGTTCATCTCCTTGTCGAAACTGGCGGTGAGCCGTTCGGCTGCCTCCACGCGCCCAAGCGCGGCGCCCACGACCGCGATCTTCTCGCGCACGCCCTGCACGCTCGGATCGCCCGGCAGCGCGACGAAATCGACGCCCGCCGCCTTCAGTGTCTCGACCGCTTCGGGCGGACCTGCCGTGGCTTCGGCGAGGATCAGGTCGGGGTCGAGCGCCAGCACGCCTTCCGCCGAGAGCGCGCGGACATAGCCCACATCGGGCAGCTCGGTGATGGTCGCGGGATATTGCGAGGTGGTGTCGCGCGCGACGAGCCGGTCTTGCGCGCCAAGCGCCGCGACGATCTCGGTCACGGCCCCGCCGAGCGAGATCACGCGGGCGGGCTCGGCCAGTGCGGGGCCGGCGGTGAGAAGGGCTGCGATCAGGGCAAGGCGCTTCATGCCTGACCCTCCAGACGCGGCAATGCGCGGATCGTCGCGTTGAACGCCTCGACGCCGCCATCCTTGCGCGAGGCGAAGATCTGCATGATCAGCGCGCCGTGCTTGTCGAAGGCCTCGAGACTGAGCGCGGGGCCGTTCTTCGTCGGCTTGTCGACCAGCCAGACCTCGGCGATGTGATCGCCGCGCATATGCAGGTTGAAGCGCGGGTCGAGCACGTTGATCCACGGGCCCATCGGCTTCACCGTCTCGATCGTGCCGCCGTGGATCTCGATGCAGCCCGCATTGCCGACGAAGATCATCAGCGGCGTCTGATCGGTAGCGCAACGATTGAGCAGCGCCTCGACCGCGCCGGGGGACATCTCGGTCGCATAGGGCGCGCCCGCGATGCGATAGGCCCCGAGCCGGTTCATCTTCAGCTTCGAGACCAGCCGCAGGAATTGATGCGTGTCGGTCAGCTTGTCCCATTCGGCGCGCAGGGTCTCGGCCTTCTCGGGCAGCGATTTCGCGGCCTCGACCTTAGCGCGCGGCGCAAGGTCGAGCCGATCCGACTGTTCGGGCAGGCGCAGCTCTGCGACGAGCGCGTGGAAGGCCGCCACGTCGCTCTCGGGTTTCAGATGCACTTTATGAATCGCATCGCCTGCCCGGTCGAAGACCTGGATCGAGCGTTTCTCGCCATCCTCCAGCGCGAAAGCATGAGCCCAGTGCTGCGCGAAGAGACGCAGGTCGATCTCCTTGCCGAGCACCATCTGCGCATGCGCGCCCGAGTGATAGTCTTCGTAAGTGCCGCGCCGTTCGATCACGCAGCTCTCGTTGCGGGTCAGCGCCATCACGTCGCCAAGCGCGGTCAGGCGCGGCATGATCGCATCGGGATGGGCTTCGATCGCGGTGGCGGTCGTGCCGATCTGGGCCGCGACCAGTTCGGCCTCCGCGATGCCATGCTGCGAGGCGAAATCGCGCGCGCGCATCTCGGGGCTCTCGGCGCGGAGCGCGCGGATACCTTCGGGGGAAAGCTGTTGGGGCAGGGTGCCGTCTGCGGGCATGGGGAGTCCTCTCGTCGTTTTCGCAAGGGGCGCGAATCTGGCGAGAGGGCGAGGCCTCGAGCTGGGCGCGGATGGGATCAAATATATCTCAGGAATATACTTGACTAGTTTTGTCGGATTCTCTAGCTGGTCAAATCATCGAAATCAAGACAGTTTCTGCGCTGCCAGCGTCACGCCAGCCCCATGCAGACCGCAAAGGGGACAACCATGGCTACGACGCCTCGCGCCGCGCGGATGCGGCTTTTCACGACAGTTACCAGCCTCGCGCTGATCGCCGCCGCAGGTCCGGCATTCGCACAGCAGAGCGGGACCGATGACGGCTACACGATGCTGGGCCGCCTGATCTATGGCTGGGGCACGCCGAAAGTGGCGATCGACACGCCGCAGGCGGTGACGGTGATCGATCAGCAGGACCTCGACGAGGAACAGCCCCGCACGATGGGCGATCTGTTTGCCGACGTGCCGGGCGTGCAGGCGGCAGGCGCCTCGGCGCGGATGCTGGGGCAGGCCTTCAACATCCGCGGCATCGGCAATGCCGAGCAGACCGGCAGCCAGAACCGCATCATCATCACCGTCGACGGTGCGGTGAAATTCTTCGAGCAATATCGCACCGGCTCCTTCTTCGGCGATCCGGAGCTCTACAAGCGCGTCGAAGTGCTGCGCGGTCCGGCCTCGTCCACGATGTATGGCTCGGGCGCGATCGGCGGCGTGGTCAATTTCACCACCAAGGACGCGACCGATTTTATCCCCGAGGGGCAGACCGGCGCGGTGCGGCTCAAGGGCGCTTATGACAGCAATGGCGACGGCAAGATCGGCACGGTGACCTATGCCCAGAAGCTGGGCGAGGATGCGGATATGTTGTTCAGCTATTCGCAGGGCACGTCCGACGACATGGAAGACGGCGGGGGCGAGACGATCCCGGCCACCGCGGGCGACCGTTGGTCGGCGCTGCTGAAGTCGAACTACTATTTCGGCGAGAACCGCGATCAGCGCCTGACCTTTTCGGCCTCGCGCACCGATAGCGACCTGAAGGATGCGGCCGTCGCGCAGACCGGCGGGTCGCTGGCCTCGGCTTTCGGCACCTCCGACCTGCATGCGATCGACGACACGCTCAGCCTGACCTACGCGAATGAGGGCGTGGGCAACCCGTGGCTCGATCTCGAAGCGCAGCTGAGCTACTCGAAAACCTCGACGGAGCGCGACAATTTCTCGCTCGGGATGATGTGTTCGGCGGGTCGTTTCTCGGTGCTCTGCCCGAATACGGCGAGCTACGAGACCACCGCGCTCAAGCTCGAGAACACCGTCGAGATGTCGCGCGGCGCGTGGGAGAATTACCTCACCTTCGGCACGCAGCTCTCGCATCAGAACCGCTTCGCGAATTCCTCGGTGGGCGAACCCGCCTTCCACCCCGGTGGCACCGAGGACAAGCTGGGCCTCTATGTGCAGGGCGAATTCGTCTGGAACGACAAGCTGACGATCACGCCGGGCCTGCGCGTGGACCGTGCATGGCTCTCGCCCGATGCGGCGGCGGCGGCGCAAGGCGGTACCGATCGGGACGGCACGGCGATCTCGCCCAAGATCGCGGCGCTTTATCAGTTCAACGACACCTGGGGCGTCTTCGGCTCGCTTGCGCGGACCGAGCGGATGCCGACGCTGGACGAGCTCTATCAGACCGACGGGATCGGGGCGGCTGGCCGCACCGCCAGCCTCAATCTCGACAAGGAGAAGGCCACCACGGTCGAGCTGGGGGTGACCTATCAGACCTCGGGCCTTCTGTCGGAGGGCGACAGCCTTTCCGCGAAAGCCTCGCTGTTCCACAACGATCTGACCGATCTGATCGCGGCCGACCCCTCCGGCTCGGTCGGCGTGCCCTATTTCCGCAATGTCGACGCGGCGAAAATCTGGGGTGGCGAGATCGAGGCGTCTTACGAGGCCGATCGCTGGTTCGGCCAGCTCGCCTATTCCAAAGTGAAGTCGAAGGACGAGGCGACGGGCCAGACCCTCACCGACACGCCCGCCGAGAATATCGCGCTGACGCTGGGGGCTAAATTCCCCGATCAGGGCGTGCGCGCGGGCTGGCGCGTGCAGGGCTTCAGCGGGATCGAGACGGCGTCCACCTCGACCTCTGCGCCGGGCTACGCCACGCATGACCTCTTCGTCAGCTGGCAACCCGAACGGCTCGCCGGGATCGAGGTGAACCTGACGGTCGAGAACGTCTTCGACCGCGAGTATCGCAACAACCTCTCGCTCGACAACGCGCCGGGCCGGAACGTGAAACTCTCTGTCGCCAAGGCCTTCACATGGTGAGGGCGGCGCTTCTGACACTGCTTTGCGCGTGCCTCCCTCATGGCATTTCCGCGCAGGGCGCGCCCCGGCTCAGCTTGACGCTGGCCGGGGCAACCGAGGCCGAGAACGCCTGCCGGTTGAGTTTTCTGGCCGAAAACGGGCTGGGTGGCGATCTCGACGCGCTGGTGGTGGAGGCGGTGATCTTCACCCGCGCGGGCGCGGTCGAGCGGCTGTCGCTCCTCGATTTCCGCGACCTGCCTGTGGGCAAGCCTCGTGTGCGGCAATTCGATCTGGCGGGGCTGCGCTGCGACGCGCTTGGCCAGATCCTGATCAACGGCGTCGAGACCTGCGGGGGCGCGGACGAAGCGGCCTGCGCGGACGCTCTGGAAACCGGCTCGCGCGTCGATGGGACAGAGGTGACGGGATGATCTCTCCTGCGGCAATCCAACAGGGTTTGAACGATTTCGTGGCGCTCGGCGGCTGGGTCGTGGGGCTGCTCCTGTGTGTCTCGGTGATCGCCGGGGCGGCGGTGCTGTGGAAGCTCTGGCATCTGGCGCATCTGCGGATCGGGGCTCACGCGCGGTTGGAGGCCGCGCTCGATCTGTGGCAGGCGGGCCAGCGCGGGGCCGCGCGCCAGAGCCTCGCGCAAGCCCGTGGCCCTCTGGTGGAACTGACCCGCCGCGCGATGGCAGCCCCCGAGCCGCAGGCGTTGCGGACCCGCTTGCAGACCGAGACCGAAATCCAGGCCGCCCGCA
Source organism: Thioclava sp. ES.031 (assembly GCF_002563775.1). Classification (NCBI taxonomy): domain Bacteria; kingdom Pseudomonadati; phylum Pseudomonadota; class Alphaproteobacteria; order Rhodobacterales; family Paracoccaceae; genus Thioclava; species Thioclava sp. ES.031. The sequence continues at coordinate 2,628,728 of NZ_PDJO01000001.1, read as the reverse complement.
GCGAGGCGGGGATGCGACTGCTGGATGCCATCGCGCAGACCGCGCCGCTGCTGGGCCTGTTCGGCACGGTTCTGGGCATGATCGAAGCCTTCCAGACCCTGCAGAGCGCAGGCGCTTCGGTCGATCCGGCGCAGCTTGCGGGCGGCATCTGGGTGGCGCTTCTGACCACCGCGCTCGGCCTCGGGATCGCGATGCCGGTTTCGCTGTTTCTCTCCTTCGTCGAGAGCCGCATCGCCCGCGAAAGCCAGAGTGCGGCGCTGATGATCGAGGCGCTCTGCGGCCCGGCGCTGCCCGAGAGCGCACCTGCCCGCGCCGAACTCAATCGCGCTGTGCAAACCGCCGGGGAATGACATGCGCAAGCCGCTTCGCCGCCGCAGCCTGTCGATGACCTCGCTGATCGATGTGATCTTCCTGCTGCTGATGTTCTTCATGCTGGCCTCGAGCTTTTCGCGCATGACCGAACTGCCGATCGCGGCGCGCGGGGCAGGGGGCGCGGCTGCTCCCGAGAGCAAATTGGTCTTCCTGAAGCTCGGACCCGAGCGGATCAGCCTGAACGGTAAGGCGGTGGGCTTGGAAGCGCTGGAGGCGGCCCTGCGAGACGGTTTCGCACAAACGCCGCCGCGCCTGCTGGTCAGCCTCGCGCCTGACACGTCGAGCCAGCGGCTGGCCGATCTGCTGGTGCGGCTCCGCGCGGTGCCGGGGCTGCAAGCGGAGGTGCTGGGATGAGCACGCGTTTCACCCGCCGCCGGAGCGAGCCGATCCTGACCCTGATCAACGTCGTTTTTTTGCTGCTGGCCTTCTTCCTCGTGGCCGGCACGCTCGCCGCGCGCCCGCCGGCCGATCTGCAACTGGTCGCTTTGCCGGAAGGCGCTCGCGCGCCCGAACCGGGCCGGGTGGCGCTGAATGCGCAGGGCGATATTCTCTGGCCCGAGGGCGTCGCGGATGCGTCCGCCTTCATCGCGCAGCTTCCGCCCGAGGCCGGCGGCGTGGCCCGTATCCTGCCCGATCGCGCAGCGCCTGCACCCGCGCTCGTGGCGCTGGCCCGCGATCTCAGCGCGGCGGGGGCGGAGGGCATCCGCCTCGTTGCCGAGCGGGGAGAGACGCAATGAACCGGGGCGCGTTCATCGCCTGCGCGGCGTTTGCGGTCTCGGCCGGGCTGCACGCGCTGGGGCTGGCGCAGACGCCCGTCGCCGCGCCGGAGCTGCCGCCCGCAGGCGGTCAGGCCGCGCAGGAGGCCCCGCTTCTGGGCAATGATTTCGCCGATCTCGCGGCAGGGCGGGCCACACCGGTTGTGCCGGAGCACGCCGAACCGATTGCTCGCAAGGTCACGCGTCCGGTGCAGCCGGAGACGCCCGCAATGCCGATGACCACAAGCCCGTCCGCGCCCGCAGCGCCGGACCGCCTCGCCGCCGTCACCCCCACGCCCGAGACCCTGCGCGCCGAGAGCACGCTCGCCCCGCAGCAAAGCCAGCGCCCCGAAGCGCGCCCCAAACGCCCCGCGCCGCAGCAGACAGCCAAGCCCAGAAAACAGCGGCAAAGCGAAGCGAGGCCCACACAGCCCAGCAACGCGGGAAATGCCGCCCGAGACGCCCGGCGCGGCTCCTCGCAAGGCGCGGCCAAGGCCCGCAACACCGCCGATAAAGGCCAGCCCGCCAAGGCCCCCAGCGCCGCCCGGTCCGGTCAATCGCCCCGGCAATACGCGGCCTCGGTGATCCGCAAGATCCAGTCCACGCCGAAGCGACGCGGGCAGGGCCGGGGGCGCGCCGTGGTCGGCTTCGTGATCTCCGCGAACGGGCGGCTGAGCACGGTGCGCATCCTGCGCGGATCCGGCTCCTCGGGGCTCGATGCGGCAGCGCTCGACCACGTCCGCCGCGCCGCGCCGTTCCCGCCCCCGCCGAAGCCCGGAATGAAGTTCTCCTTCGAATTTATCGCCCGCGGCTAGGCCGCGTTCATCAAACGACCCGTAGGGCTGCTCTCACAGGGCAGACAAAGCCGGATTCATCTGGTAAAACAGAGCTTTGCACGGCGTTCTTGCCAGCGCTTGAATTCCGTATCGCGTGGTCGCATTCTCGACGGCGAAGGGTGGAAAACCATGTCGGAGACACTGTCGGCACTGGGCGGAATCGGGTTGTTCCTGCTCGGCATGAAGATAATGACCGAGGCGCTGCGCGAAGCGGCAGGCGCGAACCTGCGCCGCCTGCTGGCACGGTTCACCACCACGCCGCTCAAGGGCGTGGCGAGCGGGCTGGTCACGACGGCCGTGATCCAGTCGTCTTCGGCGACCACGGTGATGACGGTCGGCTTCGTCGGCGCGGGGCTTCTGAGCTTCACGCAGGCGCTCGGCGTGATCTACGGCGCCAATATCGGCACCACCGTCACCGGCTGGATCGTGTCGCTGGTCGGCTTCAAGCTGAAGCTCGGCGCGGTGGCCATGGGCCTGTTGTTCTTCGCGAGCCTGACGCTGTTTCTCTCGCATGGTCGCGCGGCGCGCATCGGGCGCGTGCTTGCGGGCTTCTGCCTGCTCTTCATCGGCCTCGACATGATGCAACAGGGCATGTCCGGCGCGGCGGACTGGATCACGGTGGAGCGCACGCCCGGAACCGGGGTGGGCGGCCTCCTCGCGATGGCGGCGCTGGGGCTGGCGGTCACGGTGGTGATGCAATCCTCCTCGGCGGCCATCGCGGTCGTTCTGGTGCTGGTCAGCAATGGCGCGCTGCCGCTGATCCAGGCGGCGGCGGCGGTGATCGGGATGAACCTCGGCACGACCTTCACCGCGCTGATCGCCGCTTTCGGGGGATCGCGGGCGATGCAGCAGACCGCAATCGCGAACCTGCTGTTCAATTGCGGGACGATGGTGATCGCCTTTCCGCTGCTACAGCTGATCGCGGGCCCGCTGGAGGCGCTGGCCGCGCGCACCGGGGTGGATACCGCGCTGGTGCTGTTTCACACCGGCTTCAACCTGCTGGGCACGCTCGCCTTTCTGCCCGTCACGCGCCAATTCGCCACGCTCGTAGCACGGCTGCGCCCCGATCTGGGCGGGCGCGCACCGCCCGAGCTGGACCGCCATCTGCTGAGCGACGAGGGCGCGGCGATGCAATCGGCCCATGCGATGGTGATCTGGGCCGCGCGCGAGGTCTTCTCGGCCTATTCGCTGGCCATCGGCCCCGCGCGCGACCTGCGGCGGATGTCGGCACTGGGCCCGCGGGTCGGGATCGCGCTCGATGAGCTGAAGGATTACATGGCGCAGATTTCGGTGCCGCGCGACAAGCCCACCGAGGCCGCCGCCTTCGCCGCCCTGATGCATCAAGCCGACCATCTGATGCGGCTGGTGGGGCAGGCCGAACATCGCGGCTATATCGCGATCCTTCTGCGCGGCAAGATCACGCCGCGGCCCGCGCAATGGTTCGCCGCCTGCCTGTCGCCCGATCGCCCGCTCGATCTGCCGCAGATCGGGGCGCGCATGGCGCTGATGGCCGCGCCGGTGGCCCATCGCTTCGCGCGGCACCGGCGCGGGCTGCTGCTTGGCGAGCATGTCGGGCTTTATACGATACAGGAGACGTTTCAGGCGACCGACGCGATGCGCTGGTTCACGCGGATCATGCATAACGTGCAGCGTGTCGGGGAATATGAGCGCGAGGTTCAGAGCAATCTGGGCCATGAGGCCGCCTCCGCCCCCGAGGCCGCGCCGCCGCCTGCTGCCGAGCTCGCCTGACGGCATCCCCAAGCGGGCCGACTTGGTTCACTCATGCGGCATGGGTCGCGCGCGATGGGCGACGATATTCCCGCTACGAAACAGTCTCTTACGATTTCGGGGAGCTTGGAGCGGGTAGCGGGAATCGAACCCGCGCGTTCAGCTTGGGAAGCTGATAGGGGTTCGTTCAAGTCCTTGTTTTTGATTTGATTTTCTTGGGGCTTCGGGAGGGTTTTCGGGAGGCATTGTTGGACAATGCTGAAAAACCATCGATAGCATTTGCCAGATCTTCGTCCAAAACGTGGGCATATCGGCTCGTCGTCGTGATCTCAGAGTGACCCAAGAGACGGGACACCAGTTTAATGTTTTGTGTCTGCCGAAGCATCCGCGTCGCGAAGGTGTGGCGGAGATCATGGAAATGAAAGTCTTCAATGTCGGCGGCTTTCACAGCTTTTCGGAAATGCTCGAAAGCAGTCGAGTTTTGGAGAATGCGCCGACGTGCCGCTCTCTTTCGATTGTGGACCCGAAAAGTGAAGACGTAGGGGGCGTGGTCAGGATCGTCTGATCTTTCGAGCGTCGCAAGCATTGCCTTGATCTCTTGGCTCATCGGAAAACTCATCGACTGTGAAGATGTGCAAGTGTCGGTCTTCATCTTGAACTTCATTCGCTCGGTGTCGATGTCAATATCACGCCAGCGCAGTTGGCAGATTGATCCCTGTCGCGCGCCAGTCATGAGTGCGAACTGAACTAGCGGATGCAGGTCACAGCGAAGGTGTTCGAATAGCCGTTTCTGCTCGGCGATCGTCAGTTCCCTGACGCGTTCTTTGGGCTCGGGAAGCCTCTTCGCGTTGAAATCGAGGTTTGGAACTGTGGCGCCGTGTTCCTTTTCCATATGCCGCAGGGCGCGAGCAAGTGAGGCGAGAGTTCGGTTTACAGTCGCGTTTGATACCTTTGAACGCCTGCTGGACCGGAGCCGCATAAGGTCCGCATCAGTCAGTCTGGAAATAGGCGTCGCAGGTTTTATGACCGTCAGGATTGACCGGAACTGACTTTTCGTCGTCCTGGCGCTTGGCTGGTTTTGGCTGACATCCGAGAAGTAGGTTCCGAGAGCTTCGGACAGCGTGAAGTTTCGCGTAATTTCGGGAGCGTTTCGCGCGTCGACCCGAGCTTCTGCCTCTACTGCCTTCGCTTCCTCGAAGTCGTCGGTCCCGCAAGATCCATAAAATCGACGACCCCTGATTTGGAAGTCGTAGTGCCAGTTGCGCGAACCTTTGGGTCGATAGGGCATTTCGGTTCGATCCTTTTCGTGTTCCGTCCGACAAATTCGGCGAGATCGCGTGCGTCGTAGCGGATTGATCCACTTGTGAGGGCGATGAACGGCAGGCCAGACGCGCGGAGGCGCCGCAGCGTCTTTGTGGAAACGCGCAGTCGGTCCGCTGCCTCTCTCGGGGTCAAGAGTCTCGGAATATCATCCATCCCGCCCTCGAAATGTCGGGGAGAGAAGCGGATCCAGTTTCTATCTTTGTCTTGCCTTGGCATAGCCGCATCGCTCGGTTGCATCCCCGCAAGCTCACGGGGACCGCTGATGCATCAATTCTAAGCTATGTCTCTGGCCCGAACCGCGTAATTGCTCGCCAGCACCATTCGAAGATGTTGATATCTCGGGGTAGTTGCGGTTTTTTCGCATCTACGAACATCAGGCGCCGCGCGGCTCCGTGCTACATCACGAATTCCATCACTTGGGTTTGAGATGGGTGTCTAGAATTCTCCTTCCCAGTCGGGTGGAATGCGGAAAAGTTCGTGATGCGAGATCTTGCAAGCGGTCTGCCTCGAGCTCGCGGTGTTCGAGCAGCGTATTTTTGACGAATTCCAGCGACTGCGTATTTTCCACGATCAGATTCGTCGCGGCGCTATGTCCCTCATCGAGAATTCCGACGACGTGAGCTCGTAGTCGCTCTGGCAGCGAAACGAGTTGATCACCTTTAACTGGCGCCCAGAACAATTCTCCTCCAAACAATCCCATTTTCGTCACTGCATCGAGGGCGAGGCGGGTGGCGACGCCGAGATCGGAATGTTCCGAGCCGCCGGCGCCGCTCGAAACCGATCCTAGCATGACCTGTTCCGCAGCCCGCCCCGCGAGACCTACAGTAATTGCGGCACGAATGTTGTTCTCCGTAAGCAATGGCGCATCGGCCCCTTCGATGTATCCGCCGGACGGCCCAATCGCGACACGCGTAGGAAGCGTCGGTAACAGGCTAAACGCCGCAAGGAGATGCCCCGCTTCATGGATTGCAATACGCTCAAGTTGGTCAGTCGCGACGGCCGGTGCGATCTCCAGCGCCGCATGCCAAAGGTCGTTAGAGGTGACTGCGCGTCCGTGTTGCCGAGCAATGCCGAGCGCGGAACGGGCAACGCTGACAGCAGTCGCACCACTAGAGCCCAGCAAAAGGTCCGCGCCTTGCGTCACATTGAGATCCGGTGCGCCAAGCGTATCGCGCAAGATCGCTGAAATACCGGCTCGGTCCGGGTAGCGCATTCTCAGATGCAGATCGAGTCGTCCTGCACGCCGCAGCGCCGGATCGATAACGTCTGGATGGTTCGTTGCTGCAATCACCATCACGCCCTGCGTCTCGGCTAGCCGCGTGAGTTGTAGCAACATGGCATTGATCACCTGTCGTTGATATTCGCTGTTTTGGTGGTTGGTGCCGCGGCTTGTGAAACTGTCCATTTCGTCGATGAAGAGCACGCAGGGGGCCTTCGAGATCGCTTCCAGGACGACTTCGTCAAGAGCCGCGAGCATCTGCCCGAGGTGTCCGGCTTTTTGGCACTCCGCGTAACTCGTGGCCACCAGCGGCACGCCGAGCTCTTCGGCGACAGCCCGCGCAAGCATCGTCTTGCCGCAACCGGTTGGCCCCGAGAGCAACGCACTCGTGTTGAGCGCCGACCAGTCGGCCTCGCCAGATTGCCAGCAGCTAAAGCCTGCAAGCAGGCGGTCGAGCTGCCGACGGATCGGCCCAAGCCCCTGAACGCGATCAAGTGCGCGGTTTTGTTTGGGTTCGCAGGCGGCCGAGTATTCTACCAGCCTCCGGGCAACTTCGGCTGCCGTTGCTGCCTTGAAGGCCGGCGTCAGCAACGGGCCATCGAGACGGCGAAGTGCATCGTCGGAGGGCAGAGCGTCGTGAAGCGCGCGCCAAGACCTCTCTTCAGTTTCGGGATGCGTGATGCGCAGGAGCTCTAGGATCAGAGCGCGCGTAACCGGCTGCAATTTAAGGGGGGCCGGACAGATTGTCCGCGCTACGCTCGTAAAAGCAGTGGGGTCGGCTGCGACGGCCAGAAGCGGATCGCCGAAACTGATGGCTTCGTCTTGCGTCTGCCGGAAGCGTTGGTGTTGGCGCGCGCGTTCGGAGGCCGACGCACCGCGCGGCGAGGCGTCGACACGCGCGACAAGTCTGACGTCTTCCTTGCGGCGCAAGCCAACGAATTTGCTTAACCGGGGAAGGAGGCGCGGCAAATCGGCCGTCGCCAGCACGAGATCTCGTCCCGGGGGCACTTGAACCAGCGTGCAACTGCCTTCTTCGTGCATCCGGCGAGCGGCGGCCTCATCTCCAAGGAGATGCGCAAAGCGAAGCGCGAAGGCGAGGGTCTCGATCGAGAAGGCAGAAATCTCCGCCTGCTCGTCGTCAAACTCCTCCGGATCGGAGGCCGATGGAGGCTCGCAGGGCTCCATTAGGTGGCGGAGAAAATTCTCCGCGAAAGCGACCTTTCGGTCGGAGTTGAAGAGTTCTTTTAAGGGGGAAGAAGTGGTGGGAAGGGATTGGGGCATGAAAGGATCCTCGGTCGAAGTTGGAAAGGAAGAAGGCACGGTCCTCTCCCGCCCGGCGGCAGGAGGGGGCGCAGAGGCAAGTCAGGAGTCGCGAATGCGTTTCGAGCGCGACCGTTGCCGTGCGAAGCTCTTGGTGGCGGCACGCGCTTCCTTCCGCGCGATCCGATCGAGCAGGCGCAGGATCACCGGTTCGAGCTCGGCACGATAAAGCTCGGATTTGACCCGAAGATATGCGGCAAACTCCGAATGCGGCAGTTCCATGCCGGGGTGCTGCATGGCGAGCCATTTATGGGCGCGTTTCTCAATTCGCTGCGCGTGGCGGCCCGTGCGCATCGGCACCTTGCAAAGCAGCTCGCGCGGCAGATCTGGGTCCCGGTGCAGCTGATAGTTCAGGCGCGACTCCGGAATACGCGAGTAGCCTAGCTTGACGGCGTGCTTGCCAGGCTGCAGCTCGAAGCGCATTGCGTAGAGATAGCTCGGCTCGGTCGGCCACCCCTCTCCGCAGCCAGGACAGGTGAAGCGTCCGGTGACCATATTGCCGCGTGTGATCCGCGACAGCGCGCCGCAGCCATCAGCGTGGCGGTAGATTCGGTAATCGGCCTTGCCTTTCGGGTCGGCGCCGACGAGATCCCAGCCCTTGGTTCGGGCTTCTTCACGATCGCGGGCGTCTTGGCAAACATCGCACTGAGGCTCAACTTCGCCGCGCGCTACACGCTCTACGAAGCCAAATTGCCGGCGAACTTCATGCCCGCACCCAGCCTCGTAGATCGCATAGTTCTTTTCTGTCGGATCGCGGCGCAACATTCGCAGGCCAGCCTTTGCAGCGGTCTCATGCCACCTCGCCTCCACGCAATGCGGGCATTGCGGGCGAAAGTTCATGAGGACATAAAATCGGCTCGCATGAATGTTGCCGCAGGCCTCGCATTCGAGCGCAAGGGTGCCCCTGTCCTTCACCCGTGCGACGACGCGGTAGCCCTTGGCCTTTGCCGCGTCATGCCATTTGGGATGGATCTTGCCAGACTGAATAGGAAGCTCTTCGCCGCGGATGGTGAGCGAGCCGGAGGTATTCTGGGTCATGATGAGACCCTCCTTTGAAAGAAAAGCATGGGCCCGGCGCCAGAAAACAACGCCAGGAAATTCCAGAGATGCGCGCAAGAGCAATGAGGCCGGTCAGCCGACCGGGCTTCTTGCTGCGTTGCGTGTGTTGGGGGTCAGTGGGCCGACGGAGCCGCGACCTCGTCGATCAGTTCGAGAGACATGAAGCTATCGAGCGTGCGCAGGACTTGCTCAATTCGATCATTGCAGAGACGGTCGAAATCCGTCTCCTCGACGATCAGGAAGTCGTGGCTGCGTTCGCGCACGAGCCTTCGGAACGCGGCGAGCTTGTGCCCGCTATCGGCAGCCTGTGCGAGCTTGAAGAGGTATACCGAAAGCCTAAGGGACCGCTCGACCGGCACACGAGGCTCTTCGTCGAGAATGGCCATCTGCAGATCGAGCACGTGGTCCTGCGCCTTCTCCGCCGCGGTCAGCCAGGCCGAATAGGCAGGATCCCAATAATCGACGTGGCGGAGTTCACGTTCGCGCTCCACAACGGCGAGGAGCGCCTTCAGAAACTCCGGGAAGAGCATCAGGATCGGAGTCTTGAAGCACGCATCTTCATTCGCGCGAATGCGCGTGGTAGAGGGGGTGTTAGCCATGGTTATCTCCTTACCCGAGATGGCTGTGGTTAGAGCGAGGGCGGGAGTTGGCGCTCTTGCCTTCGCTCGAGAAATATGACATTATGCCAACATAAAGTCAATCGTGGATTTAATGTCATGACCGAAAAAAAGATGGGGCGTCCGCGCACCGACACTGAGGCAGTCACAGTGCGGCTTCCGCGCGAAACAATCAGAGCGCTCGATGAGCTGCGAAAGCTCGAGGAAGATCTGCCGACACGGCCTGAGATGATCCGGCGGATCTTGGATGCTCATCTGAAGCAGGATTGACGCGGATTATTGACGTTCGTTGGAATACGGCTCTCAGGCCATTTTCGTAGCTCGCGAACTTTCGCGAATGGCAAAGGGGGCGGGAAGCGGTCCTTCGCTGCAGTCGCGAAGGCAGATATGGCGCCCTGAGGAAGCTGACCTTCATGCGGCAAGCCGAGCCTGAATCATCAAGGTTTGCACGAAGAACGTAGAACTGCCCTTGGCTTTGGAAAATCTTAGATGCTCCCGGTAAGTTTGTTTGGTAGTTCGCCCGGTTGCGATGATCGCGGTTGGGAGTGTTTTTCAGAAACAGGGCGCTTGAACCGTCGCTGGCCCGCTTGTCTTGATGTGCGCCTTTAAGCGCACCGCGCGCCCTTCGTCAGGCCGCTGACGGAGGCGGCCAGTGCCTCGCGGTCGATGCGGAAATGCCGGTAAAGATCGCCGACGGTGCCGGTTTGCCCGAAATGCTCGACCCCATGCGAGATGGTCCGGTGACCTGCAACCGCGCCGAGCCATCCAAGCGTCGCCGGGTGGCCGTCGATCACCGTTACCAAGGCGCAATGCCGTGGCAGGGGCGCCAGAAGCTGCTCGACATGGGAGCGCGCCGCACCGTTGCCATGGGCCCGTTCGCGTTGCGCCGCCGTCCAGCCCGCATTCAGCCGGTCGGCCGAGGTCACGGCCAGCACGCCGACGTCCCGGCGCGCTTCCGCGATGATGCCCGCCGCGGCGATGGCTTCATCGGCGACGGCGCCCTGATAGGCGATGACCACCTCGCAATTTGGCCCCGGCGGACGCAGCCAGTAGGCCCCGTCAATGGCACCCTGCCGGAAGGCGTCGTCATGCCGCTTGCCGGGCTGCTCCAGCGGTTTCGTCGTCAGACGCAGATAGACCGATCCACCGGTCTCGTCGCGAAGCCAGGTCCGCTCGTCGGGGTCTCCCTCGCCATCGCGCTGGAGATAGTCGAAGGCCCATCCCATAATGACCGCCAGCTCGTCCGCGAAAGCGGGCTCGAAGCTCGCCAGCCCGTCCTGCGCCATCCCGGTGAGCGGCGTGCCGATCGACTGATGTGCCCCGCCTTCGGGTGCCAAAGTCACGCCCGAGGGGGTGCCGACGATTAGGAACCGCGCGTCCTGATAACAGGCGTAGTTCAGCGCATCGAGGCCGCGATGGATGAAGGGGTCGTAGACCGTTCCAATCGGGATCATGCGCTTGCCGAACAGGCTGTGCGACAGGCCCGCGGCCCCCAGCAGCAGAAACAGGTTCATCTCGGCGATGCCAAGCTCGACGTGCTGACCCTGCGGGGTAAATTCCCATTTCGCGGTCGAGGGGATGCGATGCTCGATGAAAGCATCCTCCCGCGCGGTGCGGGCGAAGAGCTTGCGCCGGTTGACCCAGGGCCCGAGCGAGGTGGTGCCGGTGACGTCCGGCGAGGTGGTCACGATCCGTTCGGCCAGTGCGCTGTCGCCCTTGGCGAGATCGTCGAGGATCTTGCCGAAGGCAGCCTGCGTCGAGATCTCCCGATCGGTCGCGACCGAGAGCGCGGGCGCGGGCAGCGTCGCATCGCTGTAGCGACGCGCGCCCTCGGCGAAGAACGGGACGCGATCGAGGAAGGCGCGCAAGCCCTCGACATCGGCGACCGTCGCGAAGGGCTCCCATTCCTGCCTCTCGGGCACGTTCATATGGCGCTGCCATTCGGCCATTTGCGCCTTGGTCATTAACCCGCCGTGGTTGTCCTTGTGTCCCGCGATGGGCGTGCCCCAGCCCTTGATCGTATAGGCCAGGAAACAGGTCGGCCGGTCATGGTCGATGGACGCGAACGTCTCTGCCATGGTCTCGACGCAGTTGCCGCCGAGGTTTTCCATCAGGGCCGCCAGTTCCGCATCCGAGCGCCGCTCGATCAACGCCGTCACATCGCCCTGATCGCCCAGATCATCCATCAGACGTTTGCGCCAGACCGCGCCGCCCATATAGGTCAGCGCCGAGTATTCCGCGTTCGGGCAGGCGTCGATCCAGTCGCGCAAGGCTGCGCCGCCGGGTTCCTCGAACGCCGCGCGTTGCAGCGCACCGTATTTCACCCGCACCACGTCCCAGCCGAAGGCTTCGAAAATCTTCTCGATCCGTTGGAACAGCCCCTCGCGCACGATCCCGTCGAGCGACTGGCGGTTGTAGTCGATGATCCACCAGCAATTGCGCAGGTCGTTCTTCCATCCCTCCTGCAAAGCCTCGTAGACATTTCCCTCGTCCAGCTCGGCATCGCCCACCAGCGCCACCATGCGCCCGAGCGGCAGATCCGCGCCCCACTCCTTGGCCGCAATATAGTCCTGCACCAGCGATGCGAAGGCGGTGATCGCGACGCCAAGCCCGACCGAACCGGTGGAGAAATCCACGTCATCGACATCCTTGGTGCGGCTCGGGTAGCTCTGGACGCCGCCGAGGCCGCGGAACGCCTCCATCTTCTCGCGGGTCTGCTGGTCCATCAGATACTGGATCGCATGAAAGACCGGCGACGCGTGCGGCTTGACCGCCACGCGATCCTCGGGTCGTAGCGCCGAGAAATAGAGCGCCGTCATGATCGACACCATCGATGCCGAAGAGGCTTGGTGACCACCGATCTTGATGCCATCCACCTTGGGGCGGATGTGGTTGGCGTGGTGGATCATCCAGTGCGACAGCCAAAGCAGCCGCTGCTCGAGGATCTTCAGGTGCTGGGCGTCGGTGTTCATCATGACCTCGCAAATCTCAGGCGCTGCGCATCGCGCGGGCGGGCGCAAGGGCGCCATCCAGATCATCGAGGATATCCGACACGTCTTCCAGCCCGACCGAAAGCCGGATCAGCCCGTCGCCGATGCCATGCGCCGCCCGTTCCTCGGGGGTGTAGGTGGAATGGGTCATCGAGGCGGGGTGCTGGATCAGGGTTTCCGCATCGCCCAGCGACACCGCCCGCGCGATCATGCGCAGCCCGTTCATCATCCGCCGCCCGGCCTCCAGCCCGCCCTTCAGTTCGAAGGCGATCATCGCCCCCGCCTGCGCCATCTGACGGATGGCGAGGTCATGCTGGCCGAAGCTCTTGAGCCCCGGATAATGCACCGCGGCCACCTCGGGATGGTTCTCCAGCCACTCGGCCACCACCTGCGCGCTGGTGCAGTGACGCTCCATCCGCAGGGCAAGGGTTTTCAGGCCGCGCAGGATCAGCATCGCGTTGAAGGGCGCCATCACCGCCCCGGTCATGTCTTTCATGCCGACCAGACGGATCTCGGTGATCGCCTCGGCCCGTCCGACCACGACGCCTGCGACCAGATCGCCATGGCCGCCCAGATATTTGGTGGCCGAATGCGCTACCAGATCGGCTCCGAGCGCGATCGGCCGCGTCAGATAGGGGGTCGCATAGGTGTTGTCGACCACGACCTGCGCGCCTCCCGAATGGGCGATGGCGGCGACCGTCGCGATATCGACCAGACGCATGTTCGGGTTCGCCGGCGTCTCGAAATAGACCACGCGGGTGCGCTCGGTCATGGCGGCACTCAGGTTCGCCGGATCGGTCAGGTCGACATGGGTGACCGTGATCCCGAACTTGGTCAGCCCGTGATGCATGAAAGCGAAAGTGCAGCCGTAAAGCGTCTTGTCGACGATCACCTCATCGCCCGGCGACAGAAGCGTCCAGAGGACGGAGGTGATCGCGCCCATGCCGGAGGCGAGCGCAAGCCCCGCCTCGGCCCCCTCCAAATCCGCCACCCGGCGCTCGAGCAAATCGAGCGTGGGGTTCGAGATGCGCGAATAGATATAGCCCGCGCGGTCCCCGGCAAAGGTCTCGCCCCCGGCCTCGGCGGTCTCGAAGGCGAAGGTCGAGGTCAGATGCAGGGGCGGCGTGAGGGCGCCCTCGTGCTCCAGCGGATCGTAGCCGAGGTGAATGGCGCGGGTGGCGAAACCTTGGGATTGGGACATGTGCGACCTCCTGTTTGCAGCAGAATATCGCGGTCTCGCATCTCGTGGATTGCGTTATTGACCCCCATTTGGCATCAGATTGGCATAATCTGCTAATTGGAAGCCGAAAGATGGACGAAAAAGATCGCCAGATCATCCGCGCCCTGCAACAGGACGGGCGCATGTCGAACCAGGATCTGGCCGCTGCGGTCAATCTTTCGCCATCGCCCTGCCTGCGCCGCTTGCGCAACCTCGAAAAGGAAGGCGTGATCCGCGGCTACGCGGCGCGGGTAGACGCACGCGCCTATGGGCTGCCGATCACCGCTTTCGTCCGCATACGCCTCGAGCGGCACGACGAAGCCACCGTCCAGACCTTCGAACGCGAGGTCGGTCGCATGGACGAGGTTCTGGAATGCCATGTGATGACCGGCCAGACCGATTACCAGCTGCGCGTCGTCGTCGATTCGCTCGATGACTATGAGCGTTTCATCCGCGCCCGCCTGCACCGCGTCGGAGGGATCGGGTCGATCGACACGAGTTTCGCCTACGGCACAGTGAAGGAAAGCATGGTGTTTCCGATGAGGTGATAGCGCAGACCGACGCGACTTTCTCTTGACCTGTCTATAGCTTCACACCTTAGCACCGCCTTTAGTGATGAGAATCGGTGTGAGCGGATAGGGCGACTGATGTATCGGATTTCGGAACTGGCGGAGAGCGTGGGCGTATCGCGCGCGACGCTGCTTTATTACGAGAAGCTCGGCCTGCTGCACGGCCAGCGGCAGGCTAATGGCTATCGCGTCTATTCCGACGCGGACCGGCAGCGGCTGCGCCTGATGCAGCAGCTCCAGGCAGGCGGCCTTAGCTTGAAAGAGTCTCAGGCCTGCCTCGATGGAAAGCTCGACCGAGAGATGCTGAACCATCGGCTTGAGACACTGGAGCACGAAATCGCGGAGAAGACGCGGTCGCGCGACCTGCTCGCAGCACTTCTTGGACGCGGCAGCCTGAAGGACTGGCACGAAGAGGTCGAGCGCGTCGCACCCGATCTGCACCGCTCGTGGCTGATGTCGCAGGGGTTTTCCAGCGCGGAGGCCGGGCTGGTCGCGATGGTCTCCAAGGACATGAACGCCCACGACGCCTACATGGCCGGGTTCATGGAGGTGTTCTCCGAGCTCGACCGGTGGGGGCCAGGAACTGAAGCGGCGACGCTGAAGGCACTGGCGGCGCTGCCCTTCGCTCCCGAAACGATCCTCGAGATCGGCTGCGGCCCCGGCATGGCAACGATGACGCTGGCCGAGGCGAGCATGGCGCGGTTCACGGCCACTGACACGGCCGAGCTGGCGCTCGACAAGCTCAGGGCGCGGATCGCGGCGCGCGGGCTCAATGACCGGATCGAGGTGCAGAACGTCGACATGGCCGTAATCCCGACCCCAAAGCGTCCCTGGGACGTGATCTGGTCCGAGGGCAGCGCCTATATCCTGGGCGTGGAAAAGGCGCTTGCGGACTGGCGGGCGCTCCTGCGCCCCGGCGGCGTCCTCGTGTTCTCCGACATGGTCTGGCGGACTGACAAACCCGAAGACGAGGTCCGCGCCTTCTGGGCCGCGGAATACCCCGCGATGGCGACGCCCGCGAGCCGCGTCGCACAGGCGAAGCGCGCGGGCTACCGCGTCCTTGGCCATTTCGACATCGGGTCGGAAGGGATGGAGGCCTACTACCGACCACTCGCCGCGCGGCTCGAGGCCTTGGAGGCTGATCTCGCGGGGAGCCGAGTCCTTGACGACCTGCGCCGCGAGATCGCCGTGTTCGAGGCCGGGCGCGGGCAATTCGGCTACGAGATGTTCGTGCTGGAGCGGGTCTGACCCCAGCTGGCACCAGAGAGGATCGAGACATGGACTATTCAACGGATTATACCACCCACGCCGAAGCGATTGCGGAGCTGTTCAGAGCGACCTTCACCGCCTCCGAGGGCGCAGAGGAAGGCGCGCTGATCGGCGCCCTTGTGCGCCGGTTGATCACGGAGACGCCCGCCGAGGATCTGCGCGTCTTCACCGCTTGGGAGGACGGCACGCTCCTCGGCGGCATCTTCTTCACGCGCCTCGCCTATGCGAGCGATCCGCGCACGGTCTTCATGATGGCCCCCGTGGCTGTGGCGACAGCGCATCAAGGCAAGGGCATCGGGCAACGGCTGATCGCCCACGGTCTCGACGCGCTCCGGCAGGAGGGCACGGACATCGCCGTAACCTATGGCGACCCGGCCTTCTATGGCCGCGTGGGGTTCAAGCCCGTCTCGGAGGCCGACCTGCCGGCGCCGCAGCCGCTGACCCGGCCGCAGGGCTGGATCGCCCAGTCCCTGACTGACGCACCGCTGATGCCCCTGCGCGGCACCGCCCGCTGTGTCGCCGCCTTCGACGACCCGGCGCTCTGGTAGGCAGGCACATGGTTCGAGACTACTCCGCCTTCCTGCCCGGAGGCACGCCAAATCGGCGCGCGCCCTCTGCGCTTGAGCGGCTGGGCTGGGGCCCGGCCTTCGCACGGCAGATCGACGTTGATGCGCTGACCGCGACACCGCCGGTGCGTGTGGTCGCCGTGCATCGCAGCGGGTTGCAGGTAGCGGGCGACGGCATAGACCAGACAATCCCGCCGGGACCGGACGCCACGGTCGGCGACTGGTTGCTGCTCGACCGCGCGCGCCCGAAGTCGAGCCGCGTGCTGGAGCGCAAGAGCCTGATCAAGCGTCGTGCGCCGGGCACGGGCAGCGAGGTGCAGCTGATCGCGGCGAACATCGACACCGTCTTCGTCGTCACCTCCTGCAACGCTGATTTCAACGTGGCGCGGCTGGAGCGCTACGTCGCGCTGACCTTCGAAGCCGGGATCGACCCCGTGATCGTCCTGACCAAGGCGGATCTGACCGACGACACCGCGTCCTTTGTCGAAGCGGCGAGAGCGGTGTCGGAGCGGGTGCCGGTCGTGGCGCTGGACGCTCGCAGCGCCGCGCCCGTCGAGGCGCTGGCCGACTGGTGCAAGCCCGCCCGCACCGTTGCTTTCCTCGGCTCCTCCGGCGTGGGCAAATCCACCTTGACGAACGCGCTCCTCGGCACGCAGGCCATCGCCACACAAGGCATCCGCGAGGACGATGCCAAAGGCCGGCACACCACGACCCGGCGCGAGCTGCACGGCACGCCCAGCGGCTGCCTCGTTCTCGACACGCCGGGCATGCGCGAAGTGCAGCTGACCGACGCTGCCGCAGGCATCGCCGACGTGTTCGAAGATATCGAGGCGCTGGCTGCAAGTTGCCGCTTCACCGACTGTCGCCACGAAACAGAGCCCGGCTGCGCTGTCCGATCCGCTATCGAGGACGGCAGCCTCGACGCCTCGCGGCTCGCGCGCTGGCGCAAGCTCCAGGCGGAGGAGACCTTCAACTCCGCCACCCTTGCGGAGCGCCGCCAAAAGGACCGCGCCTTTGGCAAGTTGGTGCGCAGCGTGATCAAGGCGAAAACCGATCGAGAGCGATAGGTCCGAGCCCTACCAATCCGGTTCATTTTGGGCTTGATCCTGGCATTCGCTTCAATCGCACCCTGATGTGCTAAGCTTAGGCGCCAACGTCGGGTTGTGATCAGGTGGGCGTGGTGGACTGGGAGAACACCCGTGCAAACTGAAAACCTACCTTTCATTCGTGCCCTCCGTCCCGCTTGGAACAAGGGGCGCACCGTCGGGCAGAAGCGACCACTTCTGCCAAAGCATGTCTGGGCGATCCGCGTGGGGCTGGAAATCGCCAAAAAGGTGCGCAACCTGGCGCTCTTCGATCTCGCCATCGAAATTAAGCTCCGGGGATGTGATCTCGTGACATTGAAAGTCGCCGATGTCTTCGCCGCTGGTCAGGTGAAAGAACGAGCTTCGATCATCCAGAGCAAGACCCGAAAGCAGGTTTGGTTCGAAATCACCGAGGGCGCCTGCAATTCGCGCGCGGATTGGCTCGACAATCCGGCGATTGCTGGGTCAGAGTATCTTTGGCCTGAGCGTTTCGATGAGCGCCTTCGCCTCCAACGGCATGCGCGGGCTGATCGAGAGCACATGCGCGTTGTTGTCAAAGCTCAGCGGAGCGGCCGGCGATGCATTCTCTCTTTGCGAATATCTCAACCGCGCGGACGAACTTGCGTAGGCTCTGCCGATGGCAATGTCGATGCTGTGCCTGCGGGGGCCTGGCGCGCAAGCAGCCGATCAGACAATTTGCGAAAACCAAACCCTAACCCCGCCCGCCGTTTCCGCGCGGCGAGGCGTTCCATGTCTTCTACAAATGTGAGGCTCTTGCCTCGTGACGGTGATACCAGACAGCCGCCGCTGTCCGGTTACTCACGCCGAGCTTGTTGATAATCCGATGCGTATGGATCTTCGCAGTGTGCTCTGAGACCTGAAGGCGATCCGCGATGTTCTTGTTCTGCTGCCCGGATGCCAGAAGTTGTAAGACCTCCCGTTCGCGCCGCGTCAGCGTGTCCATCACGTCCGGCGTCGGCTCCAGGTCGAGGCCCGGCTCGGCAAGCTTTCTCGAGGCCGCTTTCGACACAGTCAATCCGGTTTCAAGAAGCGCCGGCGGGACAACGTGCCCCCCCGACAGGATGATGCGCAATGTCAGCATCCAAGTCGTGATATTGATGTTCATCGGCAGGAAGCTCACCTGATTGAGCAGAGCGCCCGATCGAAGGAAATCCATTGCTTCGCTGTCAGGCCTGTCCTCGCTGTAGGCAATCGCAAAGCGCATGCGCGAAAGAGAAAGTGCTTCTCCCCGCGCCGCGATGAACGCTTTCAGTCCCGCGGCGTTGCCTTCCTCCACGATCAAAGCGCAAATCCTGTCGCCATTCGCAAAGCGGGCATTCTCATCGCGGCGTTGAGGGATTTCCTCCAGATAGTCTACGCGGACCACCGGGATATCCGGCACCTCGCTCTCGAGCGTCCGAACGATCACATCGCTGAAAATCTCCCGCGGCCCCACGAAACAAATGCACGCATCACTCCTGCGCCGCGGCGCAGCTCGAGACACCCCGCTTAAACCCTCCTTGTTGAGCGTATTCATATCCCCTCCGACTTTCAGCCTCCCCAGGCCTTAGTGGAATAGGATAGCACAGGCGCGTGAGCGGGCTATCCGCCCAAATGATATATGGCACCTGAGGGAATTCGGAATACGCGCTGCGCGATAGCACTCAACGTTACGGGACGGACACGTCAGACTTCGCTCACCGAAGCTCCGGCCTCTTCGTGGAGATCTGCTTCCATCTCAGCATCCGTCTCGTCTTTGCCCTTCAGGACACCCGTGCTCTCGAGATCTAAAGTGACGATCCGCCTCGAAAATCGGGAAGCGGGCGCCGCCAAAGGCAGGCATCTCGAGTGCACCAAAGATTGCTCTCGGCGGCGCTGACGAACTATAGCGTCTCCTGTTCACCGGTATATTGCTCGTAGGGTGGGTCGGTATGAAGTGACCAGACGCTGCAACGGGCGCTGGTAGGCTGTTGTGTCTTCCTCACCTTCACCAAATAGGACGGCTTTGGCGCAGGCGACCTTTGCGGAATTTTCATCGACCGTCTGACACTGCATATGGCGTCGGCTAAGATGCCAGACCAAAGAATGTGAGCAAGCCAGCGCTCAACAGCATCTTTACCTTACGTTCCATCAAATGCTTGCAGGCACCAAAACTATCGCTTAGGTGCCCACTCACACTAAGTCGGACCCGGCACGCCGGGTGGCTCGGCCCGGCGCCTATCCCCGGGATAATCTTCAGCATCACGCCCAAATAGTGCCGTAACATCGCTGCACGCTCGGGCCACGCCCTGTTAGATGCTATCTTAAAAATAGAGTGACACATGCCAAGTCTCGCCTCTATTCGAAGCGACTGGTTCGCGACCCCCCGTGCGGACATCCTCGCTGGGATGGTCGTCGCCCTTGCGCTAATTCCTGAAGCGATCGGCTTCTCGGTGATTGCTGGGGTTGATCCGAGAGTCGGCCTTTATGCTTCCTTTTCGATCGCTGTAATCATCGCATTCACGGGCGGTCGCCCCGCGATGATCTCCGCTGCCACAGCCTCAGTTGCCGTGGTGATCATCCCTCTCGTGCACGATCACGGAGTCGAATATCTATTCGCCGCCACGATTTTGATGGGTATCTTCCAGGGCATCGCGGGGCTCCTGCGCCTTGATCTGCTGATGCAATATGTCTCGCGATCGGTGATCACCGGCTTCGTGAACGCGCTGGCGATCATGATTTTTCTGGCCCAGATGCCACAGCTTATGCATGTGACAAACGTCACCTATCTGATCGTCGCAGCCGGGCTCGCGATCATCTACCTGTTCCCCTATCTGACGAAAGCAGTGCCTTCGCCCCTGGTTGCGATCATCGTCCTGACCACCGTCACCATCTATGGCGGGATCGATGTGAACACCGTCGGCGATATGGGCAAACTTCCGCAATCGCTGCCGTTCTTTGCGCTGCCGCAGGTGCCCTTCAACTTGCAGACGCTTGAGATCATCGCGCCCTATTCGCTGACCATGGCGGCGGTGGCGCTTCTGGAATCGATGCTCACCGCCCAAATCGTGGATGATTTCACAGACACCGCGTCGAACAAGGCGCGCGAGATGCGCGGTCAGGGGATCGCGAACTTCTTCACCGGCTTTCTGGGCGGCATGGGCGGGTGCGCCATGATCGGTCAATCGGTCATCAACGTGAAATCCGGGGGCCGGACGCGCCTATCCACCTTGATCGCTGGCGTATTCCTTCTCTTTCTGCTGGTCGTTCTCAATCCGCTTGTGGCTCAGATCCCGATGCCAAGCCTCGTCGCCGTGATGATCATGGTCTCGATCGGCACGTTTTCCTGGCGCTCCATCGGTGAGCTGCGCAGCAACCCGTGGCAGTCTTCGATCGTCATGGTCGCGACAGTGATCATCGTGATCTGGAGCGACAACCTCGCCGCTGGTGTGGTGGTGGGCGTCGTCCTGTCGGGACTGTTCTTCGCCGGCAAGGTGCGCCGGTTGTTCACCGTCTCGACATCGCTGTCCGAGGACGGGCGCACCCGCACTTATCGCATTTCCGGCGAGGTCTTCTTCGCATCCTCGGAACGTTTCGTGGATGCCTTTGATTTCAGAGAAGTTCTGGACCACGTAATCATCGACTTGAGCGAGGCGCATTTCTGGGACATCACCGGAATTGGCACTCTGGACAAGGCAGTCATCCGGTTCCGGCGGGAAGGGACGACCGTCGATATCGTCGGGCTGAATACCGAAAGCGCGCGGATGATCGATCGCTTCGCCGTGCATGACAAGCCGGATGCCGAGCAGCATCTTTCGGGCCATTGAGGAGGAAACACCATGCAGAACATTCTTGCCTGCGTTGATGCGTCAAGTTACGCGCCCAGCGTCTGCACCCTTGCAGCCTGGGTCTCGCGGAAACTCGATCTGCCGGTCGAACTCCTGCACGTCGTTCAGCGCAAGGACACAAGCGGCGCGCGACACGATCTGTCAGGTGCTATTGGACTTGGCGTGAAATCGCGTCTGCTGGAAGAACTGACCCAGCTTGACGCAATGGAGGCCCGTCTGCAAATCGAGCGTGGACGGCTGCTGCTGAATGGGTGCGCCGAGTCGCTCGAAGAAATGAACGCCCACGGTGTGACGCAGTTGCACCGACACGGCGACATAGTCGAGACGATCCTCGAGCGCGAGCAAGAGGCCCGACTCGTCATCATGGGCAAACGTGGGACCAGCCAGGAATTCGCCACCGACCATATCGGGTCAACGCTGGAACGGGTCGTGCGGGCGAGCGACCGGCCTGTCCTGATCGCGCCCAATAGCACCTCAACCCCTGAGGAAGATATGATGCGCGCGGTCGTGCTGGCCTATGATGGCAGCCCGGCGGCCGCTCGGGCGTTGGAGCGCTGTGCGAACTCGCCCCTGTTGAAGGACCTCCCTGTGACAATCGTTATCGCGACCTCTGGGCGCAAATTGACGCAGGACAAGGCAGAACAGATGATGCGCGAAGCGCGCGTAGCCCTGAAGGGGCGCGATGTCACAGCCTTGATCGAAGAAGGCAGCGCGGAAGAGGTCATTGCAAATGCAGTAAAGGCGACCCCAGGAGCCATCCTCTTGATGGGCGCGTTCGGGCACTCGCCCCTGCGCTCTTTGATCGTTGGCAGCACGACCACTGCGATGGTCCGGTCCAATTCCGTGCCGACGTTGCTGGTGCGATAACGGATGGATCGAAGCGCCATCGGCACCCCGCGCGGTTACGACGCTGGGTGTAACATCGTAGAAGGGCGACGCTGAGACGGTTCTATTGCGGAGCGATACATAGATGTCCGCTTCTGAGAAGAAGCACCGCAGAAAAGCAATTGGCCTTCAAGGTCGGCTTCGGGCCGAGGCTGTGTGGAAACTGAAGTCCATGGTATATTTCCGCAAGGCAGCGGGAGGCACGGATGGCGGGTTTCATTGATGGCATCGACCGGGAGCAAGCCACGCTTTTCCCCGAGCGTCTCGAAGATTGGATTGGGGAGGATCATCTGGTCCGTGTCGTCGACCTCTTCGTCGATGAGCTCGATCTTCTCGCGCTCGGGTTCGGACGCTGTGTGCCTGCTCGAACCGGTCGCCCGGGCTACCATCCATCCGTCCTCCTGAAGCTCTTCATCTATGGCTACCTGAACCGGATCCCGTCCAGCCGCCGCCTGGAACGCGAAGCCGGTCGCAATGTCGAGCTGATGTGGCTAACCGGTCGCCTGGTGCCCGACCACAAGACCATCTCCGACTTCCGGCGGGACAATGGCCCGGCCATCCGCAGGACCTGCGCACAGTTTGTGGAACTATGCCGCCGGATTGGCGTGCTGAAGGGGGATTGCGTTGCCATCGACGGCAGCAAGTTCAAGGCAGTGAATAACCGCGACCACAACTTCACGAAGAACAAGATCGCCAGCCGTCTGGCACATCTCGAGCGCGATGTTGAGCGCTACATCGATGAGATGGTGCGCATAGACCGTCAGGAGGAGGGTAAGGCCCGGGCCGAAAAGGTTGCCCATCTCGCCCGTCGCTATGGCCGCATCCGGCAGGAGATCGCGCGGCTGAAGTCAATGGAGAAGGCTTTGGCCGATGCGCCCGACGGGCAGATATCGCTGACCGATCCCGATGCCCGCGCCATGTCGACCAGCGCCCGGCACAGCGGCATGGTCGGCTACAATGTGCAGACAGCGGTCGATACCGAGACGCATCTGGTCGTGGTGCACGACGTTACCAATCAAGGTTTCGATCGAGACCAGCTCAGCCCAATGGCGACCGCCGCCAAGGAAGCCCTGCGGCGCGACGACCTGCACGCCGTCGCCGACAAGGGATATTTCAGTGGGGCTCAAATCCTGGCTTGCCATCAAGCGGGGATCACCACGACCGTGTCGCGCCCGGAAACCTCGGGCAACCGGGCCAAAGGTATGTATGTGAAGGCCGATTTTGCCTATGACCCGGCACGCGATGTCTATACCTGCCCCGCGGGTGAAGAGTTGACCTACCGCTACACGCGCGAGGAAGACGGGCTGCAGGTCGGTCGCTACTGGACCAATGCCTGTCAGCATTGTCCGGTCCGGCACCGCTGCACCAGTGGTAAGGAACGCCGGATCACGCGATGGGAGCATGAGCATCTGGTCGATGCGATGCGCGAAAGGCTGAGCGGGGACGCGGACCCGATGACCCTGCGCCGCTGCACGGTCGAACACCCGTTCGGCACGATCAAGGCTTGGATGGGGCACACCCATTTCCTGACGCGGAGGCTGAAGAATGTCAGCACCGAAATGGCGCTCAATGTTTTGGCCTATAATATCAAGCGAGTGATCGCGCTGATTGGCCTCCGGCGCCTGATGCAGGCCATTCCGGCCTGATCGGGCAGCCGCCCCGGGCTCAGTCGTCATGCTCTGCCCAGCAAGGGCTCACCAGGCCGCGATGCGCGCGAAGGAATGGTCGAAGGCCGCGAAAAACGAGCCGTGCGGAAAACTTGCATCAGAAAGCCCTCGTCGACGGGTTTCCACACAGCCTCGGCCGGAAGCGAAATTCTCCAGTCTCGACCCAGCGTCAAACTAGACAGACCAATCGAAAACAGTCTCCATGCAGGTCGAAGGAGACCAACGTGACCAAAGCAAGTAAGGCTGAAATCGTAAACCTCGTGAGCGATCGCGCAAAAAATCGGATAAAGGGCAGTGTGCGGCTAGAGATGCCGGGCACTGCGACGCTCTATGTGGACGAAACCGGAGCAATTGAGAGCGATCGGGCCGCTGACATAACTCTGACGGCGGAAGCTAGCGTGTTCTTCGACATAGCAATGGGAGTAAAGAACCCCGCAAAGGCGTTTATGATGCGCCAGCTAAAAGTTGACGGGAATCCAATGAAAGCGCTCAAAATTGGAGAAATCCTGAGCACGACGAAAAAGGTTTCTTGACCGCATACGGCCCAGCTTCTTCGCAGGTTTGATGTATTCCTCGAGCGAGACGAGGTGTTGCTGGGAAACGCGCCAATGCTCGGTCGATAAAACAGCCGACACTTAAAGCACGATCAGCGGCACCGAGTTCAAATCAAATTGGATCATGCGCGAGCGACGAATGTCCGTTTGGGTGGGCAGCCAGTTTCGCATCGAGAACCTGATCCCGGAGAGCTACGCCAGCTATGCCGGACCGATTTTTGAAGCTTTTGCGACGCCCGAAGTGGTGACGCGGGAAAGCGACGTGGCCGAGGCGGTCTGGTGTGCTGCGACTGATGTTGGCGACCGCTTGCATTATCCTGCCGGCCCCGATGCAGTAGCCTTGTCTGACGCGGACTGACCTGCAAGCCTGGGTCACGCACTCACCGGTGTGGCCCGCACCCCTTCCAGACAAGCCGATCCGACGGGAGGCGAGACAGAATATTCGACGGTTTCGTCCGCGTCTCGGCCCCCTAAATGAAATTGGCATGCGGCATAGATGATGGAGGTCGGCTTCGAGTGTTCCGCGAGTGCGCGATAAACTGCTCCGCCCAAGGGGGGCAAGTCAATCGCCTCGGTGAATGGCTGATGTTATTCGTGTTTTCACTCCGTCGTTTTCAACGCGGAATATTGATGCGTCAGGTGTGTCGATGAACGCGGCTGAGTCCGTTAAACCCTGTTACGGCGACGGCAATCGCGGGTTGAAGCTGGAGGTGGCCGCAAAAAGAAGCGAGGCCAAGGCCCGCAAGGGAGGCGACACCCAAGATGGTTCCGACCGCCGTAAGCACTCGTAAGATTGACATCCGTCCTCCAAGGAATTCCTGAGGTAGTCGACACTTATCAAGTCACGCTAGTTCTTCTCTACTTTTGCGCGAGAAACTTTCCACCTGCCGAAGGCTTAGGTCATGCACACATGATCGAGACTGATTGCCGCTATGCTCTAGACAAAAGAAAGAGGGGCGCGGCAAGGCGCGCCCTCCCGGGCGTCTCCGAATTGTCGGAAGATCAGTTGCCGAACCTCTCGATGTCGTTCGCCCCCGACCTCCGTGGCGCGGCGACCATCACATGGGGCGCGCTACTCCGAACCCTCCAGCATGTCCTCGAGCTTATCGACCCGGCCCTGGCTGATCGACACGGCATCGGGAAACGCAATCCCTTCGTCCCGCTCCAGCGCCGCACCCAGATCGAAAGCGTTAGGCTTGCGGATTTTCTTCAGCTCGTCCCACGAGACCGGCATCGCGACGGGCGCACCGAACCGTGCGCGCAGCGAATATGGCGCGATGGCGGTCGCGCCTTTGCCGTTGCGAAGCCAGTCGACGAAGATGCGTCCCTTGCGCTTCGCCTTCGACATCTCGGCGGTGTAGCGTTTGGGCGACCGTGCGACGAGGAGGCGTGAAAACACCCGCGCAAAAAGCCTCACCGTGTCCCATCCGGCACTGCGCCGCAGCGGCACGGTGACATGAATGCCGTTGCCGCCGGACAGGAGCGGCCAGTTCGGCATGTCCAACTCGGCGAGCAGATCGCGGATCTCGAAGGCCGCATCTCTCACCGCTGCGAAGTCCAGCCCCTCGTCGGGATCGAGATCGAAGACCAGACGGTCGGGCCGGTCCAGCGGGTCGACGCGGCTGCCCCAGATATGGAACTCGATCGTGCCCATCTGCGCCGCCGCGACCAGCCCCTCCGCCGTGCGGATCATCATATATTGCGCCGTTTTGCCGTCGCTCTCGGTGATCTCGACGCTTTCGATCCCGTCGGGAAAGCCGCGCCCCGCATGTTTCTGGAAGAAACGCTCGCCGCCCAGACCTTCGGGCAGCCGCAGTAGCGACACCGGATGCTCGGCAAGATGCGGCAGGATGCGATAGGCCATCGCCTCGTAGTAGCGCGCCACGTCCACTTTGGTATAGCCCGCGCCTTCGAAGACCACTCGGTCGGGCGAGGAAATCCCGATCCCCGCGACGTTCGGGCGCTCCTCAGAGGCTACGTCATTGTCCAGCCGCACAGTGCGCGCGGGCTTGTCCTCGCGCAGCCCGAGGAAGACCGCGTGCCTCAACCTGTCGCCCCCGGTGCGCTCGGCGTAGCGAATTTCCGCGACCAGCTCGGGCGTGATCCAGTGTATGCCCTTTGCCTCCGACGCCTCGACATCCGCGGGCGCGGTCTTGCGGGCGAGCGGCTTCATCGCCTTGGCCAACGCCTCGGCCTGATCCTCGTCGAAGCCGGTGCCGACCTTGCTGACATAGCGCCAGTCATTGCCCTCGACGGCCCCCAGCGCGAGCGAGGCGAAGGGCCGGCCGCGCTTGTCGCTTTCCTGCCAGCCAAGGATGACAAACTCGTCGCGACGCTCGCATTTGACCTTCATCCACGACTTCGAGCGCGCGCCGCGATAGGGCGTGTCGATGCGCTTTGCGATCAGCCCCTCGCCGCCTGCCTTGCAGATCGTGTCGAAGGCATCCTCGGGGTCTTTTGATATCACCGGCGAGAGCTGCGCGGGCCCGAGTGCGGGGAGCGGCTTCATCACCTCTTCCAGCGCCTTCCGCCGCTCAGCGAGCGGCGCCTTGCGAAGGTCATTACCGTCGCGCGACAGGATGTCGAAGCCGTAGAAGCGGAACGGACCGCCTGCGGTGATGGCCTTTTGCAGCTCCGAGAAACCGTCGAGCCCTGCGCCTGCGACGATCTCGCCGTCGATTAGGGCGCTGTCGCAGTCGACCTCGGCCAGCGCGGGCAGCAGACCTTCGAAGCGATCCGTCCAATCTTTGCCGTTGCGGGTGAAGACGCGCGGGCCGCCTTTGCCAAGCGCGATCAGCGCGCGGTAGCCGTCGAATTTCAGCTCGTGCCACCACCCGTCGCCTGCGACCATCTTGTCGGAGAGCGTCGCGAGCTGCGGCTTGGAGAAGCCGGGGCGCTTGCCCGCCTGCGTCTCGACGGGCGGCTTGTCAGCGGCGATTTCGCGCGTCGTGCGCTGGCTCAGGACAGAGCGGCGATAGCGCGCCACCGGATCGCGCGCGCCACTCGCCGCGTCCTCGGCCTTCGTCAGCAGCCAGTTCTCGCGCTTGCCTTCGGTTTTCATGCGGATCAGGTGCCACTCGCCGGTGAGCCGTGCGCCATGCAGGCGCAAATGCAGATGCCCTTTCTTGAGCGCCTTGCCCACCGGGATCAGCGGCTGCCAATGCCCCAGATCCCAGAGCATCGCCGTGCCCGCGCCGTAATTGTCCTTCGGGATCGTGCCCTCGAAGGTGAGGTAATCCAGCGGGTGATCCTCGGTCCGCACCGCGAGCCGCTTTTCACCCGGGTCGAAGGACGGCCCCTTGGTGATCGCCCAGGACAGCAGCACGCCCTTCCATTCGAGGCGCAGATCGAAATGGGTGCGGGTCGCGTCGTGCTTTTGGATCGAATAGCGCGGCGCGAGATGGCCCGAGGCGGTGCCGCCATCGGGCTCTGGCGTCTGCGCGAAGTCGCGCATTTCGAGATAACGGTGGAGGCTTCCCATCAAGCAGACTTCTTGGTTGAGGATTTCGCGCCGGAGGATTTGCTGGATTTCGACGCGGACGACTTCGAACCGGAGGTTTTCGATGACGATTTCCGACCCGTCGATTTGCCCACGGACTTCGAGCCGGATTTGCCGCTGCCATCGGCCTTGAGGCTGTCCTGCAGCGCGGACATCAGGTCGACCACGTTATCGCCGCCTCTGCTGGTGTCGTCCTCTCCCGTCTTGGCGCGGGGCGTCTTCTTCGACTTGCGCTTGCGGTCGATCAGATCGCGCAGCGCCGCATCGTAGTGATCGGTGAAGGCGGATGCGTCGAAACTGTCGGTCTTGCGGTCTATCAGCTGCGTGGCGACCTCCAACAGCTCCTTGTCCGCAGGCTCGTCCTCTATCTCTGAAAACAGCGGATCGGCCTCGCGGATTTCATCGGCATAATGCAGCGTCTCCAAAAGGATACCGTCGCCGCAGGGCCGCAGCGCGCAGAGATACTCCTTGCCGCGCATCACAAGTTGCCCAAGCCCGATCTTTTTGGCCTGCCGCAGCGCATCGCGCACCACACGGTAGGCGTCCTGCGCGAGATCGTCGGTCGGCACGACATAATAGGGCCGGTCGTAGTAGAGTGGTGGAATTTCGGACGCATCGACGAACTGCACGAGTTCGAGCGTCTTCTTGGTCTCGAGCTTGATCGCGTCGATCTCCTCAGGCTCGAGCAGCAGATACTCGTCATCGCCGATCTCGTAGCCCTTGAGGATCTCGTCGGCATCTATGGGCCCGATACCGGAGACAGTCTTCTCGTAATGGACGCGCTTGCCGGAGGGGCCGTGAATTTGCCGGAACGAAAGCCGCGCTCCCGATTTGGTCGCGGAGTGAATCTCGACGGGGATGCTGACCAGCGACAGCCGTAGCTGGCCTTTCCAGATCGCGCGGGAGGCCATGGGCGGTTCCTTATGCTTGACCTTGGGGGAACGCCTTCCTTTGCAGAGGGTTCCCACGGATCGAGAACGCTTTGTTGTGCTTGGCGTAAATGCCGCGAGCGGACTTTTGCAAGGCGTGGCCACGAGCGCATGTCGACACGAACGAAACCGCCAACTCCTCAGTCTTCAGCGCTTCAAGCGGGGGCTGCCTTCACTTCTGGCCTGGTGAGATGACGCTTCGCGAATACCAGATAATTCCTCGTAGCTTGCTCAAGACAACTGAAAGAGGAGTAGGATTTTGTCTCACCAAGACGACCCAAAGGCGATACTGTTCGCAAGCTTTCGCCCATCATTTCAGAAGCGCAGGTGCCTCGAAGGCGGGGGTGACAGGCCGCTACGTGTCCGTTCCTTGCCAAAAAGGTTTCCTCGAGTCAGCATGTAAACAATGTTGATTTAAAAAAAATTGTGTCGAGAGGTGCCAATCTTGGCTGGTCGCGCGCATTGAGAGTGGACCGGATGAGACGTCGCCCCGCATGTTAGGAGGTATTGTGGTTGAACAGAGGGGTAGAGTTTCGACG
Organism: Thioclava sp. ES.031; assembly: GCF_002563775.1. Taxonomy (NCBI): domain Bacteria; kingdom Pseudomonadati; phylum Pseudomonadota; class Alphaproteobacteria; order Rhodobacterales; family Paracoccaceae; genus Thioclava; species Thioclava sp. ES.031. The sequence goes on along the minus strand of NZ_PDJO01000001.1, from coordinate 2,599,901 downwards.
GGGGTTGATGGTCTGGACAAGGTGCTGAGGGGGGGATATCCCGCCGGGCGCATCATGCTTGTCGAAGGGGCGCCTGGCACAGGCAAGACCACCCTCGCGCTGCATTTCCTCGCCGAGGCATCGGTCGAAGGGCGGTGCGCGCTTTTCATTAGCGTGGCGCAGTCTCGCCCCGAAATCGAGATGATCGCCAAGTCTCACGGGATCGACCTGTTTGGGGTCAGGGTCTACACTCCTGAGCTTGGCAAGGGCGAGCGGAGCTTCTCGGTAGAAAGCGATGAGGCCGATCTCGTCGAGTTGATGGAAGGGGTGCGCAGCGAGCTTGAAAACGCGGAGCCCGACATTGTGGTGTTCGATTCCCTGCTAGAATTGCGAATGCTCTCTTCGACCGAGTCAGCTTACCGGCGAGAGCTTCTCGCGCTGCGCAGCCAGTTACGTGAGCGCGGCTGCACGGCGTTGCTGATAGACCACCTTGATCACCCCGATGGCGAGCGTCATGCCGAAGGTGTCGCACACGGAGTCATCAAACTTGACAGTGCTACACCGCCCATCGGCATCACACAGCGTCGGTTGACGATAGTGAAGCTGAGGGGCGCACCTTTCAGAGAAGGCTGGCACGATTTTCGCATCAAGACGGGCGGGCTCGAAGTTTTCCCTCGTGTCATTCCGCACGAGGCACATCCTGCGACCCTTGAGGAAAAGTTGGAGCCGCCGCACGAACCGCTCACTCGACTTCTCGGCGGCGGGCTGGAGTTTGGCACCACCACTCTGATCTCAGGTCAGTCCGGCAGTGGAAAGTCGACCATCGCGACCCTGTTGGCGCGCGCGGCATCAGAACGTGGCCTCCTCGCCGCGATGTTTCTATTCGAGGAACGTCCCGAGGTTCTGCGCAACCGCTCCGCCGGCGTCGGTCTCGACATAGAGTTCTATGAGCAATCTGACCGGCTTAGGCTAAGACATTTCGATCCTGCCGAGGTTTCGCCCGGCGAATTCGCAAACGCGGTTCTGCAGGCGGTGGATGATGGGGCGAGGGTTGTCGTTATCGACAGTCTCAGCGGCTATTTCGAGGCTTTGCCTGAGCGCAGTCACGTGATGACGCATATGCAGGCGCTTCTGCAACATCTCACGCGCCGCGAAGTGCTGGTCATTATCACCATGACACAGCACGGGCTGTTGGGGGAACCGCCCGCCACAACCATCGACGCCAGTTTTCTTGCCGACTCGATCATTCTCCTGCGTCAGTATGAAGCCCGGTCCGAAATCCGACGCTCCATCGCTGTGCTTAAGAAGCGGCATAGCGAACACGAACGCCATATTGAGCAGTTGATCATTCGCGCTGGTGCGGTCGAAATTATCCCTTTGTCCGAAGAGGCCGAGCAGCGTGCGAGAAGCGCCTCCGACCTCAGCGCTGAGTAAAGCGATGTCTGAGCTTCGTTGTGAGACGCCACCGGTTCTGATCCTCGCGCCGCTCAATGATGATGCGCGAGCCTTGGCGCGTCTCGTCGAGCGCACCGGCCTCTCGGCCCGAACCTGCGTCACCGCGCGTGACCTCGCCTCGGCCTTGGACGCACGAGGCCCTGATGGCGTTCTATTCGTCGTTGTCAGTCAAGAGGGTGCGAGCCAAGAGATCGGTGAGGTGCTGAACGCGACCTTCGCTGCGGAACCCGCGTGGGCACGGCTGCCGTCGGTTTTCCTTCTAAGCCGGGTTGCGCGTCTCCCGCCCGCTGTCCGCGCGGTGAACCGCAAAGAAAACGCCCCATCGCCAATTCTTCTCGAGCGGCCTGTCAAGGCGGCGGTGCTGCAGAGCGTCTTCGAGGCTCAGGCCGAAGCGCGTCGTCGGCAATTCGAGACCCGCGACCTGATAGACCGGCTCTCTCAGGAAGAAGAGCGTGGGCGCTTCCTGCTAAGCGAACTGCGGCACCGAACGCGCAACAGTCTCACGGTTCTGCAGTCGCTCTTCTCGATGACAGTGCGTCGCGCCCCCGATCTCGAAAGCTTTTCCGAGACTTTCTATGGCCGGCTTCGCGCGCTCACCGATGCGCACGTAAAACTGGCACAGGAAGGCGCCACAGCGCGTCCGCTCGGCGATCTCGTCTTTGAACATGTAGAGCCCTACACCTGTGCGGCTGAGCAACTCCACGTCGAAGGGCCATCTTTGCTGCTGACTGAGAGACTTTCGTTTGACCTGGCGCTGGTGATCCACGAGCTCGCCACCAATGCGGCTAAATACGGCGCTCTCACGGTCCCCGAGGGTCGCGTCTCGGTGCGTTGGAGAGTGCTTCCGGAGAGTGGCATGCTCGCGCTTTCCTGGGAAGAGCGCGATGGCCCGCGGATCGAGGAACCACCGTCCCGTCAGGGGCTTGGCTCTCAAGTCATCGACAGCTTTCTGCGGGGGGAGGCGGAAACCGAATTGCGGCATGACCCCGATGGTGTCTCTTGGTATGCCAAGATTAGCCCCCGCTACTTTACGTCCGCCGCCGATAACGATCTGGTTGCCGATTAATGGCGCGTGTGTGCGATTGGAAGTAATGAAAGCCGAGGGCCGCGCTTTCGCGCGGGAAAACCGCAAATATTTTAAGTTGGTGCCGAACTAAGGTGCCCTGCGCTCTATTTGATCTCGATCTCTAGAAAAAACCGCTCTACGGCGCGGCCAGCTTCAAAAAGGCAATAGAGATCTCCTTAGGAATTCCATTGCTCTTGTGTATTTGCGTCTCGCGGGGGGAGGGCGGCCGTTTCCTGACGGGTGGCCCGGAGAGCTTTTGGACGATCGGCCCGGTGTATCAGCCTTACGAGATCGCCAGCCCGAAATCGCGCGGCGAGATCGCGATATCGGCAATCGTGTAGTTGTCGAGCGTCGCCAAGAAAGCCGCCCGGGCTTCCGCCAAGGGGGAAATCAAACGGCAGGACGCTGTGATCGCGCAATCGCCGCCGCTGCGCATACATTCGACGAGATCGAAATCCGTCTCCATGTGGCGCACAATTGTTCCGACGCCGATCTCTTGGGCGGCACGTGCAAGCCCCAAGCCGCCGGACCGACCGCGTTGTGCAGTCAGAAATTCGCCTCGGGTCAACGCGTTGACAACCTTCATGACCGTGCTTCGGGGCGCATGATAGGCCTCGACGAGATGATCGATCGTGAAACGGCGGTCTTTCATCGACGCCGCATAAATCATGACGCGCAAGGCGAGGTCCGTGGTGTCGTTCAAGCGCATTCGCACATCTCTCCTGATCGGGCTCCCAAGCGACCCGTCTCGTATCACGAGGCCGGACAGAATGTCGCACAGGAAAAACATACCTGTGATTGGCATCTTAATTCGCGAGGGAATAGATGCGGATCATTGGCATGTTTTATAACCCAGGAGATAATGATGGCCAAGCCGCTCTCGGAAAGCTCACTCGCGATCATCGAAGCCACTGCACTCGTCGTCGCCGAGCACGTCGATCAGATCGTGCCGGTCATGTATCGCAGGCTGCTCGCTGCTCCCGAAATTCGGGCGCTGTTCAACATGTCGCATCAACATGGTAACTCGCCGCAGCACAAAGCGCTCGCGGGGGCACTGGTGGCCTATGCGACGCATATCCGGAATCCCGGGGTCTTGGCCGATGCGCTGGAGCGGATCGCACAGAAACATGTCGGCTTGCAGATCCTCCCCGAGCATTACCCCCATGTCGGCGAAGCGCTGCTAGGGGCTGTCGCCGAGGTGTTGGGCGAGGTTGCGACCCCCGAGATCCTGAATGCCTGGGGCGAGGCCTACTGGTTCCTTGCCAATACGCTCATCGAGCGGGAGGAAGAGATCTACGCCGGTGCGGAAGAACAGGACGGCGGCTGGCGCGGGTGGCGGCGCTTCAAGGTTGGCGCGAAGGACAGCGAGACCTCCGAGATCGCGTCCTTCACGCTCTATCCCGTGGATGGGTTGCCTGTTCTCAAGCATCGCCCCGGTCAGTATCTGAGCTTCCGCTTTGCTCCTGCGGAAGGCGAGGAATATCGGCGCAACTACTCGATCTCCTCGGCACCGGATGGTCAGTCCTACCGCATCACCGTCAAGCGCGAGCCCGGCGGACGGATCTCCAACTGGTTGCATGATGCGGTCGAGGTCGGCGCCGAGTTCGACGTGGCCGCGCCCGCTGGCGAGTTCTTCCTCGATCCCGCAGACAAGCGAGAGGTGGTTCTGCTGTCAGGAGGCGTTGGCCTCACCCCGATGATCTCGATGCTGGAGAGCTATGGCGGCGGCGAACTGCGAATGGTCTATGTCCACGCGACGCGGAATGGCCAGTCCCATGCGCTTGCCGCTACCTCCCGCGCAAAGGCGCATGAGAGCCACGTCTTCTACGAGGTGCCGGAAGAGAGTGACGTCGCGAACGGGGTTCATACCGGCCGGGTTGATCCGAACTGGCTCGTGCAGATCAGCGATCCCGCCAGGGCGGACTACTTCATCTGCGGCCCGACGGGCTTCATGCAGGAGATGGTTTCTGGCTTGAAGGCTGCAAACGTTCCGGAGGCACGCATCCACTATGAGTTCTTCGGTCCCGCAGCCGCGCAGATCGGTTGATACCCCGCCCCGGCGCTCTATCCGTCGAGCGCCGGGGTTCAAGAAGTAGTCGTCCCATAATTGCGCTCGCGGTGGTTCAGTTGGGTGACACCGCAACGCGCAAACCGCCTTCGGGCAGCGGCGGGAACTGGTTTTCGGGAAGCGACAGGTTCTGTTCCGGCAAAGTCCAGTCGAGCTTGCGCAATTGCATCACCGCTTCGGTTAGCAACTCGGTCGTGAGCCACTCGCCGGGACAACGGTGATTTTGTAGGTAGTCGCCTCCACCTTGCGGCACGAGCCCCTCGGGTTGGCGGTCGCGCCCCAAATGGCGTTCGGGACAGAAGCTTTCCGCGTCATCCCACGTCTTAGGATCGTGATTAGTGCCGTAGAGGTCGAGCACCAGCCAGTCGCCGGGCTCGAACCTCGCGCCGTGCCAGTCGAACGCTTCGCGCACGCGTCCGCCGATCGCCGGGAAGAACGGATAAAGCCTACGAACCTCTTCGGCGATGGCGTGACTGATGTGTTCGTCGTCTTCCGTCATAGCGTGGATGGCTGCGCGCTGGACATGCAGGGCGTGGGCGGCAAAGACGACGTAGCGTCCGACTGCCACGATCGGGCGCAGGATGTTCAGGAGTTCTTTCGCGGCCACATCCTCGTTCATGCGGCGGCCATCGAGATCCGTATGGAAGGCAAGCTTGCCCAAGGTGCTTCCGGCGGGTCCGTCCACTTCTCGGGTCTCAGCAATGAGACTTCGCGCCCAACGCTCACATCGAGCTCGGAGCCAGCGTGCCTGCAGATAGGCGGGGCCGAGCGCACCGGCTTCGGCGAACATCGTGCTGAGTTCACGCGAGCGGCTTGCAACGTCATGTTGTCCCGGGTCGATGCCGCACCAGCGAAGCGCGGTGCGTGTCATGATGCCGTCGACAGCATCGGAGAGGTCGATCTCGCGGCCTCGCCAACTGCCCGCCGCCGCCTGCCATTCCTCTGCGAAAATCTGGCGGGCCTGCTGCAGCCGCACGGGGGCCATGAGATCGAGAAACATTTTCTTGCGGACCTGATGCTCTGCGCCGTCCAGGCTTTGCACGCTGCCCTTGCCCTGTAGAAGCGGCACTACGGTCGGTGGCATCGCTCCGCGGCGCGTCATGCGGCCCGCCCGATAGAAGCCGCGAACCGCATCCGGTCCGCGAAGAAACGTGACCGGGCGTAGCATTAGGCGGGTTCGGAACGCATCGCTTCCAAGCTCGTCGCATCTGCGCGAAATGAATGGATAGCCCTCGCTGAGAAAGGCGCGGGTGCTGTCGATCCCCGGAAGGTGGGGAATGGTTTGGGAATGATGCATCTGCCTTCCCTCGCTGTGGTTGAATTTGTCACGGACGCACCAAACTGAGCTGTAGCAGTGCTGCGCAACGCAGGGCAGGGCGGTTTGGGGCGTCTGTCGCTCGGTGTCGTATTCATCGCTCACACTCAGTCCGTGTCTATAAATCACTGCTGCGGTGGTGACGGCGTGCGAGTGTCGCGATCTGCTGGAACTCTTGGGCGATGCTTAATGGGAGCGTATCGACCGCGTCAGGAACGGCACCGGGATCTTCCTGCCCGTCGCGCATCACTTCACGCTCGTTGATCCAGGAAAGAAGGGTTTCGCGTGCTTCTGGGGGCATTTCCGCCACCATTCGCGCCAAAAGGCGCCGCTGCGCAATCAGCCGGGCCTCCAAAGTGATCAATGTGTCTTCGAGATAAGTGTTGGGCATGTCATCGCTCTCTGCGCAGGAGCCGGCGGCTCGATACCGGAGCCTCGCTGCTGAGGTCAGTAATTCGCGGGCGGGTCGCTCGCCGGGAAGCTCTCGTCCATTTCTTCATCCACCTGATCCCATTGCCGCGGCGGATTGCGCATCTGTGAAGGGCCTGCTGGTCGGACCTCCGAAGAGGACGCGTGGCGCCGCTGGTTGATGAGATACCCCAAGGCGCCAAGGGCTGAGGCGGCAAAAAGCAGTCTGGTCAACATGATGGGCCTCCTTTGGTCAAAGTAAGCCCTCGCGTGAGACCCGTGCGGTGCTGCACGCGAGGGTCGTCATGCATATTGAAGAAACAACACGCACTAGGCATTGTTCCATATCGAGGTGCATCGTGATCGCGTTGAGTTCGGCCTGTGCAGGAACAAGCGAGACATTCACCCGTTGAACTCTTCCACAGGCATGGAGGTAATCATGACTGAGAAGGGCGATGAAAAAGATGTCCGCGTGGTGCGCTCGGATCTTGCCGAGCCAAGCCGGCCGGAAGGCTATCACGGGGTCGAGCAACCGATCATGCCCGAACCGCCAGAACAACCCGATCGCGTGATGCCCGATGAGGAGCTTTCGCCTGCGGTAAAGGGCGCGCTCGAAAGCGATGGGCGGATCGACATGAGCCAAGTTCTGATTGTCGTGGACGAAGGGGTAGTGACTCTCAAGGGCACGATCGGGTTGGAGTTCCAGCGGACACTCGCTGAGGCGCTCGCGCAGGAAGTGCGTGGTGTTCTCCTTGTCCAAAATCAGATCGAAGTCATTCCGGCTTGAAGCTGACCAAGTCTGACTTCCGAAATTCTGCGGGAGAAAACCGCGCGGGCCGCCGCTAATGTCTGACGGCCCGCGCGTTTGATTAGATCATCGGCATCCCGCCAGTGACGGCCACGGTCGCGCCGGACGTGTAGCTCGAGCGCGGATCGGCGAGCATGACATATGCGGACGCCAGTTCGGCAGGTTGCGCGGGGCGGCCCATCGGCTTGTCTTCCCCGAAATGCGCGACCGAGTCCTCCGGTAGGGTCGAGGGGATCAGCGGCGTCCAAACCGGCCCTGGCGCTACGCAGTTTACCCGTATCTCACGCGGGGCCAGCATCTGGGCAAGCCCCGTGGTGAAGTTCTGAATCGCGCCCTTTGTCGCCGCATAGGCGAGAAGGCCCGGGTTCGGTTTGTCCGAGTTGATCGAGGCCGTGTTGATGATCGCGCCATTTTTCTCGATCACCGGGACAGCGGCCTTGCACAGGTAGAACATCGAATGGATGTTCGTGCGGAAGGTCGTATCCCATTCCTCGTCGGAAATGTCCTCGATCTCGTCGAAATGCATCTGGTGCGCCGCGTTGTTGACGAGAATGTCGAAACGGCCGAAGGCTTCATGCGTGTCGCGGACCAGCGCGCGGCAATGGTCGGCGTTCTGAATGTCGCCCGGCATCACGTAGGCGCGTCGGCCCGCCTCTTCGACAAGTCGGCGGGTTTCTTCGGCCTCGTCGTTTTCTTCGAGATAGGAAATCATCACGTCGGCCCCCTCGCGCGCATAGGCCAGCGCTACGGCGCGACCGATGCCGCTGTCCGCGCCGGTCACGAGGGCGGCCATGCCCTCGAGCCTGCCCGACCCGACATAGCTCTGCTCGCCATGATCGGGGCGCGGTTCCATCTTCTCGGTCGAACCGGGAAGGGACTGCGGTTGCTTCGGGAAGGGAGGTTTGGGGTAATTCATAACCGGCTCCTTTCTGGGTGGGTCTGAACGGACCAACCGGATGCGCGCCGCAATGTTCCTGCGTTTCTTTTACTGGGGCCTCCTCACAGGCTCTTGTCGGAACACTGAGCGAAACAAACCCGTTTCCTTTTCCTATTCACCCCGAACTGTGGAGGAACTCTTCATGTCCGACACCGTTGCCGATTTCATTCTTACCCGCCTCAAGCAATGGGGCATCACCCGCATCTATGGCTTCCCCGGAGACGGGATCAGCGGCCTCGTCGCAGCGCTTGGACGCGATGACGAGATCGAATTCGTTCAGGCACGTCACGAGGAAAGCGCCGCGTTTATGGCAGCAGCGCATGCGAAATGGACCGGCGAGGTGGGCTGCTGTCTCGCGACCTCCGGCCCCGGCGCGATCCATCTGCTCAATGGGCTCTACGACGCTAAGCTAGACCACCAGCCGGTGCTTGCGATCGTCGGTCAGCAGGGACGCAACGCGCTTGGCGGCAATTACCAGCAGGAGGTCGACCTACAATCGCTTTTCAAGGACGTGGCGAGCGAATATGTCCACACGATGATGGCGCCGGGGCAAGCGCGGCACCTGATCGACCGGGCGCTCCGGATCGCACAGGCGCGGCGCAGCGTGACCTGCGTGATCGCTCCTAATGACGTGCAGGAGGCCGCGGCGGTCGAAGCGCCGCCCCATGCCCACGGCACTGTCCACAGTGGCGTTGGCTATCAGGCGCCGCGCCTGCTTCCGGCGGACAAGGACCTCGCTGCCGCGGCGGATATTCTGAACGCGGGCGAAAAGGTCGGCGTCCTCGTTGGCGCAGGTGCGATCGGCGCCGAGACACAGATCACCCAGCTTGCCGAAACGCTCGGCGCGGGCGTTGCGAAGGCACTTCTGGGCAAGGCCGCACTGCCCGACGATCTGCCATTCGTGACCGGCTCGATCGGGCTTCTGGGCACGCAGGCTTCTGACTGGATGATGCGTGAATGCGACACGCTTCTGATGATCGGCTCGCGCTTCCCCTATTCGGAATTCCTCCCCAAGGAAGGGCAGGTCAAGGCGGTGCAGATCGACCTCGATCCGACGATGGTGTCGATGCGCTATCTGATGGACGTGAACCTCGTGGGCGATGCAGCCGACACGGTGGAGGCCTTGTTGCCGCGTCTCAAGCCCAAGACCGACCGGTCGTGGCGCGAGACGATCGAGAAGAAGACTGCCGAATGGTGGGAGGGCGTCGAGCAGCGCGCCAAGGAAAGCGCCGATCCCGTCAATCCTGAGCGGTTGTTCTGGGAGGCGTCCTCGCGGCTGCCCGATAAGGCGATCCTGTCGGCGGATTCGGGCAGCTCGGCCAACTGGCTGGCGCGTGCGATTAAAATCCGCCGGGGGATGAAGGCGTCGCTGTCGGGGACGCTGGCGACGATGTGCCCGGGCCTGCCTTATGCAGTGGCCGCGAAATTCTGCTATCCCGATCGCGCAGCGGTGGCCTTCGTGGGCGACGGCGCGATGCAGATGCTCGGCATCACCGACCTGATCACCGTCTCGAAATACTGGCGCAACTGGGCCGACCCGCGGCTGGTGATCTGTGTGCTGGCCAATCAGGACCTCAACCAAGTGACCTGGGAGCTGCGCGCTATGGCCGACAGCCCGCGTGTCGACAAGACGCAGGACGTGCCCGATATCGACATGGCCGCCTATGCGGAGCTTCTGGGTCTCAAGGGGCTGCGGATCGACCGCACCGAGGAGATTGGCCCGGCCTGGGAGGTCGCCTTCGCGGCGGATCGCCCGACCGTGATTCACGCCACTGTCGATCCGGACGTGCCGACGCTGCCGCCCCATATCACGATGGATCAGGCCAAGTCCTTCATGAGCGCGCTCGTCCACGGTGACTCCGAAACGGCTGGCATCGTGAAGCAGACGATCAAGCGCGTCACGGACCGCTGAGATGACCCTCGGCTCCGATCCGCTGATCGAGGCGGTCGACGTCTCCGCCCTGACGATCCCGACCGATGCGCCGGAAGCCGACGGGACGCTGGAATGGAGCGAGACCTCGATGGTTCTCGTCTCCATTTCCGCCGGGGGTGAGACCGGCCTTGGCTACAGCTACACGACCCCCGCGACGGCTGGGATCGTGCGCGACATTCTCGTTCCACAGGTGAAAGGGCGCAACGCGCTCGACATCGCGAAGCTCTGGCTGGCGATGGTGCATGCCACGCGAAATATCGGGCGCGATGGTCCTGTCGCGATGGCGATCGCGGCGGCGGACACGGCTCTTTGGGACCTCAAGGGTAAGCTGCTGCGCCAGCCCGTCGCGGGCCTTCTGGGCCGCGCGCGCGATACGATCCCGGCCTATGGTTCGGGCGGTTTCACCTCCTATGACGACCGGCAGCTGCGCAGCCAACTCGAGGGCTGGGCCTCCGAGGGCTTCTCGATGGTGAAGATCAAGGTCGGGCGAGACGCCGAGCGCGATCCCCACCGGCTAAAACAGGCGCGCAACGCCATCGGCCCCGATTGTCGGTTGTTCATGGATGCGAATGGCGCCCAGAACCGCAAGGAGGCGCTGGCGCTGGCAGAGCGCGCCCGCGACTACGGCGTGGAATGGCACGAGGAGCCCGTCTCCTCGGATGACCTCGAAGGGCTGCGCCTTTGCCGCGACCGAGCGCCGGCCGGGATGAATGTCACGGCGGGCGAATACGGTTTCAATATCGGCTACTTCCGCGACATGCTCGAAGCGGGCGCGGTGGACGTGCTGCAGGCGGATGCGACGCGCTGCGCGGGCATCACGGGCTTCATGGGCGTGGCCGCGCTCAGCGCCGCGCATCAGGTGCCGCTGTCTGCCCATTGCGCCCCCGCGCTGCATCTGCACGCGTGCCTCGCCGCGCTGCCCGCGATCCACCTCGAATGGTTTCACGACCATGTCCGGATCGAGGGGATGCTCTTCGACGGCGCGCCCGAGCCTGAGAACGGCCAGTTGCGCGACAATGGCGAACCGGGCTTCGGGCTGCGGCTGCGCCTGCGGGAGGCAGAGCGGTTCCGACAGGCCTAAGCACAGATCCCGGCGCATGGTCTCACGCTGGGACGAAAAAGGATTCGGCAGGAGGAAAGGGAACACGCAATGACCCATGACAGGATATATGACACGTTCCGACGCCGCACCCGGCGCCCCGTCGGCGGCATCGGGCTGGGCGCCATCGTCGCGGGCGTGGGCCTCGGTTTCGTCGCCGCCGGGCTGGCCGCGCGCCGCCCACGCTCCGCCAATCCGGTTAAGCGGTCGCGCAACAAGCGCGAGGCGCTGCGGCTCGGTCGGGACGGGGCCGCAATCATGGGTGCCAGCGTCCTCTTCGACAGCGCGCTGGAACATCTGCGGGGCGATTTCCGCCGCGACGAGATGTATGTGGCCCCCCTGACAGGGGCGACCGCGATGGCCGCCGCCTTGGCCGAGCCCCGGCGCAGAAAGCGTGGCCGCGTGCTTGAGGTGACGCATCTCTCTTCCGTCGGGATCGGGATTGCCGGCATGGGGTTTCACCTGCGCAACATCAGCCGCCGGCCCGGCGGGATTTCGTGGAACAACCTGTTCTACGCCGCGCCGCTCGGGGCACCGGGGGCATTGATCATGAGCGGTCTGTTCGGGATGGTGACCCATCGGATGGCCCAGACCGAGGGCTACGAGCATCTGCACGGGCGCGAACTGGCCTGCCTCACCGCGCTCGCGCTCGTGGCGGAATCCGGCGAGGTCGCGTTGCTGCATTTCCGCGGCGCGTTCCATGACAAGGCGATGTATCTGCCGGTCACGCTGCCGCCGCTTGCCGCTGCCGGGCTGATGGCGCAGGCGATCTATCCGCATCGGCATTTCCGGCGCCCGCTTACCCTGCTGCTGCGTGCGGTCGAGGGGCTTGGCTATGTCGGCACCGGCTTTCACGCCCTCGGAGTCGCGCGCAATTCGGCGGGCTGGCGCAACTGGCGGCAGACGACGCTGGCGGGGCCGCCGATGCCCGCGCCGATCAGCTTCGCGGGGCTCGGCAAGACCGGGCGCGCGGCGCTTGATCTGCTCGCGGTGGGGGAGGATCAACCGCGCCAGAACAAGGAAAGGGCGGCGATATGAGCCAACCGTTCCGCACCCCGTATCCCGGCTATGACGTGCTCGACAAATGGGACAGCCCGTCCTTCGACGATCAGACACGCGAGGTTCTGCGCGCGCGGCGTGATCCGCCGCCGCGCCGCTTTCTTGACCCGAACCAGTTCGCGCTTTTGGAGGCGCTCTGCGCGGTGGTGATCCCGCAGCGCCGCCCCGAGCCCGTGCCCATCGCGCCCTTCATCGATGCTGCCCTGCACGCAGGTCGTGGCACCGGCACGCGGTTCGCCACGATGCCGCCCGAGCGCGACGCATGGCTGCGCGGGCTTGAGGCGATCGACGCCGAGGCGCGCGCAGCGTTCGACGGACGCGGATTTTGCGAGCTCGTCCGGCCCAAGCAGGCGCGCCTGCTGCGCTCCATCGATCGCGGCGACTGTCGCGCGCCCGAGGCGTGGCAGGAGATGCCGCCGCAGAAATTCTTCCGCGCGCTTCTGCTCAAGCAGATCGTGCAAATCTATTACAGCGCTCCTGCCGCGATGAGCGAGATCGGCTATGGCGGCCCGGCATCGCCACGCGGCTATGTCCGGCTCAAAGTCGGCCAGATCGACCCTTGGGAGGCGCCCTTCGGAACATGGGAGGATCAGGCATGACACAAGACGCGCCCCGCAATGATCGCCCCCGCGCGGTGAATGGCCACGCCCCGGATGTCTTCAAGCGCGAAGGACAGGTGCCGATGCGCGAATACCCTAAGAACGCGCCGGTCGATTTCGTGATCGTCGGTGCGGGCTGCGGCGGATCGGTTCTCGCCGCCAAGCTCGCCGAGGCCGGAATGTCGGTGGTGCTGTTCGACGCCGGTCCCTTCTTCCAGCCCAGGCGAGACTTCGCGTCCGACGAGCGCGAGCAGGAGAAGCTCTACTGGCTCGACCCGCGGATCTCGGATGGCGACGATCCGATCGAGTTGGGCGCAAACAATTCCGGGCGCGCGGTCGGCGGATCCTCAGTGCATTTCCAGATGGTGTCGCTGCGCTTCCGCCCCGAATGGTTTAAGGCCCGCTCGAAGCTGGGCTACGGTCGCGACTGGCCGGTCGATTGGCGCGAGATGTGGCGCTACTATGACGAGGTCGAGGAGGCGCTGAAGATCTCTGGGCCGATCCGCTACCCGTGGGGGCCCGATCGCGGGCGCTATCCCTATCGCGAGCATGAGGTAAACGAAGCCGGTCTGGTGTTGGCGCGCGGGGCAGAGGCGCTTGGCGTCGACTGGGCGCCGACTCCGCTTTGCACCGTCTCCGCACCGAGCGGGAAATCGCCGCCCTGCGCCTATCGCGGCATGTGCAAGATCGGCTGCTCGATCAACGCCAAGCAGAGCATGCCGATTACCTATGTTCCGCGCGCGATCAAGGCGGGCGCCGAGGTGCGAGATCTGGCGATGGTGGGGCGGATCGAAACCGGTGCAGACGGGCGCGCGACCGGGGTGAGCTACTATCGCGATGGGAAGTGGCGCTTCCAGAAGGCTGAGAATGTGGTAGCGGCAGGCTATTCGATCGAAACACCGCGCTTGTTGCTCAACTCGTCGACTGCTCAGCATCCCCAGGGTCTCGGCAATGCAGACGGACTCGTGGGGCGCAATCTCATGGTGCATGCGAACGACGCCGTATGGGGCGAGTTCGACGAGGAAATTCGTTGGTATAAGGGGCCCCCATCGATGGCGACCTGTGAACATTGGAATTATGCCGACGACGACCCGAGCAAAAATTTCGATGGTGGTTATTCCTTCATGAGCCAGGGACCGTTGCCCGGAGATTTCGCCGGGACTTTGACTTCATCTACGGGAATGTTCGGGGATGACCTGCTCGAAGCCATGGGGCGTTACAATCGGATGGCCGGGCTGAAGATGGTCGGAGAGTCGATGCCACAGGTCGACAATCGCGTGACCTTGGCTGACGAGACGGATGAACTTGGGCTCCCACGAGCCAAGGTCACGCATTCTTTTTGCGACAATGACAGGCGTCTGCAGGGACATGGGAGGAAATTCATGTCACGAATGATGCGTGCTGCAGGTGGCAAAAATCTGTTTGAAACGCAGAGCACTGCACACTTGATGGGTGGCTGCCCGATGGGTGACGATCCCGAGACCTCGGTCACCGACGATATGGGGCGCGTGTGGAATGTCGATAATCTCTGGATTTGCGATGGTTCACTCATGCCCACAGGTGGCGGTGTCAACCCGGCGATGACGATCCTCGCCAACGCCGCGCGGATCGCGGACAGGATTATTGATGCGCGCTTCGACTGACTATCTGGCGCATAGGGGGCCGCAGTCGGCTGCAATGGAAAAAGGGAGTGGCGAGGAAATCATGAAGATCAAAGTTGAATATTCAGGTGGGTTGCGAGCGGACAAGAATGTGGACCAACTGCCGAAGGTTGATGACCCTTTCGAGGGAGAGTTCGTAGAAAACGTCACCAGATATTCGCCGGTAAAGGTCGGATATGCGGCCTATGTTCGCCTCAAAAAGGAACGCGGAACGACCTCTGAATGAAGAAATGCGGGTCGATCCGTCTCAATGCTGGTGAGGCTCAAAACAGCATTTTTGTAGGACTAGAAGACATTCAGCGTCTCAGTCGTCATTGGGCTGGGCGTCGAGAATGTCGAACAAACGATTCACCAAGTTTCCCTGCTGCAATAACATGGTTCTCAGCCCCGGAAACCGCGCCCGAGCCGCGCGCGCATGGCGATCGCACGGCTCGGCATAGACATATGCTCATGTTTCGGGTCGCTGGCTTCGCGGTTTGCGGCGCAGATCCGTTACTGGCTCGCCTCCTCGGCGGAGAGAGGATCTGCCACGTCCTCCAAGGACTCCTGTTCGGCATCGATCCCGATGACCGCTTCAGTGACGGCGGCCACTGTCATCAGCGCACCGGCGAAGAGGTAGCCGTAGAACACGTTCCAAGCGGAGCCAGTGTCGATCAGCATGCCGAAGATCCAAGGCGAAACGATGCCGCCAGCCGCCGTGCCGATCGAATAGAAGATCGCAATCGCGAGCGCACGCGTCTCGAGCGGGAACACCTCGCTCACCGTCAGATAGGCGGAACTTGCAGCCGCCGAGGCGAAGAAGAAGATCACTGACCAGAGCGCCGTGAGCGTAATGGCGGTCAGGTAGCCTTGGGCGAACATGTAACCGGTAGCCATCAGGATGGCTGCGGACAGGCCGTAGCTGAGCGAGATCATCACCCGGCGGCCGATCTTGTCGAACAGTCGACCCAGAACAATCACGCCAAGAAAGTTGCCGATGGCGAAAGGCACAAGATAGAGTCCGGTGCTCTTTGAGGGGACGTCGAAGAAGTTCGACAGAACGAGCGCGTAGGTAAAGAAGATCGCGTTGTAGAGAAACGCCTGCGAACTCATCAGGACGAGGCCGAGCAACGCCCGTTTCCGGTGCGTCGAGAACATCGCCTTGACAATTTTTATCAGAGAGAACGATTTCTGCGGCCGGATCTTGATCTTGTCGTCGTCCGGCACCTTCGAGAGCTCTTCGCCGGTTTGCTCGCTCGTGCGCTTCTCGATGTCGCTCACGATATCTTCGGCCTCGTCCAGCCGATCATGCGTGGCGAGCCAGCGCGGGCTCTCGGGAAGATGGCGGCGCATGTAGAGGATGATGCCGCCAAGCACAGCCCCGATGCCGAAACCGAGACGCCAGCCCATATCGACCGGGAGATAGTCTGGGTTTAGCAGCACGATTGTCGATAGCGCGCCGAGCGCGGCACCGAGCCAGTAGGACCCATTCACGCCAAGCGCGA
Source organism: Thioclava sp. ES.031 (assembly GCF_002563775.1). NCBI lineage: Bacteria > Pseudomonadati > Pseudomonadota > Alphaproteobacteria > Rhodobacterales > Paracoccaceae > Thioclava > Thioclava sp. ES.031. The sequence continues at coordinate 2,584,030 of NZ_PDJO01000001.1, read as the reverse complement.
CCTGACCGCGCACGCGGGCAGGGATCATCTCGTCGATCGTCGAATTGATCGCGGCATATTCGCCGCCAATGCCAAGACCGGTGATGAACCGGAAAGCCACGAAGCTCCATAGGTTCCAGGAGAAGGCTGTCAGGAGTGCGCCGACGAGATAGACGGCGAGCGTGATGAAGAAAAACATCTTACGCCCGAAACGATCCGTGAGATAGCCGAACAAGAGCGCGCCAAGAACCGCCCCGGTGATGTAGAAGGACGCGATCATCCCGATCTGCGAACTCGTGAAGCCGAGGCTCTCGGGTTCTTGAAGGACGCTGGAGACGGCCCCCTTGAGGGTGACTTCGAGGCCGTCGAGAATCCAGGTGACGCCGAGGGCGACGATGATCGTCAGGTGGAATCGAGACCACGGCAATCGATCCATACGGGCGGGAATGTCTGTTTGAACCGTTTGCCCTGTTGCGCCAGCCATGACAGCCTCCTCTCAGATCAAATTTTCCTCGGTCAATTGCTTTTGACCACAACGCGAGCTGATCAGGGATGTTCCTGTGCAGGGGGCAGGTTTTCTGGGCTGCAATCATTGAGTTGCCAGAGAAGGGCAAACGTAAGGGGCGCTCACCGCAGCGGAGAAATCCCGCAAAAGCAGAGTCAAACTTTTGACGATCCTACCGAAATTAGACGATGCCGGAAGCGTCTTGAGGGGCCGGAAGCGTCTCGAGGTCACGCGGGATCATTGTGATGCCGATCTAGCGGATAATGCGTTTTTTAAGTATTTGTCCAATCTTTGACTATCAAATCGCAATCGCGGCGACGGACCCTCCATCCACACGGTAGTTGGCGCCGACGACGAAACTGGCCTGTTCGGAACAAAGGAAGGCGATGGCTGCGGCTACTTCCTCCGGTCTTCCACGCCGCTCCAGCGCCAGCCAGGGACGTTCCGACTTCAGGAAGCTCTGGACGGCCTCATCACGGCTGACACCCTCCGCCTCAGCTTTCTGGGTCATCATCCCGTCGGTCATGGGGGTCTCGATAAAGGCGGGGGAGACGCAATTGACCAGCACGCCCCGGCGCGCGGCCACCCCGCTCAGCCCCTTGGCGAAATTCAGAAGGGCCGCTTTGGCGACATTATAGACGGCCTCGTTTTCATAAGGCTGCGCCGCATTCTCGGAGCATAGGATTACGACCCGACCCCAGCCACGGTTTTCCATCGTCGGCTCGAAGGCGCGCACGGTGCGGACGACCGACATGAAATCGCTCTCCCACGCGTCATGCCAGTCACTGTCCGTCATCTCTAGCGGGTGCCCCTTGGCGCCGGTGACACCGGCCGCGCAGACAAGGATGTCCGGCATGGTGAAGCGCTCCTGCGTGGTTGCTGCGAGACCCTTGATCTGGTTCGGATCGCGCAGATCGGCCTGAAGGGCACAGGTGCCGCGGCCGAGCTCCTTGGCGGCGCGGGACACCTCGTCGCCCTTGAGATCCACGAGGATAACCTGCGCGCCCTCGGCCAGCAGCGTTCTGGCGGCGGCCTTGCCGATACCCGAGGCACCGCCCGTGACCAGGGCGGTTTTGCCGTGAAGTCCATAATCCATCGTCGTGCTCCTTTCGCGTGTTCAGTTGAGCCGAAGCCCGAGATCGTCCAGCACCCGGTTGACGCGCGCCGCCTCGCCAGCCGAGACCAGCCCCGGTGCGGCACGGCCCTTAAGCGCGCTCAGAAAGGGCACGATGCCGGTGCCCGCATCGAGCGGATCGAGCACCACGCGCTCGGTCGGACTCTCGGCCCCGCGCAGTGTCAGGGTCATCTCGCCATTCTTCAGCGAAATCGCCCCGGCGTCGCCCACGAGGTCCAACTCGAGCCGCATCCGGGTGTCGGTCCAGCCCGCTTCGACGACGCCGGTAGCGCCGCTCGCAAAGCGCAGGATTGCGGCGCCGTGATCGTTCAAGGGCCACCCCAGCGCGTTGCCGGTGACCGCATTTCCCTTGCGGACGGGGCCCAAGATCCACTGCAAAGCGTCGATCGCGTGCACTGCCTCGTCGACGAACCCGTCGTAGCAGGCAAGCTCCGGGTCGGTCATCCAACAGTCGAGATCCAGCCAATCCGCATAGCCGCCGTCATGATTGAAGAGCATCCTCGCCGATCGCACCGTGCCCAGACGCCCCTCGGAAATCCAGTCTTTCGCCTTGCGCAGGGCGGGGAGGGTCCGGAAGAAATACGCGGTGTGCAATATTACTCCCGCCTTGGCTGATTGCTGCGCCAAGACCTCGGCGTCGCGAGCGCTGCCGGTGAGTGGCTTTTCCGAAAAGGTCGGGAGTCCCGCTAAGAGCGCCGCTCCGATATCAATGGCATGGTGGGCTGTCTCGCTGCAGACGACGGCACCCGCTGCTTGCAAGCCGACAAGCTCGTCGAGCGTGGTGAGCGGCTTGGCGTCAAGCTCGGCACAAAGCCGGTCGCGCCGCTCGAGATCGCGGTCATGCACAAACCCGACGCGAAAGCCGCGCGCCTTCATGTGCTGTAGGTGGTCCGGCAGATGCACATGCGCCCCGCCAAGTAACGCGAGGGTCGAAATGTCTGTATCGTCTTCCATGCCACTTCTCCTGTTGTCGGACGCGGATCAGGCTGGCGTCGCGCCCGTATCAGCAGGCGACGAAACGAGTTCCGCGCGCAGCCTCGGGAGTGCTTCGGGGTAGGCTTCCTGTAGCCACGCGATCAGCTTCTCTCTCACTTCGCAACGCAGGTCCCAAGCCTGCGGAGAGGTGCGTGCACTCATTAAGCCACGGAGCACGACGGCGTCCTTGTCGGCATCCGTGACCTGAAGGTTGATCACTTGACCGTCCCAATGCGGAGACTCGCGGACGATCTCCTCGAGCTTTTCGCGCACTTCGGTCGTAGGCACCGTATAGTCGAGATACCAGTGCACGGCACCGATGATCGACGCATTTTCACGGGTCCAGTTTTGAAAGGGCTGTTCGATGAAATAGCTCAGCGGCACCAGCATCCGTCTCCAGTCCCAGATCCGCACAACAACGTATGTGGCGAAGATCTCCTCGATCCAGCCCCACTCGCCATCCACGATCACCACATCTTCTAACCGGATCGGCTGGGTGATGGCGATCTGGATGCCCGCAATCAGGTTTGCGAGGACAGGTCGCGCTGCCAGCCCGAGGATCAGCCCCGCCGCACCTGCGGAGGCGAACAGGCTTCCGCCATATTTCTGCACTGGCTCGAAGGTCAGTAGCACACCCGTGACGGTAAAGATCACCAGCAGGATCGTGGCGGTTCGCCGTAACACGCGGAACTGCGTGACGAGCTTGCGTGCGGCGAGATTGTCGTCCAGGTCCATCCGTTGGCGACGGATCACGCGGTCGCTCAATCGTTGGGTTACAAGGATGAAGGTCCAACCTATCAAAACGATCAGCAGGATCAGAAATATGTGCCCCAAAACGTCCTGTATCCGCCAAGGCAGATCGGTGCGGGGGACAGTGATCGCCAATGCGGCCAGCACGAAAGCCAACCGCATCGGTCTCTTCGCTTGCCGCAAGGACGAGCCGGCAATGCCATTATCTGCCTCTACCCACCTCCTAAGGATGCGAAAGACCGCCCAATGCACTAGCAACGAGAGTAGAAGCGCACCAATTAAAACAATCGCAGGCCCGAGCCATTGAGGGCCTTTGGCGACCGCCTCTCGGATGAGTTCAAGAATTCGCATTGCGAGAACCATTGCGTCGTCCAGGCCAGATCATAGAGCCGACGCCTGTCCCGCGCCGAAGCGCAGGCTCCTTGCCGGGATGACTGAAGCGAGTTGCGGGAAGTCGCTCCCACCCCAGAGGATGCTTGGATATGAGAAAGTGTAAGTCTGCAGTTGGCGTTCGCGTCGTCGGTAGCGAAAAGGCCATGCCTGACGTCAAGTAGTCAGCCAATATTGGGTGCTCGATCAAGCTTCGGACGAAATTTGCATGTTTCAAGAGGACGCCTCCTGCGAGTTCGATCAGGGAGCTAAGTTTTGGGCACGGTTTCGGCGTATCTCAGTGATCGCCGACCTACGATAATCAACACGCGGGCTTCGCTTCGGTTTCCGCAAACTTTCGATTGGTCCACCTCTTGGGAGACTTTGGTCGCGGGGCTTTTTTAGGTCTAGCTAATTGCGACCCAGGCGACTGCGGAAACGAATAGCACGACGAAGGCAATGGCGAGCAGCGCCCACCGACTCATTCCACCATTAATTTCCGCGGGCCCGGGTTTGCGGTTCTCGGCCACTCCGTGTCGTCCTTCATGTTCTTGTGCCATGCGCACCTGTTGAAGCGAGGGCGAGGTTCCGGCCGCTTCGTCATCGGTTCCTAAGGGCGCGGCGGCGGGGTCGCTAAATGCCACCTTGTCGCCGGTGCCGCCACGGTCGATCGTCTCGCGCAGCTGGCTTGCTTCTGCCGAACCAGAGTTCGCCTTGCCGTCGGGGTTTTCGCGTGCGTCCTTCTTCGTCATCGAGCGCCTCCGGCTTTCAACTGACCCGTCTCGGTCCTTGTGTTAAACGAGAAGTAGGCAAACCAAGTTCCTGCTTGGACAGTCAAAGGCGATTTTGTCGTTATAAGAACGGTCCGTCACATGGTCCGGTTCAGCGCATTAGCCATACAGTTCCGCCAACGATGAACAGCAGAACATAACCAGCTGCGACAACAATGCCGTCACGGCCCAATATTCCGACCGCGAATACCGCGATGGGAAGCCCGATTAGAGGAGTGGCGACGGGAATGGCCCCGAGAATGAGCAACGAGCTTCCAGTGACGATAAGTATCACTGCAATCACCGAGACCGAAATGCTACCGCAGGCGAGGGGCTCCCATCTGCGATGTAAATGTCGACGGAGCCAAGCAGCGCCGGGGTTCAGTCTTGCAGCTGCAGCGTGGACACGTTCTGCCGATATTTCGCGCTTCCCGAAGAATTCAGGTAACCAGACGCCATTCCGTCCTAGGAGCGTTTGAAGCCCGATTAGTGCGACTAGCGATCCGAGCGCTCCCCCAATGCCAGGGATCAATCCGATTGGCAGGATCATGAAGATCGAGGCGATCATTAGCAGCGGCGCGTGACCTTGGGACCCGATCTCTTCGGTTAATTGGCTAAGTGTAATCGTTTGCCTGCCTCGCGTGAGCCGCTTCACTCGCTCGACCACCTGCGGAACCGCCGACGGACCTGCTTTGGCTTTGCCCTCAGCTGCGCCGGATATGCTTCCCCCGCTTAGTGATTGTTTAGCATTCTCTCTCATCGAGAATGCAACTGCTCCGCAGGATGAATGTTCCTGACTGCGCGAGGGTGCCGCCGGACGTGAAAGGCCTTCGCGCGGTCCGAGCCAAGAGTTTTGAGCTACCCCCTGAAATTCGGACACTGACATAAGCTACGATTTGCAGTCTGCTGATCTTCGACGAGAAGGAGATCAGAGATGTCGAAACGCAAGCAGCACGCACCCGAGTTCAAGGCAAAGGTCGCGCTGGAAGCCCTGAAGGGTGAAGAGACAGCGGCCGAGCTGGCGAGCCGGTTCGGGGTGCATCCAACGATGATCCATCAATGGAAGCGGGCCTTGCTCGAAGGCGCGTCGGGCGTGTTCGAGCGCGGGGGCCGAAGGAAGCCCGAGATCGACGAGGAGCAGGTGAAGGAGCTCCACGCCAAGATCGGGGAGCTGGCGGTGGCCAACTCTTTTTTGGAACGAAAGCTGAAGCCTTGGGGCGGGAAGTGAGGCGTGGCATGATCGAGCCGAACCATTCGGATCTGTCGATTGGGCAGCAGTGCAAGCTGCTGTCGATCGCACGCTCATCCTATTACTACGAGCCGAAGGGCGAAACCGAACAGAACCTCGGCCTGATGCGGCAGATCGACGAGCAGTTCCTGGAGACCCCGTTCTTCGGTGTCCGCCAGATGACCTGGCACCTGCGTAACGACGGCCACCTGGTGAACGAGAAGCGGATACGGCGACTGATGCGCCTGATGGGGCTCATGCCGATTTACCAGAAACCCAACACAAGCAGGCCGGCGAAGGGGCACAAGACCTATCCCTACCTGCTGCGAGGTCTGCGGGTGGATCGCCCGAACCAGGTCTGGTGCTCGGATATCACCTACCTGCCCATGCGGCGCGGGTTCCTCTACCTCGTGGCGATCATGGACTGGCACACCCGCAAGGTTCTGTCTTGGCGGATCTCGAACACCCTGGAGGCCGACTTCTGTGTCGAGGCGCTGAACGAAGCCATCCACAAGTTCGGCCCGCCCGAGATAATGAATACGGATCAGGGTTCTCAGTTCACGTCCTTCGCTTGGACGGATCGGCTCCGCCGGTCGGGCGTGCGCATCTCGATGGATGGGAAAGGCCGATTCCTCGACAACATCTTCATCGAGCGGCTGTGGCGAACCCTGAAATACGAATGCGTCTACCTGCATGCCTGGGAGACAGGATCGGAGACAAAGGCGGCGATCCGGAAATGGATGACCTTCTACAACCACCAGCGCCCTCACTCAGCCCTCGGCGGCAAGCCACCGGCGCTGGTCTATTGGCAGAGACATGATATCAACCAACCCGATCAGCAGGTGCAAAGAGTAGCTTAAATTACGCCAGATCCTGTCCAAGAGACGGGGAGTAGCTCAAACACCAAAGCTCGCACAAGACACCCGCTTGAGACGCCAACTCCACATTCGGCGCTCTTTCGCTACGTGCTCACCAGCGTTAGGCAATCAGAAAGCACTCGTTTTGGTTCTCAACGAGGGGAACGCCTGTTCGCGCGTGCGATTGAAAGTGAGTGTTCCGTCTTGAGACCATCGCCAGTTCCTTTCCGATTGAAATGCCGGTTCGAAAAGTTGGATCAACCCATGTGTGCGGTGAAACCGGTCATTTTCTGTGATCCTTCCAAGAAGTCTCATGCTTGTGCGTAAAACAATCAATCAGGGCTTCTTGATCTAGGCATGCTGGAGCTTTCCCTTCCAGAGATCGTCAAATCGTCGCCGGTAGTCGCGGAGATTGATAGGCATGCAGTCTGTGGCGGGCGTTACGGAGCGTTACGTCTCAAGTATCGGACTGTAAAAGAGAACTGCACCAATGATCGGTTCCATCTGCTTCGGGAGTTTCTTCGGGACTCTCCGGGAGTTTCCGTCGATTTATGTCCCGCTTTGGCTTCTCCGTCAGCAAATCAGCCAAAAGCTTTTCTCCGCTATGAGGTTGGATTGTTTCTTTTAAAACAATGCCTTGCCGTCATGGGAGCTTGGAGCGGGTAGCGGGAATCGAACCCGCGCGTTCAGCTTGGGAAGCTGACAGGCTACCATTACATCATACCCGCATGGTGCGAGCGCAGAGGTATTCCAGCCGAAAGCCACGGTCAAGAGGGATCGCGCGCGTCCTCGGGTGCGCTCACAAAAAAGCGCCCGGCGAGGAGGACCTCACCGGACGCCAGGCGCCGCGCGGAAATTAGGGAGACGAGGCGCGGGGTCGGTTTACATCTTCGGCTGAAGCACGGTGTCGATCACGTGGACCATGCCATTCTTCTGCTTCACATCGGCGGTCTGAACCGTCGCGACATCGCCTTTCGGGTCCTTCAGCATCACCATGCCGTCCTTGACCATCGCGGTCAGATCACAGCCGCCGAGCGTCTTGATCGTCGCCATGCCGTTGCCGCGCTTGACGGTCGCCATGATGTTCTCTGCGGTGATCACGCCCTTGGCGACGTGGCAGGTCAGGATATGCGTCAGCATCTCCTTGTTCTCCGGCTTCACCAGCGTGTCGACGGTGCCCGCGGGCAGCTTGTCGAAGGCCGCGTTGGTCGGCGCGAAGACGGTGAACGGGCCGGGGCCAGCGAGCGTGTCGACGAGGCCCGCCGCTTTCACCGCTGCGACCAGCGTGGTCAGGTTCGGAGCAGCCGAGGCATTGGCTGCGATGGGCTTGCTCTCATACATTTTCGCGCCACCGACCATCGGGTTTGCCAGCGCGGGCAGGGCGAGGCCCAGCGTTGCAGCTGCGGTGAGCGAAGCGGCGAATGCACGGAATTTCATAGACATAAGGATTTTCCTCCCTGTTGAGCGACGGTTGTCCCCGCCAAAGCACAAGGGTTACGGCGCGCTTGGGGCGCGCCGATCACTTATGTCTTATCACGAAACCGTGTGCGGCCTGATCCGGCCTGAAAACGGACGTCTCGCAGCGCCCGAAGGCGAGGCCCGAAGGCCCGCCTCAGCCGCGCCGGCGGCGCCTGCGTCCGCCATCCTCGCCCGATCCGCCGGTGTTGAAGCTGACCTCCGGAAGCGGCGCGATCTTGCGCAGCTCGGGGAAGGGGGCGGTGGCATGCGGCAGCGCGTTCGCGGCCACGAAATGCTCTTGGAAGCGCGGTTCGATCGCGGTCTCGACCTTGGTGATCTGATGCACCTGCGCCTCGATCTCGCGCCGCGCCTTCACCGAGCACAGCGCCATATGCGCCCCGGTGCCGGCCGCGTTGCCCGCCGAGGTGACGTGATCGAGCGGCGCATCCGGGATCATCCCCAGCACCATTGCGTGCTTGGGCGAGATATGCGCCCCGAACGCACCCGCGAGCACCACGCGGTCGACCGTGTCCACGCCCATCTCGTCCATCAAGAGGCGCGCGCCCGCATAGAGCGCGGATTTCGCCAGCTGGATCGCGCGGATGTCGCCTTGGGTGACGGTGATGCGCGGGCCTTCCTCGCCGCCGTCATAGATGACGTATTCATGGGTGCGCCCGTTCGGCTCGCAGCGCGGTGTGCCGACCTGTTCGGCCGAGCCGATCAGCCCCGAGGTGTCCACGATCCCGGCCATCCGCATCTCGGCCACGGCCTCGATAATGCCCGAGCCGCAGATGCCGGTGATCCGGGGCGTGCCGAATTCGGGATCGGTCGACCAGTGGTCGTTGCCGATGATCTTGAAGCGCGGCTCCTTGGTCTCGGGGTCGATCTCGATACGCTCAATCGCGCCCGGCGCGGCACGCTGGCCGCTGGAGATTTGCGCGCCCTCGAAGGCCGGGCCGGTGGGTGAGGAACAGGCCAGAACCCGTTGTTTATTCCCGAGAATGATCTCTGCATTGGTGCCGACATCGACGATCAGCGACAGGTCGTCGCGCTTCTGCGGAGCCTCCGACAGCGCCACCGCCGCCGCATCCGCGCCGACATGGCCCGCGATCAGCGGCAGGATATAGGCCCGCGCGCCGGGGCTGGCCTCGATGCCGATCTCGCGCGCGGCGAATTCAAGGCTTTCCGAGGTCGCCAGCGCAAAGGGCGCCTGACCCAGTTCGACCGGGTCGATGCCCAGCAGCAGGTGGTGCATGACCGGGTTACAGACCACGACCGCCTCGACGATCTCGCCCGTCTCGACCTTCGCCTCGCCCGCCAGCTGCCGCGCCAGATCGCCCATCGCATCGCGCACCGCATTGGTCATTTCCTGATCGCCGCCCGGGTTCATCATCACGTAGGAGACCCGGCTCATCAGGTCTTCGCCGAAGCGGATCTGCGGGTTCATCACGCCGGCGCTCGCCAGCACCCGCCCGTCATCGAGCGCGACCAGATGCCCCGCGATGGTGGTCGAGCCGAGGTCGATCGCGAGCCCGTAAAGCGGCACCTCGCGCACGCCGGGGAAGATGCCGGTCACGCGCGGCCCGTCTCCCGCATCGTGGATCGCGACCGTAACCTTCCAATCGGCCTTGCGCAGCGCGGGCTGCAGCATCCGCAGCACATCAAGATCGGCGCGCACGCCCTTGATCTGCCATTGCTTTTCCAGCGCCTGCGAGAGCCGCTGCAGGTCGCCCTCGGGGCGGTGCATATCCGGCTCGGCCACTTCGACATAGACGGGCCGCGTCGCCGGATCCATCTCCATCACGCGCTCGGAGGCCGCCTTGCGCACGACCTGTTTGTGGACCTGACTTTCGGGCGGCACGTCGATCACCACGTCGTCGCGGATCTCGGTCTGGCAGCCCAGACGCCGCCCCGGCTTCAACCCGCGAATCCGGTCATAGCGTTCCTCGACCGCGTTGATCGGGCTGACCGCGTCCGGCTCCACATGCAGGCCGAGCTTCGGGAAATCCCCGAAGGAGGGCGTGCATTGGCATTTCGAACACACGCCGCGCCCGCCGCAGACGGAATCGAGATCGACCCCCAGCTTGCGCGCCGCCGCGAGCACCCTTGTGCCACGCGCCACGCGCCCCCGCTTTCCAGAGGGGGTAAAGATCACCTGCACGTCGTCGGCCATATCGCGCTCCCGTTTTCCTTGCCCCCGTTCTAGGGCCCAAGCCGGGCAGAGCAAAGCCCGCAACCGACGCGCCTGCATGAGAAATCGTCATCATCATCATGCAGCCGATGCGCGCCGCCCATTGCTCTCCCCAGCGGCGCGTTCTATCTAATCGGGCCATGAAGATACTCTTTCTTGGCGATGTGATGGGCCGCGCGGGCCGCGCCGCGATCACCGAAACCCTGCCGAAACTTCGCGAGGAGTGGCGCCTCGATTTCGTCGTGGTCAATGGCGAGAACGCCTCTGGCGGCATGGGGCTGACCGGCGATCACGCGAAGCTTCTGCTGGATGCGGGCGCGGATGTGGTGACGCTGGGCGATCACGCCTTCGATCAGAAGGACATGCTGCGCTTCATCGAGAGCGAGCCGCGCATCATCCGTCCCGTGAACTACGCCAAGGAAGCGCCGGGCAAAGGCGCGCGGGTGTTCCAGGACCGGCGCGGGCGCAAGGTGCTGGTGGCGCAGGTGCTGGGCAACGTGTTCATGAAACGCGCCTTCGACGATCCCTTCTCGGCCATCGAGGCGGAGCTGAAGCGCTACCCGCTGGGCGGGGCGGTGCAGGCGGCGCTGGTGGATATGCATTGCGAGGCGACGTCGGAGAAGATGGCGATGGGCCATTGGTGTGACGGGCGCGCGAGCGTCGTCGTGGGTACCCATACCCATGTGCCCACGGGCGATGCGCAGATTCTCGAGAAAGGCACCGCTTACCTCTCCGATGCGGGCATGTGCGGCGATTACGATTCCGTCATCGGCATGGCGAAGGCCGAACCGATGCGCCGTTTCGTGACCGGCATGTCGAAGGAGCGCTTCTCGCCCGCCCGCGGTCCGGTGACGCTGTGCGGCTTTTATGTCGAGACCGATGACAAGACCGGGCGCGCCACCCGCTGCGAGGCTGTGCGCACCGGCGGCAGGCTCTCGCAATCGGGGCCGCTCTGAGCGCGGCGCCGGTTCGTCTCTGCCCGAAGCTTATGCGTTTGCCTGCAAATTTCCTCTGCAGCGATCAGAGCGCGCTTGCTCGTGCAACACGTGTCGATAGTATCGGGCCGATGCGCTTACGCGAGAACCTTACATGATCCAACTGCCCCTGACCGGCACCGAGACGGCAATCGCGGCCATGCTGGTCGTGGGTTGGATGTTCGTCATGTTCGTCCGCGAGACATGGCCGCCAGAGGTCACCGCCATGGCCGGCGCGGCCCTTATGCTGATCTTCGGATTCGTGCCCTACGAGAACGCAGCCGCGATTCTGTCGAACCCCGCGCCCTGGACCATCGCCTTCATGTTCCTGATCGTCGGCGCCCTGGTGCGCACCGGCGCGCTCGACGCGATGACGCGCTACGCGGAATCGCGGATCGACCAGAACCCGAAGCTGACCGTGCTGTTGATGTTCGGGGTCACGATGTTCGCAAGCGCCGTGATGAACAACACGCCCGTCGTCGCGGTGATGATCCCGGTCTTCATTCAGGTCGCGCGCAAGCTGAACCTGTCGCCCTCGCGGCTGCTGATGCCGCTGAGCTATGTCACCGTGATGGGCGGCATGATCACCCTGATCGGCACCTCGACCAACATTCTCGTCGATGGCGTCATGCGGGGGCGGGGGATGGAGCCCTTCACCATCTTCGAGATCGCGCCTCTGGGCTTCGCGATCTGTCTGGTCGGCGGGACGTTCCTCGCGATCTTCGCGCCGAAACTGATCCCAGAGCGGCAATCGCTTTCCTTCATGCTCGGCGACCGTCCGAAGATGAAATATTTCACCGAGGTCGCGATCCCCGAGGAAAGCGGGCTGATCGGCGAGTCGGTGCTCGAGACCGACACGTTCAAGCGCGAGGGCGTGCGGGTGATCGACGTGCTGCGCGGCGATGCCTCGCTGCGCCGGGACCTCGCCTCGGTCGAGCTGATGGCGGGCGACCGCGTCGTGCTGCGCTCCGAGATGGAAGAGCTTCTCGGGATGCAGAAGAACCGCGACCTGCGCATGGTCGACAAGCTGTCCTCGGTGCAGACCGAGACGGTGGAAGTGCTGATCTCGCCCGGCTGCCGGATGATCGGGCAGCGTCTGGGCGATATGCGTCTGCGCCGCCGCTACGGTGTCTACACGCTGGCCGCGCATCGCCGGAACCAGAATATCGGCCGCCAGCTCGACGATCTGATCGTGGTGGTGGGCGACACGCTGCTGCTCGAAGGCGCGCCCGAGGATATCGCGCGTCTGGCCGCCGATATGGACCTCGTGGACGTCTCGAAACCGCAGGCGCGCGCCTATCGCCGCTCGCATCTGCCGCTTGCCATGGGCGCGCTCGGCGCGGTGGTGGTCTTCGCAGCGCTTGGTGTGGCCCCGATCCTCGCGCTGGCGATGGTGGCGGTGGCGGGCATCCTCGTGACCCGCTGTATCGATACCGACGAGGCCTTCACCTTCATCGAGGGCCGCCTGCTTGCGCTGATTTTCGCGATGCTCGTCGTCGGCGCGGGGCTGGAGCATTCCGGCGCGGTCGAGATGATCGTCTCGGGCGTGGCGCCCTTGCTGAAGATGCTGCCGCCGCAGCTCGCGCTGATCGTGGTCTATTTCCTCGGTCTCATCATGACCGAGTTGCTGTCGAACAACGCGGTGGCGGTGATCTACACCCCGATCGCGATCTCGCTGGCCGCCGCCCTCGGGCTCGATCCGCGGCCCTTCGCGGTGGCGGTGATGTTCTCGGCCTCGGTGGCCTTCGCGACCCCGATCGGCTATCAGACTCACATGATGATCTATGGCCCCGGTGGCTATAAGTTCACCGATTTCCTGCGCGTCGGCATCCCGATGGATATCGTGACCGGGTTGACCGCCTGCCTGCTGATCCCGCTGATCTGGCCCTTCTGAGGAGGTTCCCCCATGCGCTTTGCCGCCCGTCTCGCCGCCCTGTCGCTTCTCGCACCGCTCGCGCTCGCCGCCTGTGTGCCGGGGCAGGGCAGCCGCGCGCCCTCCTGGCCGGACAATGTCAGCTTTCAGGGCACGGTGATGCGTGTCTCCTTCATCGACGGCACGGTCTGTCGCGCGAATATCTCGGGCCAGTATACCGGCGATCTGGCCGGGTGCCCGTACCCAATGCGCTATCAGGTGACGCGCTTCGAGCCCAGCTATCTCGCGGGCAGCGGCGTGGGCGGCCTGTTCCAGCCCTATGCCGAGGTGACGCTGAAAGACGCCTCCGGGCGGCGCTGGCAGTTCAAGACGCCCAAGGAAATCCCGCCGCGCGGCCGCGGCGCGGGCACGCTGACCTTGCCGCAGTAAGGCGCTCCCGACGGGCGCAGAGGCCGCCCGCCACCCATCGATCTTGAATCATCCCCCCGATGCGCACTATACGGGGTCGATTTCGCGACTATTCCGAACGGAGATACCCATGGCAGGCCACTCAAAATGGGCCAACATCCAGCACCGCAAGGGCAAGCAGGATGCGGCGCGCTCGAAGATGTTTTCCAAGCTCTCGAAGGAGATCACGGTCGCCGCCAAGATGGGCGACCCCGATCCCGAGAAGAACCCGCGCCTGCGCCTCGCGGTGAAAGCGGCCAAGTCCCAGTCGATGCCGAAAGACGTGATCGACCGCGCGATCAAGAAATCGCAAGCGGGCGACGGCGATGACTACACGGAGATCCGCTACGAGGGCTACGGCCCCGAGGGCATCGCGGTGATCGTCGAGGCGATGACCGACAACCTCAACCGCACCGCGTCGAACGTGCGCTCTACCTTCACCAAGAACGGCGGCAATCTGGGCACCACCGGCTCGGTGTCCTTCATGTTCGACCGGATGGGCGAGATCATCTATCCCGCCTCCGTGGGCGATGCCGAGACCGTGCTGATGGCCGCCATCGAGGCGGGTGCCGAAGACGTCGAGAGCGACGACGAAGGCCACTGGATCTACTGCGCGATGGAAGACCTCTCGGATGTCTCCGACGCGCTCGAGAAGGAACTGGGCGAGGCCGAGGAAGCCAAGCTGATCTGGAAGCCCCAGAACCGCACCGAGGTCGATCTGGAGACCGCCCAGAAGCTGATGAAGCTGATCGACACGCTCGAAGACGATGACGACGTGCAATCCGTCACCGCCAATTTCGACGTGCCCGAAGAGGTCGCAGCCCAGCTGTAAGGCGATATGCACCGAAAATTGATAAAAGCGCCCTCCGGGGCGCTTTTTTCTATTCGTGATCTCCCTCTGAACAAAGACGGCGGAAACCGTGATAAATGTCGGCGCATCCCCATGAAATTGAGCTTCGCACTACATCCATTCGAATGCCGAATGCATCAACAATCTGTCTCCGGTAATTTTCATTAACCGGATAACGGAATTTCCCTCCAGAAGCTCTGTTGCGTTCAGCAATCCAGCTTACTTGCTTGCGCAACGATGGCAGCGCCTCTCCGATCTCAGCATTGCTCGCGATTCCAAGTTCGCTCAAAGCAGTCTCGTCGACATCAAATTTTAATGCATAGATGTCGCGCGCTTTCCTGAGATGCGACTTCCAGTTGTTGCGCAAATTTTCACAAGCGGCGCCGAGGATTTTCCCGCCAAATTTCCGGGACAGAACTTCATCGAAAAGGCGCAAGGTATCGTGACCATATTCGTTCGGGTTCGCTGCGGGGTCGTCCAGGAGAAGGCAGCCCTTTAGCATCAATTCCAGGGAATGAGCGTAGAGAAAATCTACAGGATCGTCGAAGTTGAGCTTGAGATTTCCCGCTTCCACCCCGCGTGCGACGAAGTCAGCCGTCTGAAGGTAACTATGCCCTTTTTCGAAGAAACCGACTGCGTTTCTGAAACACATCTCGCGCGAGCCTTTCAGCTTTTTCGCTTCTGATGGTGCCCATACTTACACAAAACGTCCAGAGTAGGCAGAATCGCCGTAAAAGCGTCTCAAACGGCCTCAAACCGCCCGAATTTCGGCCCCCCGGTTTACATTCCCGCCCAGAACCCCCAATTTGTCGCGTGACGCTCCGAGCACCCGCGTAACCCCGTGGCCTCGGCAAATTCATCTCCCCGCGAAAGGATATCACCATGACCCAGGCAAAGGCTGGCGACACCCTGCATCTTCATTACACCGGCAAGCTCGATGACGGCTCCGTCTTCGATAGCTCGGAAGGCCGTGACCCGCTGTCCTTCACGCTCGGTTCGGGCCAGATCATCCCCGGCCTCGACAAGGGCGTGACCGGCATGGAAGAGGGCGAAAAGCGCACCGTGCGCGTAGAGCCCGCAGAGGCCTATGGCGAGCATCACCCCGAGCGCATGCAGTCGGTCGACCGCGCGAACATCCCCGACGACATCCCGACCGAGCCGGGCACCCAGCTTCAGGTTCAGACCCAGGACGGTCAGACCGTGAACGTGACCGTCGCCGAGGCGAACGAGAAAGAACTCGTCCTCGACGCGAACCACCCGCTCGCCGGCAAGGCGCTGACCTTCGACGTCGAACTCGTCAAGATCGACGCGTAAGCCTGCGTTTGCTTCCAGAGCTTGAGAAGGCGCCCTCGTGGCGCCTTTTTTCATGCGCGCGAGCGGGCGCCGCGCCGCAGGAGCCTGCTCAGGCTGCCAGTTCGTTTCGCGCTGCGGGTGCCGTGACCTTCCTGCGCATTGCGGGCCCGGCACAGCGCGAGCAGGTCCGCATCGCTGCTCTCCGGATCGGCCCCCAGATAGGCGGCAAGCTTCGTGCGCAGAACGGTGAAATCCGCGGGTTTGGTCACCTTC
Organism: Thioclava sp. ES.031; assembly: GCF_002563775.1. NCBI lineage: Bacteria > Pseudomonadati > Pseudomonadota > Alphaproteobacteria > Rhodobacterales > Paracoccaceae > Thioclava > Thioclava sp. ES.031. The sequence continues at coordinate 2,568,103 of NZ_PDJO01000001.1, read as the reverse complement.
GTGTGGTCCGTGCACAGGGGCATGTCGAAATTACCCCAACCGAAAAACTGCCAGATGGCCTGAAACTGTCGCTCCGGGTCTTCGGTCAGGTCTTCATAGGTGAGGTCGCAAACGGGCTGGTCGAGTTGCGCGAGAACCGCATCGAGATGGGCTTCGTCCTGATCGATCCGAAAGATTTCGTGGGCAAGGTCCGCCCCGGTGATCTCGTCGACCGGATCGCCGCTGCCGGCTTTGTGGTTCGGCGTGCGTTGCGCCTCTCCGGCTTTCACATGGGCGACGCCGCTCTTTCGATGCACGAGACGCGAGACCGCCTGCGCTACGCGGTCGCTGCGAGAGATGCGCAGATAGGCGCTCGATCCAAAGATTTTTGCATAGGCGTCGATGAACTGTGCGTGAGCCGTCACTGGCTCCAAAGCCTCATAGGCCGGTTTGCCGAAAAAGGCTTCCGCGATCGGAGCAAGCTGGTTCGACATCACGTTGATCGCCGAGGTCCCGTTTTCGCCACGCCCCATTTCAGCCGCGGCGAAGAAATCCGCAGGCGTGATCTCATTACGGGGTTTGCTGCGCATCAAAAGGAGGAAAAATTCGCCCGGTTTTCCCAAGCCCGCGCGTTGCAGATAGTCGCAAAGCAGTGTGCTGCCGGTCCGCTGCGTGGAAAAGACGAGCAGGCAAGCCGGTCTGTAGCTATCGTTGGGTGCCATTACTCACCTTTTTGTCCCGGGGCGTTTTCGCTACTATATCATGGACGGTCTCAAGGCGCACGACCAGCCCGTTCCAGCGGGTTCGGCTTTCCGCCGCGCGATAGGGAACCAAACCCTCGGCGCCCCCCTTTCCCCACCGACGTGTCTCTGTTACGCGGCGCGCTCCATCCCAGTGACACCACCTGAATCCCGAGAGAAGGAGCCGCCATGCGCATTTCGGTCGACGTGCAGATGCAATACCAGTTCCCGCAGCCGAATACGGTCGCGCTGGTGCTCGAAGCGGCGCAGGCTCCGGGGCAGGAGATCGTCAGCGCGTCGATGAATCTCGGCGATGCGAGCGTGGGTCGGATCGCGGGCGATTGCGGCGTGGGCGAGCGTATCTGGGCGCAGGTCGGCACGCAGATGACGCTGCATTATCAGGCGGTGATCGACATCACGCGTCCGGCGATCGACCTCACCCAGATGCGGGCGGCACAGCTGCACGAACTGCCCGCCGAGGCCGCGCCCTATATCCGGCCTTCGCGCTACGTGCAGTCGGACAAGTTCGTGTCCTTCGTGAGCAAGCGTTTCGGCGATCTGCAGAGCGGGGCGAAAGTCGCCGCGATCCGCGACTGGATCGAGAAGAACCTCTCTTACGTGCCCGGCGCGTCGGACAGCGACACCAATGTGCTCGAGACCTTCGCGGGCCGGGCAGGGGTGTGCCGCGACTATGCGCATCTGTTCTGCGCGATGGTGCGCGCGGCGCAGATTCCGGCGCGGATGGCGTCCTCCTACGGGCCGGATGTATGGCCGCAGGATTTCCATGCCGTGGCCGAGGTCTGGCTCGATGGCGCGTGGCACATGGTCGATGCGACCGGCATGTGCGGGGCCGAGAACATGGCGCTGGTCGCGGTGGGGCGCGATGCCTATGACGTGGCCTTCATGGAATCGCAGGCGCCCGCGATGCTGATTAACCAGAGCGTCTCGGTGATCCGGGTCTGAGTGCCTTTCCTCAGGCTTTCAGCGGATAGCGATCGGCCTCCTCGAAGGCGTCGATCACCTTCGTCCCGGCCTTGAGCCGCGCCGAATGTTCCGCGCCCGCGGGGATGTTGTAGCTGTCACCGGGGCGATAGACGCGGGTCTCGCCTGCGATGGTCAGCTCCGCCTCGCCTTCGATCACCGTGCCCCACTGAGCCTTATGCGCATGGGGCGGCAGGTCGAAATCGGTGAGGAAGTGCAGGAACACCACCAGCCCCGCCTCCGAGCGGATCGCGTGGCGGCGCACCTGATCTTCGGGAAACGGCAGATCGAGGGCGGGGAAGGCCTGAATGAAATCGGGTAGCTCCATGGGCGCCTCTCCTCCTGACGGGCCTGCGGGACATGCGTCACTATGCGCGCCGCGCAGGCCGCGGGCAATGCGCGCTCAGGCGGGGGAGTCGCTCTGACCAGATGGAGCCGCGCGCAACGCCCTGTTTCCGCCCCCCTTACAGCAACACCGCTTTCGCCGCCTGCCGCAGTGCTTTGGTCAGAGGCGCGAGCGGGGCTTTCAGCCGCCTTGCGCTCTGCCAGTAGAGCGGCACGTCGATCGGCGCCGGGCCCAGCCGTTCCAGCGCGCCGCTTTCCAGATGCGCACGCACCAGCGCCTCGGGGTTCAGCCCCCAGCCCATGCCGCGCAGACAGGCCTCCACGAAACCTTCGGTCGAGCCGATACGATGCGCGCGCAGCCCCATCGGCATGCCCGCGATCATCGAGGCCCAGCGGTCCTGCAGCCGATCTTTGGCGTTGAACTGCAGGGCAGGGGCCGCGCGCAAGGCGTGCCGGTCGATCCGGTTCGGGAAATAACGCGCGACGAAGTCCGGGCTCGCCGTCGCGATATAGCGCAGCCGCCCGAGGTTCACGCTGTCGCAGCCCGCAATCGGCCCCTCGTCGGCGGTGATCGCGCCCGCGACTTCGCCCCGGCGCAGCAGCCCCGCCGAATGGTCCTGATCGTCGATCACCAGATCGAAGCGCACGCCCTCGACCTCGGCCAGCGCGGGCAGCACCCATGTCGCGAGGCTGTCCGCATTCACCGCGATGCGCAGAACCGGCGGGGTCTCGGAGGGCGCAAGCTCGGTCTCCAGAAGCGCCACTTCGCGCAGATGGGCGATCAGCCGCGCGCCATCCTCGGTCGCGCGGCAGGGCGTGGCGCGGATCACCAGAACCGCGCCCATCCGTTCCTCCAATTGGCGGACCCGTTGCGAGACGGCCGATTGCGACACCCCGAGCCGGGCGCTGGCGGCTTCGAAGCTTCCGGTCTCGATCACGGTGGCGAGCGCATCCAGCGCGGCATAGTCGAACATAAGTTTTACTTATACAGAGTTAGTTTAATTAAGTTGAACTTATACGCACGCCCCGGCACTGAGAAGCGTCTCCGAGCAGACTGGGGGTGAGGCGGATGGAATTGGTGGCATTCTGGGCAGGGCTGAAACTGGGGCTCGGGCTGATCGTGGCGATCGGCGCGCAAAACGCTTTCGTGCTGCGTCAGGGGCTGCGGCGCGAGCATGTCTTCGCGGTGGCGCTGTTCTGCGCGCTTTCCGATGCGGTGCTGATCGCGCTCGGCGTGTCGGGCTTCGCCGCCGCCTCCACGGCGCTGCCATGGCTGCCGGAGACGCTGCGCTGGGGCGGTGTCGCTTTTCTCAGCTGGTATGCGATCCGCTCCGCTTTGGCGGCGATCCGGGGCGGCGAGCATCTCGACCCGAGCGCAGGCAGCGCGCCGTCCCTGCGCGCCGTGCTGGTGACGGTGGCCGCTTTCACATGGGCGAACCCGCATGTCTGGCTCGATACGGTGGTGCTTCTGGGCGCGGTCTCGGCGCAGTTCGCAGGCGCGCGGATCAGCTTCGCCTCGGGCGCGATCGTGGCCTCCTTCCTCTTCTTCTTCGCGCTGGCCTATGGCGCGCGGCTTCTGGCGCCGCTTTTCGCAAAGGAGAGCGCATGGCGCGTGCTCGATGCGCTGATCGCGGTGCTGATGGGCTCGATCGCCTGGAAGCTCGCCGCGGGCGCATTATAACCGACACAAAACCGCCCCTTGCGCGCGGTGCCGAACCAGCGTCCAAGAGGGGTCATGACCGCGCAAGACAAACCCAATAAACCGCTGATCGGCATCCTGTGGATGCTCGCCACCACGGCCTGTTTCGTGATGGTGAACATCATCGTCCACTGGCTGGGCGATCAGGTGCCCGCCGCGCAATCGGCCTTCGTGCGCTTCATGTGGGGGCTGATCTTCTTCGCGCCCGCGCTGGCCCGCATCCTGCGCCAGAACTTCCCGCCGCAGGTCTGGGCGCTGTTCGGGCTGCGCGGGGCGCTGCATGCGGTGGCGGTGGGGCTGTGGTTCTTCGCGATGAGCAATATCCCGATCGCCGATGTCACTGCGATCAACTACCTCAACCCGATTGTCGTCACGGTCGGCGGCGCGCTCCTGCTGGGTGAGGGGCTGGCCTGGCGGCGCGTGACGGCGGTGATCGTCGCGCTGATCGGGGCGCTGATCATCCTGCGCCCGGGGATGCGCGCGATCGAGCCGGGCCATCTCGCCCAGCTTGGCGCGGCGCTGTTCTTCGGCGGCGCCTATCTCGCGGCGAAGCGGCTGACCGATTACGTGCCCGCGGGCACGGTGGTCGCGATGATGACGCTGGTGGTGACCGTCGCGCTCGCCCCGGTGGCGATCTGGAAATGGGAGCCGATCACGCTGTCCGAGACGCTCTGGCTGGGCGCGGTCGCGGTGTTCGCCACCGGCGGGCATTACTGCATGACGCGGGCCTTCGCCGCGGCGCCCGTGACGGTGACGCAGCCGGTGATCTTCCTGCAGCTGGTCTGGGCGGCGATTGCGGGCTGGTCGTTTTTTGGCGAGCGCCCCGACCCTTACGTGATCCTGGGCGGCGCGATCATCATCGGCGCGGTGAGCTACATGACCTTCCGCGAGGCGCAGCTCAAACGCCGGGTGACGCCGCCCGCGCCTGCCACCAAGATCTGACGGCGCGGCACTTTTTTGAAATGTCGGATGCCTCCGGCGGGGATATTTGAGCCAAGCCGAAGGGGCGCGCGCGCCTTGGTTTCGGCTTGGTCAAAATATCCTCCGCGAAGCGTCCCTCAGCTGGCCTCGGCACTGCGCTGGGGGTCGATGAGCCGCGTGATGACGCCCTCGCGGGTCACGACACGGCCATCGGTGAGCGGCACGGCGGGCTCGTAGCGCAGCCGCTCCATCACGTCGCGCACGGGCGCGTCGGCGGGCATCGGCGCGCCGGTGGCGTCGCCGGTCGGCGTGCCGACGGGATCGGCGATGTCCTCGGCGGTGAGCACGCCGAGCGGGTTCATATGGGCCACGAAATCGGCCACATAGCCATTGGCGGGCTTGGCAATGATGTCGCGCGCGGTGCCGCATTGCACGATCCGCCCGCCTTCCATCAGCGCGATCCGGTTGCCGATCTTGAAGGCTTCGTCGAGGTCGTGGCTGACGAAAATGATCGTGCGCTTGAGTTCGGTTTGCAGTTCCAGCAACTCGTCCTGCAGCTTGGTGCGGATCAGCGGGTCGAGCGCGGAGAAGGGCTCGTCCATCAGCAGGATCGGCGCGTCGGTGGCAAACGCTCGGGCGAGGCCCACGCGCTGCTGCATACCGCCCGAAAGCTCGGCCACCTGACGGTCGGCCCAGTCCGACAGGCCCACCAGTTCCAGCTGCCTGTCGACCTTCTTGCGGCGTTCCGCCTTGTTCATGCCCGCGAGTTCGAGGCCGAGGCCGACATTCTCGCGCACGGTCCGCCAGGGCAGCAGGCCGAATTGCTGGAAAACCATCGCGATCTTGGTCAGGCGCATCCGGCGCAGGGTGGCGGGATCGGCATGGGTGACGTCGACGAGGTTCTCCCCGTCATGCACTTCGACCTGCCCGCGCACGACCGGGTTTAGCCCGTTCACCGCGCGCAGGAGCGTCGATTTGCCCGAGCCCGAGAGGCCCATCAGCACGAGGATCTCGCCCTCGGGTACCTCGACCGAGCAATCATGCACGCCCAGCACCTGATCGGTGCGCTCCTGAATCTCGGGGCGCGAGAGCCCTTCGTCCATCATCGGCAGCGCCTCTTGCGGGCGGTCGCCGAAGACGATGGAGACATTGTCGAATTTGACGGCGGTTTTGGCTTTGGTCTGGGTCATTTCGAACCTCCGCGGCGCAGCATGCGGTCAAGGATGATGGCGACGACGACGATCACGAAGCCGGACTCGAAGCCGAGCGCCGTGTTCACGGTGTTGAGCGCGCGCACGACCGGCACGCCAAGCCCGTCCGCGCCCACCAGAGCGGCCACGACGACCATCGACAGCGAGAGCATGATGGTCTGGTTCAGACCGGCCATGATCTGCGGCGTGGCATAGGGCAGCTCGACCTTCCACAGCAGCTGGCTTTTCGTGGCGCCGAAGGATTGGGCGGCCTCGGTCAGCGTGTCCGGCGTCGAGGAGACGCCCAGATGGGTCAGGCGGATCGGCGCGGGCAGCACGAAGATCACCGTTGCGATCAGGCCCGGCACCATGCCGATGCCGAAGAAGACGATGGCCGGGATCAGGTAGACGAAGGCTGGCAGCGTCTGCATCAGGTCCAAGACCGGTTGCAGTACCGCATAGAGGCGCGGACGGTGGGCGGCGGCGATGCCGATCGGCACCCCGATCCCCATGCAGACCACGCAGGCGGCGATCACGAGGGTGAGGCTCTCGGTCGTCTCCTCCCAGTAGTCCTGATTGAGGATGAACAGGAAGCCCACGATCACCAGCAGCGAAATCTTCCAGCTGCGTTGCAGCAGGTAGGCGATCACCGCGAAGGCGAGGATCACGAGAAGGGGCGGGGGGCCTTGCAGCACCCAGAGCGTTGCGTCGATCAGGGCTTTCAGCGCGACGGAGAGCGCGTCGAAGAGCGGTGCGGCGTGGTCCTGCAGCCAGTCGATCACGATCTTGGCGGTCTTGCCGACGGGAATTTTGGTTTCGGTCAACCAGTTCATAGCTGTCCTTGCGGTTTGTTATTTCTGGCGCGTCTCGATGCGGTCGAAGGCGACTTGCGATTGCGCCTTGCCGGTTTCGGGGTCGAGCTTGGTGACGCGCAGGACCAGCCCGGCCTTGGGAGAGAATTCCTTGAGGAAGGCGGTGCGCAGCTTGCCCATCGCGATCCGTTCGACGACCTGCCAGACATCGTAGCGGCAGGCACCGATCTGCACCGAGCCGGTGCCGCGATAGGCGTAGGAGATGGTGCCGCGATCCTTGGTCTCGCCGTCGACTTTCAGGCTCACCGGGGTGCGCCAGTTGCCCAGTTGCGGCAATTGGTCGAGCCGTGCGGGGTCGTCGTCATAGATGAGCGCGAAGCTGCGCCCGTCCATTTCCTGAAGGCTCACCGCCAGCGGATGGTCGTAGCGCTCGCGCTTGGGCGGGCGGCCGAGCTCGGGATCGTCGACCCGGTAGGAGGTCAGCGTGCCGTTCTCGTAGCGATAGGCCTGCGCCATTTTCGGGGTGTTGCGGGTGAGCGTGACGCCCGCCGCGTGCAGGGCCTCGGTGTCGGGGCAATCCGCGGCGTGCGCGGGGGCGAGGGGAGCTGCGATCATCCCCGCGAAGAGAAGGGCCGCGCCGGTGAGGGCGCGGACCGAAGGGGCACGGGGGCGGCGGAGGGTCATGCCCTGCCGCCCGCGCGAAGGTTTTGCCCAAAGGCTCACGAGTTCAGCGCTTTCTCGACCGCTTCACGCGCGTCGCCGCCATCCTTGGTGGTCACGCCTTCGAGCCAGGCCTGCCAGGTTTCGGGATGGGCCTTGAGCCATTCCTTCGCGGCATCCTTGGGGTCCTCGCCGTCGTCGAGGATCTTGCCCATGATCTCGTTTTCCATCGAGAGGGTGAACTTCAGGTTCGACACGAGCTTGCCCGGGTTCGGGCATTCGTCGACATAGCCCGCGCGGACATTGGTCATGACCGTCGCACCGCCGTAGTCGGGGCCGAAGAAGTCATCGCCGCCCGAGAGATAGGTGATGTCGAAGTTGGAGTTCATCGGGTGGGGCTCCCACGCGAGGAAGATGATCGGCTTGTCGGCCTTATCGGCGCGCGCGACCTGCGCGAGCATGCCCTGCTCGGAGCTTTCCTTCAGGTCGAAGTCCTTCAGGCCGAACGCGTCCTTGTCGATCATGTCGAGGATCAGCGCGTTGCCGTCATTGCCCGGCTCGATGCCGTAGATCTGGTTGTCCAGCTCGTCGGCATGTTTGGCGATGTCGGAGAAGTCCTTGATGCCGGCCTTGGCGCCGGCGGCGTTGGTCGCGAGCGTGTATTTCGCGCCGGTCAGGTTGGTGCCGAGCGTCTCGACCGTGCCGTCCTTGGTGTAGGGGTCCACATTGGCGGCCATCGAGGGCATCCAGTTGCCGAGGAACACGTCGACATCGCCTTTCGATAGCGCTTCGTAGGTCACCGGAACCGAGAGCACCTTGGTGTCGGTCTCGTAGCCGAGGGCTTCGAGGATCGTGGTCGCGACCGCGGTGGTCGAGGTGATGTCGGTCCAGCCGACATCGGAGAAGGTCACTTTCGAGCAATCGGCGGCCTGAGCGGGCGCGGTGCCTGCCAATCCGAGCGAGAGCGCCGCACTCAGCGCGAGGAGCGTGGAACGAAACGTCATATTTTTCTCCCTATCACAACGTCAAGAAACCGCAGAATGCGGTTATTGATTGACGAGTCAATAAACATGTCTTAGCCCGACATACAAGCAAACGACCCGAAGGAGGCCCGCACGATGCCCAAGCTTGGAGCAGAGCCTATACGCCGCGCTGCCTTGGTGAAAGCCACCATTGAGACAGTGGGCGAGGCGGGATCGCTGGATGTGACGGTCGCTCAGATCGCCCGGCGCGCGGGCATGTCCTCGGCGCTGGCACACCATTATTTCGGGTCGAAAGACCGGATTTTCCTCGCCGCGATGCGCTCGATCCTGTCGATTTACGGTGCCGAAGTGCGCGGCGCGATGGCGATGGCGCAGACCCCGCAGGAGCGGGTTCGCGCGGTTGTGATGGGCTCCTTCGCGGCGGGATCGTTCCGGCACGAGGCGATCGCCGCGTGGCTGAACTTCTACGTGCTCGCGCAGTCGAGCGCCGATGCGCGGCGCCTGCTGCATATCTATCAGCGCCGTCTGCGCTCGAACCTCGTGCATGGGCTGCGCCCGCTGGTCGGCGACCGGGCGGGCTCCGTGGCCGAGGGGTTGGGCGCGCTGATCGACGGCGTCTACATCCGCGCGGCGCTGGTCGCGGGCGATCCCGACCGGGAGGCCGCCTGCAATCTGGTGCTGGCGCATCTGGAAAAGGAATTGGAGGTCCACCAATGAGGGCACAGCCGAAAGCGAGCCATTTCGTCAATGGCGACTGGATGGAAGACACCGATGGCGACGAGCTGATCGTCACCTATCCCGGCACCGGCGAGGTGATCGCGAAGCTGCACGCGGCGACCCCTGCGGTGATCGACGCCGCGATTTCGGGGGCGATGGAAGCGCAGAAGGACTGGGCCGCGCTGCGCCCGGTCGAGCGCGGCCGCATCCTGACCCGTGCCGTCGCGATCATCCGCGAACGCGCCGAGGAGCTGGCGCAGCTGGAAACGCTCGACACCGGCAAGCCGATTCAGGAAACCCGCGAGGCCGACTGGCCCTCGGGGGCCGAGGCGCTGGAATATTTCGCAGGTCTCGCGCCGACGCTGACCGGCGAGACGATGCCGCTGGGTGGCGATTTCGCCTATACGATCCGCGAGCCGCTGGGCGTCTGCGCGGGCATCGGCGCGTGGAACTATCCCAGCCAGATCGCCTGCTGGAAATCCGCGCCCGCGCTGTCGACCGGCAACGCGATGGTGTTCAAGCCTTCCGAGATGACGCCGCTGGGCGCTCTGAAGCTCGCCGAGATCTTCATCGAAGCCGGGATGCCCGCGGGCATCTTCAACGTGGTGCAGGGCTTCGGTCCGGTGGGGGCGGCGCTGTCCACAGATCCGCGTATCGCGAAAGTCTCGCTGACGGGCTCGGTGCCGACGGGCGCGAAGGTCTATCAGGCGGCCTCGGCGGGGATGAAGCACGTCACGATGGAGCTGGGCGGCAAATCCCCGATGATCGTGTTCGACGACGCCGATATCGAAAGCGCGATCGGCGCGGCGATGCTGGGGAATTTCTATTCCTCGGGTCAGATCTGCTCGAACGGGACGCGGGTCTTCGTGCAGAAGGGCATCAAGGAGCAATTCCTCGCCCGGCTGAAAGAGCGCACCGAGACCATCGTCGCGGGCGATCCGCTCGATGAGGCGACGCAATTCGGCCCGCTGATCTCGCAGGCGCAGTTCGACAAGGTGATGTCCTATGTCGAGAGCGCGAAATCCGAAGGCGCGCGGCTGGTCTGCGGTGGGTCTGCGGGCAACGAGGGGCCGCTTTTCGTGCAGCCCACGGTCTTCGCCGATGTCACCGACGACATGACCATCGCGCGCGAGGAGATTTTCGGCCCGGTCATGTCGGTGCTGGATTTCGAGACCGAGGAAGAGGCGATCGCGCGGGCCAACGACACGCAGTTCGGTCTCGCCGCGGGTGTGTTCACCGGCGATCTGGCGCGCGGGCACCGCGTGGTCGGCCGGCTGCAGGCGGGCACGACATGGATCAACGCCTATAACCTGACGCCGGTGGAAATGCCCTTCGGCGCGGTGAAGCAATCGGGCTTCGGGCGCGAGAATTCCCGCGCGGCGGTGGAGCATTATACGCAGCTCAAATCCGTCTATGTCGGCATGGGACCGGTCGAGAGCCCTTACTGAGTTCGAATTTGGGGCGGCTGGGGGCGCTGCCCGTCGCCGGTTGGTCCTCGGACCGATGGCGCACCAAACGGCGACCCCCGGAGTATTTGAGGCCAGATGAAGATGAGTGTTTCGGCAGAATTTGTGATCGTAGGCGCAGGCTCGGGTGGCTCGGCGCTGGCCTACCGGCTCGTGGAAGCGGGGCGCGACGTCGTGGTGATCGAGCATGGCGGCTCGGATGCGGGGCCGTTCATCCAGATGCCCGGCGCGCTGAGCTATCCGATGAATATGGGGATCTACGACTGGGGCTTTCAGTCGGAACCCGAAGAGCATCTGGGCGGGCGGCGTCTGGCGACCCCGCGCGGCAAGGTGCTGGGCGGGTCGTCGAGCATCAACGGCATGGTCTATGTCCGGGGCCATGCGCGCGATTTCGACCATTGGGAAGAAAGCGGCGCAACCGGCTGGGGCTATGCGGATGTGTTGCCCTATTACAAGCGGATGGAGCATTGGCATGGCGGCGAAGAGACCGAATGGCGTGGCCGCTCGGGGCCGCTTCATGTGACGCGCGGGCCGCGCGCCAATCCGCTGTTCGACGCTTTCGTCGCGGCGGGCAAGGCGGCGGGCTACCCGGTGACCGAGGATTACAACGGCCAGCAGCAGGAAGGCTTCGGGCCGATGGAGGCCACGATCTACAAGGGGCGTCGCTGGTCGGCGGCCAACGCCTATCTGCGCCCGGCGCTCAAGACCGGCAAGCTGCGGATCGTGCGCGGTCTGGCGCGGCGCGTCGTCTTCGAAGGCAAGAAGGCTGTCGGCGTCGAGATCAAGCGCAAGGGGCAGATCGAGGTGGTCCGGGCGAGCTCCGAGGTCGTGCTGGCCGCGAGCTCGATCAACACGCCGAAGCTGCTGATGCTGTCGGGGGTGGGCCCGGCGGAGCATCTGCGCGACCATGGTGTCGAGGTGCTGGCGGATCGCCCCGGCGTGGGTGCGAACCTGCAGGATCACCTTGAGATCTATATGCAATTCGCCGCGAAACAGCCGGTGACGCTGTTCAAATACTGGAACCTCTACGGCAAGGCTCGTGTGGGTGCGCAGTGGCTGTTCACCAAGGGTGGGCTCGGCGCGTCGAACCAGTTCGAGAGCTGCGCTTTCATTCGCTCGGATGCCGGGATCGACTACCCGGACATTCAGTATCACTTCCTGCCGATCGCGGTGCGCTATGACGGCAAGGCCGCCGCCGAGGGGCATGGCTTCCAGGCGCATGTCGGGCCGATGCGTTCGAAATCGCGCGGGCATGTGCGGCTCAGTTCGGGTGATCCCGAGGCCAAGCCGGAGATCAAGTTCAACTATATGAGCCATCCCGACGACTGGGCCGAGTTCCGCAAATGCGTGCGGCTGACGCGGGAGATCTTTGCCCAAGGACCGATGGCCGCGCATGTGAAGCACGAGATTCAGCCCGGCGCTGCGGTCGAGACGGATGAGCAGATCGACGCCTTCATCCGCGAGCATGCCGAGAGCGCCTATCACCCCTGCGGCACCGCGAAGATGGGGGCGGCGGACGATCCGAGCGCCGTCGTCGATCCCGAAGGGCGTGTGATCGGGGTGGAGGGGCTGCGGGTCGCCGACAGTTCGGTCTTCCCGCGGATCACCAATGGCAACCTCAACGCGCCCTCGATCATGGTGGGCGAGAAGATGGCCGATCACCTGCTGGGCCGCGCGCCGCTCGCGCGCGAGAATCTCGAGCCGTGGATCGCGCCGAACTGGCAGGTGGCGCAGCGCTGAGTTAACGGCCCTCGCGGCGCAGGGTGCTGAGGGCATAGCGCCCCGGCCCCTGCGCTGCGAGGATCAAGAGCCCGCCTGCGATCGCCCAGTTCTTCACGAAGATCGTCACCTGCCAAGGGTCGGCGCGCAGCTGCCAGTGAAACCAACTGGTGAAGATGCAATAGGCGGCGAGGATCAGCGCCCAGCCCCGCACCTTCGGGCCGAAGATCAGGCCGAGCGCCGCGATCAGGTTGAACAGCGCCACGGGCCAGACGAGCCAGCCGGGCAGGCCGAGCCAGCCGATCATCTCCTCCACCATCTGCGGGTCGCTGACTTTCTGAACCGCGCCGCCGAAGAACAGCAGAGCGATCAGGATGCGGCCGATCAGGTTGAGCGCGTCGGACATGTGGGACTCCCAAGTTTCGCGTTTACCATTCAGCTACGAAATCTGTTGCGTGCGAGATCAGTTCCGCCGATATCTGGGGTGTGTTAAGGATTTGTTCACTCCTCGTTCTTCTGGCGGTGCCCGCCGCGTCGCAGCTCTCGGCGGCGACCGTGAGCGGCCTGCCGCGCGTCGTCGATGGCGATACGCTGGTGGTCCAGAACACGCGGGTGCGGCTTTTCGGGATCGACGCGCCGGAGGCGAAGCAAAGCTGCAAGACGGCGCAGGGCGTGCGCTGGGCCTGCGGACGGGCGGCCACGGCGGAGCTGCAGCGGCTCGCGGGGCAGGGGGTGCGCTGCTCGGGCGATGAGGAAGATCGCTACGGGCGGCTGATCGCGGTCTGCCGGGCAGGCGGGCGCGACCTGAATGCCGAGATGGTCGCGCGCGGGGCGGCCTTCGCCTATCGGAAATATTCGCGCGATTATGTGTCGCAGGAGGACCGGGCGCGGCGCGCGGGCCTCGGTGTCTGGCAGGGCGCGGCAGAGCGCCCCGCAGAGGTCCGTGCAGCGGCCAAGATGCAGAATCCGCCGGGAAATTGCGCGATCAAAGGCAATATTTCCGGGCGCGGGCGGCTCTATCACCTGCCGGGCACGCGCTCTTATGCGGCCACGCGGATCAACGAGGCCAAGGGCGAGCGGTGGTTCTGCTCGGAAGCCGAGGCAAAATCCGCAGGATGGCGTCGCGCGGGCGGCTGATTTGATACGCATCAATGTGGCGCGAGTCGCGGTGGTCTAGGGTCGGTCCGACAGCAAGGAAAGGGAGCGACATGGCCAATACGCCGCACACGCTGCAAGAAGAATTCCCCACGCAACTCGACCGGATTCACGAGTTGAAAATCTCCAACGCGCATTTTGCAAAATTGTTGGACGATTATGACGCGCTCAACGATCGCGTGCACCGGGCCGAGACGAATGTGGAGCCGATGGACAGCTTGGCCGAGACCGACCTGCGCAAGCAACGCGCCGCGGTGAAGGATGAGATCGCGCGGATGCTGGGCACCGCCGACGCCTGAGTTGTAGGGTAACGAGTGATTTTGGTGAGACGCCTCGAGGCTTCGGCCCCGGGGCGTTTTTCTATGCGATGTCGTAAGGCAGAAGACCGCGATGGTCGGGATCGACATGCAGGCGGCGTTCCAGCGGCGGAACCGAGCGCTGGTGGCAGTCCTTACGCTCGCAGATTCGGCAGGAGATCCCGATCGGCTGGTAGGCCTTGGGGTTGCCGAGCTCCATATCGTCGGCATAGACGAGCCCCTTCGCGTGGCTCACCTCGCAGCCCAGACAGATCGCGTAACGCCGCACGGGCGCGGTGAAGCTGCCGCCCGATTTCGAGACGTCGCGCGCGAGGCAGAGATAACGCACGCCATCGGGGGTCTCGGCGAGTTGGCGCAGGAATTTCGTCGGCGTCTCAAAGGCTTGGTGGACGTTCCAGAGCGGGCAGGCGCCGCCGAACCGGGCGAATTGCAGCCGGGTCGCGGAGTGGCGCTTGGTGATCGTGCCGGCCTGATCGACGCGGACGAAGAAGAAGGGGATGCCCTTCGCGCCGGGCCGCTGCAGGGTGGAAAGCCGGTGGGCGACCTGCTCGGTCGAGGCGGTGAAGATGTCGCAGAGCCGCTCCAGATCGTGGCGCGTGTCCTGCGCCGCCTCCAGAAAGGGGCGGTAGGGCAGCAGCGCCGCGCCCGCGAAGTAGTTGGCGAGGCCGATCTTGGCGATCGCGCGGGCGGTGTCGGACTGGAAGCGCGCGAGGTCGAGCGTGGCCTCCAGCAGGTCGTTCTGGGTTAGCAGCGCCACTTGATGAAGCAGCTGGAAGGCCTGCGTCGGGCGGCCCGCATGGGCGTTGATCAGAAGGCGATTGCCGTCACGCTCGCGCAGTTGCGAAATGTCGGAAAACTGCACGTCGATGCCCCGTTTCGCGAGGGTATCGATCGCATGAGGAATAGGCTCCAACCGGTTGCCATCGCGGCAGGAATAGCGTTCGGCAGCGCGGTCGACGGCGTCGATGTAATTGTCGCAATAGTGGAAGAAGTCGCGGACCTCTTCCCAGGGGGAGACCACCGTTTGCGCGCCCTCGCGGCCCAGGGCTTCGTCGAGCGAGGCGAGGCGTTCATGGGTCTGGCGATAGGCGCGGTGCAACTCGAGGAAGGACCGCGCCAGCGCCGGGGCATTGGACGCCGCGAGCCGCAGATCGGCCAAGGGCGGCGCGCCATCGGAGAAGATCGGGTCGGCCAGCGCCTCGCGCATGTCCGAGACCAGCCGCTCCGCATCGCCCGCCGAGAGCTCGGTCACGTCGAGCCCGAACTCGCTCGCCAGCGCCAGCACGACCTGCGCCGAGACCGGGCGGTGGTTGTTCTCCATCTGGTTGAGATAGGGCAGCGACACGCC
This sequence comes from Thioclava sp. ES.031, assembly GCF_002563775.1. Classification (NCBI taxonomy): domain Bacteria; kingdom Pseudomonadati; phylum Pseudomonadota; class Alphaproteobacteria; order Rhodobacterales; family Paracoccaceae; genus Thioclava; species Thioclava sp. ES.031. The sequence goes on along the minus strand of NZ_PDJO01000001.1, from coordinate 2,553,071 downwards.
GAGCCGTTCTGCGAAGGCTTTCTGGGTCAGGCCGAGCCGCGTGCGGGTTTCGCGCAGTTTCACACCGGCATAGAGTTTCTGAGTCGCCATCTGCCCCTCCCTTTGCAAATGAATTTGTAGCTTTGCAAACATTCGCCGTCAAACTTTCCCGAGTCTGAGGCGGCGTCGCGGGAGCAATCGGAGATACGCTGCGAGTGATGGCGGGCTTCGCAGTTATGCAATTCGCTATCCGTTGCTTGCCAATTATTTGCAAATTTTCTCGAATCCCCTTTGTAAGATTGTTGCGTTCGGAATAGTGTGCCGGGAAATTATGCGGAGGACCCTCATGAGAGACATCCTGAAGGAGCTGGAGCATCGGCGCGACGAAGCCCGCCTTGGTGGCGGCGAGAAACGCATCGAGGCGCAGCACAAGAAGGGCAAGCTGACCGCGCGCGAGCGGATCGAATTGCTGCTCGACGAGGGCTCTTTCGAAGAGTTCGACATGTTCAAAACCCATCGCTGCACCGATTTCGGGATGGAAGAGAGCAAGCCCTATGGCGACGGCGTCGTTACCGGCTGGGGCACCGTGAACGGGCGCATGGTCTATGTGTTCTCGCAGGACTTCACGGTCTTCGGCGGCTCGCTGTCGGAAACCCATGCCGAGAAGATCTGCAAGATCATGGATATGGCGGTGCAGAACGGTGCGCCGGTGATCGGCATCAACGATTCGGGCGGTGCGCGGATTCAGGAAGGCGTGGCCTCGCTTGCGGGCTATGCGGACGTGTTCCAGCGCAACATCATGGCTTCGGGCGTGGTGCCGCAGATCAGCCTCATCATGGGCCCCTGTGCCGGCGGTGCGGTTTATTCGCCCGCGATGACGGACTTCATCTTCATGGTGAAGGACACGTCTTACATGTTCGTCACCGGCCCCGACGTGGTGAAGACGGTTACGAACGAGCATGTGACGGCCGAGGAGCTGGGCGGCGCGACCACCCACACCAAGAAAAGCTCGGTCGCCGATGGCGCCTATGAGAACGACGTCGAGGCGCTGTTCGAGACCCGCCGCCTGATCGACTTCCTGCCGCTGTCGAACCGCGAGAAGGCCCCGGTGCGGCCCTTCTTCGACGAGGTGGACCGGATCGAGGCGTCGCTCGACACGCTGGTGCCGTCGAACGCGAACACCCCCTACGATATGAAGGAATTGATCCTGAAGATCGCCGATGAGGGGGATTTCTTCGAGATTCAAAAGGATTTCGCGGGCAATATCATCACCGGCTTCATCCGTCTCGAAGGGCAGACGGTCGGTGTGGTTGCGAACCAGCCGATGGTGCTGGCGGGCTGTCTGGACATCGATTCCAGCCGCAAGGCCGCGCGCTTCGTGCGCTTCTGCGACGCGTTCGAAATCCCGATCCTGACGCTTGTCGACGTGCCGGGCTTCCTGCCGGGCACCAGCCAGGAATATAACGGCGTCATCAAGCACGGCGCGAAGCTCCTGTTCGCCTATGGCGAGGCGACCGTGCCGAAGGTCACCGTCATCACTCGCAAAGCCTATGGCGGGGCCTATGACGTTATGTCTTCCAAGCACCTGCGCGGCGATTTCAACTACGCCTGGCCGACTGCGCAAATCGCGGTGATGGGCGCCAAGGGCGCGGTCGAAATTCTCTACCGCTCGGAGCTGGGCGAACCCGAGAAGATCGCCAAGCGCACCGCCGATTACGAGGACCGGTTCGCGAACCCGTTCGTGGCGGCCGAGAAGGGCTTCATCGACGAGGTGATCCAGCCGCGCTCGACGCGTCGCCGGGTGGCCCGTGCCTTTGCGGCGCTGCGCTCGAAGAAGCTGTCCAACCCGTGGAAGAAGCACGACAACATCCCGCTCTGAGGAGGCGCATGACGGGCAGGCCGAGGATCACGACGCTCTTGCCCGGCGCTCTCGCCGGGATGGTGCTGGCGTCTCCGGCGCCGGCTCAGGAGCTGCGGGAGGTGACCCCGGTGCCCGATTACGGGGCGGTGATGCATCCGGGCAATCTGGGTGAGGATCTGGGGCCGGGCGATGGGCCGGAGGGGACCAAGGGCAACGAGATCCCGGTCCCGTCCGGGCAGAAGGTCTGGTGGATCGACGTGATCCACAACGAGGCCGGGCCGGACGGGCTGACCTATCGCTTTCGCTTCCTCGCGCCGCAGATCGGAGGGCGCAGTCCGCTTTCCTCCGATATCGCGCTGAAGGATATCGAGGCGCTGTGCAACGGGTGGGTGGTGCCGCGCCTGCCGCAGCCCGGTCCGGAACCCGCGCAGGTGATGGTGAGCCTGTCGGACCAGATCGTGCCGTTCGGCGATGCCGCCCCCGAGGTGGTGCAATATTTCGACAGCTTTTCCGTCGAGGACGGAAACTGCGTTTGGGAGTTTTTCTGATGGCTTTGGCCGGATCCGCAGATCACAGCTTGGAGGGCATGATGCCGGGGCGCGCGCAGGCGCGGCCGCTCACGGCGAAATCGCGCTTTCGTGAGCGGGGTTTGCGGGCTAACCTGTCCTTGGGGAAAGCAATTTCGGTCCCCTCATTGAAACGGGTCGTGCCGGACCTCGCCGAGATCGGGGCGGGCGCCCCCTTGGACAGGAGAACGACATGTCGAAAGCTCTCATCGCGCTTGGCCTCGTGGCCTTCGTCGCAGCCTGCGCGCCCAAGCCCGAGCCTGCGCCGGTGGCCGTCACCACCGAGCCGACCTACACCGGCAAGTACAAATAATCTGCGTGCGGGGCGGGGCGGCAGCCGTCGCCTTGCCCCCACGATCCCTGCGGGAGAGGTGGCGTTTTGCGATACGTCACAGGTTTACCTAGCGGAAATTTGCTTTTTGGAATATGCTCCTAACCATTCCAACAAAGAATGGGGGAGAGTGAAATGGTTCGAATTTCTCTGGGTGCAATGGCCTGCGCGGCCCTGCTTGTGGGCTGTGCGCCCAAGCCGGAGCCTGCACCGGTCACCGTGGAGCCGGTCTATACCGGCAAATATGGCGGCCCTGTTGGCGGCTCCTGCCGACCGACCGGACGGCTTGTCGACTCGCAATATCCGGCCTCCGTACCCGACTGTCCGCTTGAGTGCGGACCGCTCGAGACCGCCACGGCCGCAACGACGCAGCGACCGGCCGAATGCGTGCCCGAGCCGCGTGGCGGATCGACGCGTCAGCCAACCAGAACTCCGAACGACCCGACGCGCGGGTAACAGCGTTGCACCGCTAACGCTCAGCACGCGCCGTCCCAGCAACTTCAAAGGGGAGGGCGCGTCATGCTGAAGCATCGCGGTTTCCCGTCGCGGTTACCCTCGACGGATTATCAATTCACCATTCGCCGCGCCAACAAGAAGGGCGCGACGAAACTCATTCGGCGTGAACGCTTTGCCGATCGCGGCCATGGCGATCGCAAGGCCGATGCCGGCTTCATGGCCGCGCTCTGGGCGCAGTTCGGCGAAGAGCCGTTCGAGCGCGGCAATCTCGATGCGGGCAGGTTGAGCTGGCTCTTCGGGCGCGAGGTGGTGGCCGCCGAGGATCCGTTCGATCCCGAAAGCTACGAGGCGCTTCTCAAAATCGACGTGAAACGCGCGGAAGCCTCCTTCCCGGAGGTCTTCGCCGATCCCGACGCCTTCGCCTTCGATGATGACGAGGATGAGGATTGGGCATGATTTCGCTGATGTCCTGCGCGAAATGGCGGCATGCCGCCGAACCTCGGAATTGCAGGGATTTCGCCTTTGCAATCGCCGGTGCGCGCGGTCACATTGAGCGGGCAAGTCGTACTGTCCCCAACACCCGCGACTTGCGTAATATCCCTACCCCTTCCCTATTCCTGCGGCCTGATCTTATGGTCGGGCCGCAGCTTTTTTCTCTAGGGGGTCAAGGGGCGCGACCTATAGCTGCGACGGGGACTGGCGATTGCTTGCCTATGGGGCTTCAGCTCGCGTTTTCGCCGTTGGCTTTTCACGGTGCCGCGATAAACTTGTGTCCAATCATAACCGCTATTGGAGGCAGTTTCCCATGCGCAAAACCCCGATCCTTCTTCTCGTTGCCGGCCTCGCTCTCGCAGGCTGCATGCAAACCGACGGCCAGCGCGCCCTTGCCGGTGCGGCCGGCGGCGCGGTCATCGCGGATGCGACCGACAACAACATCGTCGCCGGTGCGGCCCTCGGCGCGCTCGCAGGCACGTATTGCGACGACGCGGGCGTCTGCACCCGCTCCTACTAAGCACATCCGCGCGGCTTTCGCCGCGTCCGATCGCTATCCGACCGCCATCGGGGCTGCACGCCCCGGTGGCGGTTTTTCTTTTGTCTCACATCATGAACACGACACGCGGGGCGGGGGGATGCCCCTCCCGCACCGGAAGGGAAGGGCCTGACATGTTCAAGAAAATCCTGATCGCCAACCGTGGCGAGATCGCTTGCCGCGTCATCAAGTCGGCGCAGAAGATGGGGATCAAGACGGTCGCCGTCTATTCCGATGCCGATGCGCAGGCGCTGCATGTTCAGATGGCCGATGAGGCGGTGCATATCGGCCCGCCCCCGGCGAACCAATCCTATATCGTGATCGACAAGATCATGGACGCGATCCGCCAGACCGGCGCCGAGGCGGTTCACCCGGGCTACGGTTTCCTGTCGGAGAACAAGAAATTCGCCGAGGCGCTGGAGAAAGAGGGCGTCGCCTTCATCGGCCCGCCCTCGGGCGCGATCGAGGCGATGGGCGACAAGATCACCTCGAAGAAGCTCGCGAAAGAGGCGGGCGTCTCGACCGTGCCCGGCTATATGGGGCTGATCGAGGATGCCGAGGAAGCGGTGAAGATCTCCGACGAGATCGGCTACCCGGTGATGATCAAGGCTTCCGCCGGTGGCGGCGGCAAGGGGATGCGCATCGCGTGGAACGCCGATGAGGCGCGCGAGGGCTTCCAGTCCTCGAAGAACGAGGCCGCGAACAGCTTCGGCGACGACCGTATCTTCATCGAGAAATTCGTGACGCAACCGCGCCACATCGAGATTCAGGTGCTCGCCGACAAGCACGGCAACTGCGTCTACCTGAACGAGCGCGAATGCTCGATCCAGCGCCGCAACCAGAAGGTCATCGAAGAGGCGCCGTCGCCCTTCCTCGACCCTGAGACGCGCAAGGCGATGGGCGAGCAGGCTGTGGCCCTGTCGAAAGCGGTGGATTACTGCAGCGCGGGCACGGTGGAATTCATCGTCGATGGGGAGAAGAACTTCTACTTCCTCGAGATGAACACCCGTCTTCAGGTGGAACACCCGGTCACCGAGCTGATCACCGGCATCGACCTCGTCGAGCAGATGATCCGCGTCGCCGATGGCGAGAAACTTCCGATGAAACAGGAAGATATCGGCATCAACGGCTGGGCGATCGAGAGCCGCCTCTATGCCGAAGATCCCTATCGCAACTTCCTGCCCTCGATCGGGCGTCTGACCCGCTACCGCCCGCCGGTGGAAGGCAAGACCGCCTCGGGCGGCATCGTGCGCAACGATACCGGCGTCTTCGAGGGCGGCGAGATTTCGATGTTCTACGACCCGATGATCGCCAAGCTCTGCACCTGGGCGCCGAGCCGTGGCGAGGCGATCGAAGAGATGCGTCTTGCGCTCGATATGTTCGAGGTCGAGGGCATCGGTCACAACCTGCCGTTCTGTGCCGCGGTGATGGATCACGAGCGCTTCGTGACCGGCAACATCACCACCGCCTTCATCGAAGAGGAATATCCCGAAGGGTTCAACGGTGTGACGCTGGACGCGGGGATGCTGCGCAAGGTCGCGGCCGCGACCGCCGCGATGGAGCGCGTGGCCGAGATCCGGCGCACGAAGATCTCCGGCACGCTCGGCAACCATGAACGCAAGGTCGGCGTGGATTGGGCGGTCTCGCTGCAGGATGAGGATTTCAAACTCAAGGTGAACGCGGATCGCCATGGCTCCACCATTATCTTCGAGGATGGCGAGGAGATGCGTGTCGAGAGCGACTGGACGCCGGGCGACCCGCTGGCCGAGCTGACCGTGAACGGGGCGCCGCTGGTGCTGAAAGTCGGCAAGATCCCGATGGGCTTCCGCATCCGGGTGCGTGGCGCCGATCTGAAGGTCCATGTCCGCACGCCGCGCCAGTTCGAGCTTGCACAGCTGATGCCGGTGAAACTGCCGCCGGATACCTCGAAATTCCTGCTCTGCCCGATGCCGGGTCTCGTCGTGAAGATCTCGGTCGAGGAAGGCGCGGAAGTGCAGGAAGGACAGCCGCTGGCCACCGTCGAGGCGATGAAGATGGAAAACATCCTGCGCGCCGAGAAGAAGGGCACCGTGAAGAAGATCAACGCCGAGGCGGGCGCGAGCCTTGCCGTCGACGACATCATCATGGAGTTCGAATAAGTGACGCCCGCGCCGTGGCATAGGGAGGCCGGGCGACCGGCTCACCCCGCCACGGCGGGGCGCGATCTATTGGCGCGCGGTGGTGTGCGGGGATGTGGTCAGAAGCCGCGCTCTTCGCGGATCTCGTCGCGCCGGATCGGCATCTTGTCGATCGAGCGGACGATCTCGCGCGCGTCCCACGGGGCGGGCTTGCGCAGGTTCACCGTGCCGTCCTTGGCGATGATGACGAGGGAAAACCCGCGCGGGCGCAGCGTGCGCCGCACGTCGCTGGCCGGATCGGGCGTGGTGTCGGTGATGACGACGACGTCGCGCCGGGCCAGTTCCGCCCAATGGTCCTTCAGATACCGGATCTGCTCCTTGAAGGCCGGGTCGAGCGGGCTGTCGGCGAAGACGACGATGGGCCGTTTCTGCCAGACGAACGCGTCCAGATCCGCATCCGCCCCATCGACCGGTGCGAAGGGGGGCGTGACCTCGGGCTCTGCCACGGCGAGATCGACGGTGCTGTCCTGGGCTGCGACCGCAAAGGGCGTCAGCGCAAGAAATGCAGCGAGTCCAAGGGATAATAGACGGGTCATGGGCTCCTCTCTCGTTCCTGATATATGCGCGCGAGCTCCCTCGCACCATGCCGGACCGTGCGAATTTTCGCGAAATGCGGTCTTTAAGCGCGCCGCAAGGAATCGCGGTGCAGACTGGCGCCGGGTTTTCGGGGCTGCGGCGGGGTGCCGCTTGGACCCGGGGCCGTGGGGGCCGGGCATGGATGTCATTTTGCATATCGGGGCGCATCGCACCGCGACGACGACGTTTCAGGCGTGGATGCTGCAAAACGCCGACGCGCTGGCCGCGAGCGGGATCGCCTATTGGGGGCCGGACCGGACGCGGGCGGGGCTGTTCTCGGGGCTGGTGAAGCGCCCCGATCTGGTGACGCCGGAGGATGGGACGGCGCTGTCGCGGCTGCGAACCGCGCTGGCGTTCGAGTTGGACCGGCTCGCCGATCAGGGGATGCGCCATCTGGTGATCTCGGAGGAGAACCTGCTGGGCGCGATGCCGCATTGCGTGGATATGCTGACGCTCTATCCGGATGCGGCAGGACGGCTGGAGCGCGCGCGGCAGGTGCTGGGCACGCATCTGGGCGGCGTGGCACTGTCGATGCGGCGCTATGATATGTGGTGGTCCTCGGTTCTGTCGGTGATGGCGGGGCGGGGCGCTAGCCTGCCCGATGCGCGCGGGCTCGCGCGGCTTGCCGATCATCCGCGCGGTTGGCCGGAGGTGATCGCGCAGGCGCAGACCGCGCTTGGGGCGCCCGTCACGGTGTGGAGCCATGAGGCGCTGGGGGCGGCGCCGCAGGCGCAGCTTCAGGCGCTTGTGCCGGGCGAAGGCCTGCCTGCCGGGCTGTTCGATGCCCGCAGGCAGCGCAACGCGGCCCCGGGGCGCGGGGCGCTGCGCGAGGGCCTGCTGCGCGCCGGGCACCACGTCGCGGCCGGGCCGGGGCGCTGGATGCCTTTCGATCAGGCGCAGCGCGCGCAGATGACCGCCCGCTATCTGGAGGATCTGACCTGGTTGCGCTGCGCGCCGCCGGGACTGAATTTCGTGGAAATGACGGCCGAAGATGCGGGGAAGACACCCGCCGCGGCGACAGTGGAAGAAGGATTTGGCCATGACGGACAAGAAAGAGGACTGGCGTAAGCTCGCCGAGAAGGAACTGCGTGGCAGGCCGTTCGACGACCTGACCTGGAACACGCTCGAAGGGATCGCGGTCAAGCCGCTTTACACCGAAGAGGACGTGGAGGGGCTCGACCATCTGGGCACCATGCCGGGCCTTTCGCCCTTCACGCGTGGGCCGCGCGCCACGATGTATGCGGGCCGTCCGTGGACGATCCGGCAATATGCGGGTTTCTCGACCGCCGAGGAGTCGAACGCCTTCTACCGCAAGGCGCTCGCCGCCGGTCAGCAGGGCGTGTCGGTGGCCTTCGACCTCGCCACCCACCGCGGCTATGACTCCGATCACCCGCGCGTTGTCGGCGATGTCGGCAAGGCGGGCGTGGCGATCGATAGCGTCGAGGATATGAAGATTCTCTTCGACGGTATCCCGCTCGATCAGATTTCGGTCTCGATGACGATGAATGGCGCGGTGATCCCGATCCTCGCGAATTTCATCGTGACCGGCGAAGAGCAGGGCCATGACCGCAGCGTTCTGTCGGGCACGATTCAGAACGACATCCTCAAGGAGTTCATGGTCCGCAACACCTATATCTATCCGCCCGAGCCTTCGATGCGGATCATCGCGGATATCATCGAATACACCTCGAACGAGATGCCGCGCTTCAACTCGATCTCGATCTCGGGCTACCACATGCAGGAGGCGGGTGCGAACCTCGTGCAGGAGCTGGCCTACACGCTGGCGGACGGGCGCGAATACGTGCGCACCGCGATCAAGGCGGGGATGGATGTCGACAAGTTCGCGGGCCGTCTGAGCTTCTTCTTCGCGATCGGGATGAACTTCTTCATGGAGGCCGCCAAGCTGCGCGCGGCGCGCCTGCTGTGGAGCCGGATCATGGAAGAGTTCGAGCCGAAGAAGCCGCAAAGCTCGATGCTGCGCACCCACTGCCAGACTTCGGGCGTCTCGCTGGCCGAGCAGGACCCCTATAACAACGTGATCCGCACCGCCTATGAGGCGATGTCGGCGGCGCTTGGCGGCACGCAGTCGCTGCACACCAACGCGCTGGACGAGGCGATCGCGCTGCCCACCGAGTTCTCGGCCCGGATCGCGCGCAACACGCAGCTGATCTTGCAGGAAGAGACCGGGATCACCAACGTGGTCGATCCGCTCGCGGGCTCCTACTACGTCGAAAGCCTCACGGCGGAACTGGCCGAGAAGGCCTGGGAGCTGATCGAGGAGGTCGAGGAGATGGGCGGCATGACCAAGGCCGTGGCCTCGGGCATGCCCAAGCTGCGCATCGAGGAGACCGCCGCCCGGCGTCAGGCGCTGATCGACCGGGGCGAGGATGTCGTGGTCGGGGTGAACAAGTATCGCCGCGAGACCGAGGACGAGCTGGATATCCTCGACATCGACAATGCGAAGGTGCGCGACAACCAGATCGCGCGACTCGAGAAGATGCGAGCCAGCCGCGACGAGGCGGCTTGCGAGGCGGCGCTGACGGAACTGACGCGCCGCGCCTCCGAGGGTGGCAACCTGCTCGAGGCGGCAGTGGAAGCTGCCCGCGCCCGAGCCTCTGTGGGAGAAATTTCGATGGCGATGGAAAAGGTGTTCGGACGTCACCGCGCCGAGGTGAAGACGCTCGCCGGTGTCTATGGCGCGGCCTATGACGGCGACGAGGGCTTCGCGCAGATCCAGAAGGATGTCGAGACCTTCGCCGAGGAAGAGGGCCGCCGCCCGCGGATGCTGGTGGTGAAGATGGGTCAGGACGGCCACGACCGCGGCGCCAAGGTGATCGCGACGGCCTTCGCCGATATCGGCTTCGACGTCGATGTGGGCCCGCTGTTCCAGACGCCGGAAGAAGCAGCCCAGGACGCGATCGACAACGACGTGCATGTGGTCGGGATTTCGTCGCAGGCGGCGGGTCACAAGACGCTGGCACCGAAGCTGATCGAGGCGCTCAAGGAGAAGGGCGCCGAGGATATCATCGTGATCTGCGGCGGCGTGATCCCGCAGCAGGATTACGACTACCTCAAGAAGGCGGGCGTGAAGGCGATCTTCGGGCCGGGGACGAACATCCCGCTGGCCGCGCGCGAGATCCTCGACATCGTTCGTCAGGCGCGGGCCTGAGGCAGCCGTTCGCCGGAGGAGCCGAAGCAGGAGGGGGCGCTGCCCCCGCGCTGACGCGCCCCCCGGGATATTTTGACAAGAGCGAAGTACTGCCTTCGCTTGGTTTTCGAGCGGCGCGCGGGGGAACCCTGCGCGCCGCCAGTCATTTCAAAACATTACAACGATTTAATCACAGGGCGGATTTGCGCGGGTGCATTTCCGCCGCAGCGCGGCTAGACTTGAACCATGGACAAGCCCATCTCCCTTTGGTCGCGTATCGCGCAGGCGCTCTCCGCTCTCGGGCGGGGTGAGGCGCTGTCGACGGTCTTCGACAACCTGCGCCAGCCGCCGGAACGCTCGGTTGCCTTCACCATCGCGGTGATTGCGCTCGGGGCGAAGATGGCGAAGGCCGATGGGCAGGTCACGCGCGACGAGGTGGCGGCGTTCCGGCGGATTTTCCAGATCCCGCCGGAAGAGGAAGCCAATGCCGCGCGCGTCTTCAACATGGCGCGGACCGATGTGGCGGGTTTCGACGCCTATGCCCGCAAGATCGCCAATATGTTCGGCCCCGGCGCGGACGTTCTGAAAGACGTTCTCGAAGGGCTGTTCTTCATCGCGCTGGCCGATGGCGATTACCACGAGGGCGAGGATGCCTTCCTGCTGGAGGTCGCGCGGATATTCGGGCTCGAGGAATGCTGTTTCCGTGCGATGCGGTCGGCCTTCGTCGACGATGCCGATCCCGATCCGTGGACCGTACTGGAGGTCGAGCCGGGCACGCCGCTCGATCAGGTGCGCAAGGTCTGGCGCAACAAGGTGCGCGAGGCGCATCCCGACCGGGCGATTGCCCGTGGTCTGCCTGAGGAAGCGGTGCAGCTCTCCGAGGCGCGCGTCATCGCGCTCAACAAGGCCTGGGAGGAAATCCGCGCCAGCCATGCGGAGGCGTGATGCGGATCGCCACTTGGAATATCGAGTGGTTCAACAGCCTTTTCGCCCGCAACGGGGCGCTTCTCGACGATAGTGAATGGTCGGCGCGCTACAATGTGACGCGCAGCCAGCAGACCGGCGCGATCGCGATCGTGATGAGCGCGCTGGAGGCCGATGTGCTTCTGGTGGTCGAGGCGCCCGACGACAATCATCGCCACAAGACGGTGGATATGCTCGAAGGCTTCGCGGAGCGGTTCGGGCTGCGCCAGCGTCGCGCGCTCTTGGGTTTTTCCAACGATACGCAGCAGGAACTGGCGCTGCTCTACGACCCCGATGTCGTGACGGCGCGGCATGATCCGCAAAGCTCGGAGGCGTGGCCGCGCTTCGATGGCAGCCTGCGGATCGACCTCGATATCGATGCGCGGATGGATACGGTCAGCTTTTCCAAGCCGCCTCTGGAGGTGGCTCTGGGGACGCGGTCGAGGGAGGTGATACGGATGATCGGCGTGCATGTGAAGTCGAAAGCCCCGCATGGCGCGACGAGCCTGGAGACGGCGACCCGCATGGCGATAGAGAACCGGCGCAAGCAATTGGCGCAGTCGATCTGGATCCGGGGCCGCGTGGAGGAGCATCTGGCGGCGGGCGATAGCCTGATCGTGCTGGGCGATTTCAACGACGGTCCCGGGCTCGACGAATACGAGAAGCTGTTCGGGCGCTCGGGCGTGGAGATCGTCGCGGGCGAGGGCGGCCCGGACGCGGAGCGGCTGCACGATCCTCATGCGCGGCTGTCGAAAGCCCATCACACGGCGGCAGCCCCGAGTTCCGCGCGGTTCTACCTCGTCGATCAGAAGCAGTATTTTTCGGCCATGCTGGATTATGTGATGCTCTCGCCCGATCTGGCGGCACGGGCGCGGGAGTGGCGTATCTGGCACCCGTTCGACGACCCGCATATCTACCGCGTGCCCGAATTGCGCGAGGCGCTTTTGCAGGCCTCCGACCATTTTCCCGTCTCGGTCGATATCGAGTGATCTCGGGGGCGTGATTTTCGCGCCGCTTGCGCGTAGGATCGGGGGTATGAAACAGCCACTTGCCCTCGCTTTGTCGCTCGCCCTTCTGGCAACGCCCGTCTCCGCGCAGGAGGAGGGCGGCGATGTCGATCGCGGGTTCTCCCTGCTGCAGGAGGGGGCGCAGACGCTGTTTCGCGGGCTGATGGACGAGATGAAGCCGCAGCTCGACGAGATGCAGAAGGGCTTGGGGGAGGCCGCGGCCCAGTTGGGGCCGAAGCTGCGCCAGTTCCTCGCGCTAGTCGACGATATGGCGAATTACGGGGCGCCCGAGCGGCTACCCAATGGCGATATCATCATGCGGCGGAGCCCAGACGCGCCGCCGCCGCCGCCTTTGATGACCGAGCCGCCGGAAGACGCGCCGCAGAAAGACGACCCGAACCAAGGTGGGCCGGTCGAGATCCCGGAGGGTGGGATCGAGCTCTAATCCGTGATGATCGGCTCGGCCTTCAGCGCATTCGCGAGCGAGCGGAAGCGCGACTCGGCGACCTCGCCCATCAGTGCCTTGCCGCGCTTGGTCAGCTTCAGTTCCAGCTCGCCCTTCTTGGCCGAATATTTCAGCTCGCCCGCATCGGCCGGGCTGTGGGTCGCGAACATCGAGCCGAAGCGCATCGCCTTGCCCAGAACCTCGGCCTCCTGAATCTGCTCTTCCGTCAGCAGCGGTAGGAACGGCTCCAGCCGCGAGCCATTGCGCGAGTTCTTGTAGCGGTGCAGGAGCGCCACGCCGAGCCAGATCCGCTCGGGGTGGGACATGGCCGAATAGTTCGCGCGGGTGACGTTCTCGAAACAGGCCTCGGCGCGGTAATCGGGATGGGTGCGCCATGTCGTGTCATGCAGCAGACAAGCCGCGCGCACGAGGCGGAATTTCTCGGGCGGGAGCGGCCCGAAGATCGGTTCGATGAAGGCGTGGAGCTTCTTGCCGAAGCCGGGCATCCGGCTCATCACGCGCTCGGTATGACGCGCGGCTTCCACCAGCGGATCGCGGCGGCGCAGCCGTTCGGGCATCTGCTCGTAGAGGAGCCCTTCGCGGATGCCGTAGGCGGAGACGTCGATCTCCTTGGGCTGGAAGGTGGCGATCAACTCGCGCAGCACCTGGCTGGCCAGCGGGACGAGTTCCATCCGCGCGGCAGATGTGCCGGTCTTGGAGCGCAGCTTCTCCATGTCGGATTTCCCGATCCACTCGATCGTCTCGCCCAGCTCGTCGGGCTTCATCCGGTATTCGTGCTGCACCAGCAGCGGATAGTCGCGCCGCTCCATGTCGAGCCGCGCGATGGCGCGCCACGAGCCGCCGACGAGGTAGATGCGTTCGTGTTCGGTGCCGACCTTCTCGGCCAGATCCTTGATCGTCGCCTGAATATGCGCGGCGATCGCCTTCTTCCCGCCCGCGATCTGCTGCAGGCGGAAGGGGCCGAGCTGTGAGGTGGCGCGACGCCAGACCTTGCCGCCGCGGATCTCGGCCAATTCCATCGAGTTGCCGCCGATATCGCAGACGAGGCCCTCTGCCTCGGGCCAGCCCAGAAGGACCCCTTGCGCCGAGAGGCGCGCCTCTTCCAGCCCGTCGACGATATGGACCTTGAGGCCGGTCTCTTTCTCGATCTTGGCGTGGAACTGCGGGCCGTCCTCGGCGTCGCGCATCGCGGCGGTGGCGACGCAGGTGAGCGGGCCGATCTCCATCCCCTCGGCGAGCGCGGCGAAGCGTTTCAGCGCGGTCAGCCCGCGTTCGCGCCCCTCGGGATTTAGCTTGCCGGTCTCCGCCAGCCCTTGGCCGAGACCCGCCATGACCTTCTCGTTGAAGAAATAGGCGGGGCTGCGCGCCGCGCCGTCGAAGACCACCATCCGGATCGAGTTGGAGCCGATATCGACGACGCCGACGCGCGAGAGCGCGCGTACGGACGGGTCATCGAAGAGAGGCTGGCCGAACGGATCCCAATCGTCGCTGTCATCAACTGCCGGCGCCGCTTTGTCTTTGCTCATCTGCCCGTCCGTTCGAGTCGTTCGCACCCAAAGCTAGGGCTAGTCGAAGCTATGGGCAAGTTCGGGAACGTCGCTTGCCCCAGCGGAACCCCGGCCCGAGAGCGAGGGGTATTCCATGAAGAACCGGTGGCAGGAGAACAGGTCCTCGCGGTCGTCGGGCAGGTGGCGGATGAACTTTCCATCGGGCTGCAAAATCCAGCTCTGCGCCTCGTCGGCCATGTTCGCCGCCATGATCTGGCTGACGATCTGCGCCTTCACCGTGGGGTTCTTGGCCTCCACGAGCGTCTCGACCCGGCGGTTGAGGTTGCGCCCCATCCAGTCGGCGGAGGAGAAGAACACCCGCGCGTCGTTCGACGGAAGGGCATGGCCATTGCCGAAGCACACGATGCGCGAATGCTCGAGGAAACGCCCGACGATGGATTTAACCCGGATATTCTCGGACAGGCCCTTGATGCCGGGGCGGATGCCGCAGATGCCGCGGATCACGAGCGAGATTTTTACCCCCGCCTGCGACGCCCGGTAGAGCGCGTCGATCACGTCGGATTCGATCAGCGAATTCATCTTCGCCCAGATCGCCGCCGGTTTGCCCGCCTTGGCGTGTTCGATCTCGCGGTCGATCAGGTCGAGCAGGCGGGGCTTCAGCGTGATCGGCGAGATGGCGAGGTTCTCAAGACCCTCGGGCTGCACATAGCCCGAGAGGTAGTTGAAGACCTTGGTGGCATCGCGCCCCAGTGCCGCGTCGCAGGTGAAGAAGCTCAGATCGGTGTAAATCTTCGCGGTGATCGGGTGGTAATTGCCGGTGCCGTAATGGGTGTAGGTCACCAGCTGATCGCCCTCGCGGCGCACCACGGTCGAGATCTTGGCGTGGGTCTTGTAGTTGATGAAGCCATAGACGACATGGGCGCCCGCGCGCTCCAGACGGCGCGACTGGCGGATATTTGCGGCCTCGTCGAAGCGGGCTTTCAGCTCCACGAGAGCGGTCACGGACTTGCCGTTCTCCGCCGCCTCACATAGCGAGGAGACGACGGGGCTGTCTTTCGATGTCCGATAGAGCGTCTGCTTGATCGCCAGCACGTTGGGATCGTTCGCCGCCTGATCGATGAAGCGCACCACCAGATCGAAGGTCTCGTAGGGGTGGTGCAGCAGAATGTCCTTCTGCTTGATCGCGGCGAACATGTCGCCCTCGTGGTCCTGCACGCGTTCGGGCACGCGCGGGATGAAGGGCGGCCAGAGCAGATCGGGGCGTTCGCTGAGGATCAGTTCCTTCACATCGGCGATGCCCACGAGGCCCTTTTCCTCGACCACCTCTTCGGGATCGACATGCAGCTCGCGCATCACCAGCGCCTGCAGGTCCTCGGGCGCGCCGGGGGAGACCGACATGCGGATGACCTGCCCGCGGCGGCGGCGTTTCAGCGCGGTCTCGAACTCGCGCACGAGGTCTTCGGCCTCGTCCTCGACTTCCAGATCGCTGTCGCGCAGCACCCGGAACGAGCACGAGCCCACATCCTTGTAGCCCGGGAAGAGCGAGCTCAGATGCAGCATCAGAAGCTGTTCGAGCGGCAGGAACCGCGCCTCGCCCGGCAGGCGCACGAAACGGTCGATCTGCGCGGGGATCGGCAAGAGCGCCTGCAACCGGCGCTGATCGCTTTCGCGCTCCAGCTCCAGCGCGAGGCAGAAGCCGGTATTCGGGATGAAGGGGAACGGGTGCGCGGGGTCGATCGCCAGCGGCGAAAGCACCGGGAAGACGTTGTTGAGGAAGTGATCCGAGAGGAAGTCGAGATCGCGCTTGGTCAGCCGCGAGCGGCTCACGACATGGATGCCCTCGCGCTCCATCTCGCGCTTGAGCGCCGACCACGTCGCCTGCTGGGTGTCCATCAGCCGCCGGGCATTGGCGTTGATCTTCTCCAGCTGCTCGGCCGGGGTGAGCCCGTCATCGGAGGCGTTCACGTTGCTCTCGCGCACAAGCTCCATCAGGCCCGCCACGCGCACGGTGTAGAATTCGTCAAGATTGGTGGCCGAGATCGACAGGAAACGCACGCGCTCCAACAGCGGCACACGCGGATTGCGCGACTCTTCCAGCACCCGCCAGTTGAAGGCCAGCCAACTCAGTTCGCGGTTGAAGAACCGGCCCGGGCCGCTGATCTCCGACTCGGGCAGCGCGATTGGCGTGGGGAAGGGGGTCTTGAGGAAATCTGCTTGGGTCATGGCGCGCTTATCGTTGGATTTTGTAATGGCTCCGTGACAGTTTGCGCGGCTCAGTCGAGACTGTCCAGAACCTCCGCCGCCAGTCTTTGGGTGATCGCACGGCGTTGTGCGAGCGCCTGCCGATCGAGCGCCGCGACCAGTTTGCGCGCGGTCGCGAGAGAGCGGTCCATCCGCGTGACCAGCCAGCCGATCAGGTTCGGCGGCACGGTCAGTTGCCGGTCCGAGAACAGCTTCACCAGAACGGCCGCCAGCAGCGCGTCATCGGGGGGCGTGATCCGCACCGTCGCGGTCGCCTCCATCCGGCTGATCAGATCGGGCAGGGTCATCCCCCAGTCGCGCGGCGGCGTGCGCGCGGTCAGCAAAAGTCGCCCACCCTCGGCCTGCATCAGATTGTGCAGGTGAAACAGCGCGCGCTGGCCCGCCTCATCCGCGCCGAGCCTCTCGGCCCGTTCGATCACGGCGGCCCCTTTCGCGACGAGGGCAGGGGCCATCTCTTCGGTCAGCTCGCGCGCGGGTAAGATGTCGGCGCCCTGTTCATCGGCCCAGATCGTCGCGAGATGCGTCTTGCCCGCGCCTTCCGGCCCGATCAGGATCATCCGGCCCAGCGGCCATGTTTCGGGCGCATCGAGGGTCGTCACCGCCAGCGCATTGGCTGGCGAGATGAAGAAGTCTTCACGCCCCTGCGCGGAACGCAGGTGCAGCGGGAAGGTCAACTGCTCGGCCATTCTCAGCTCTCGTGTTCGGTCGTCTCGGTCGCGCCCGTCACTTCCCCGGTCTCCTCGTTGATGAGAGAGATCGGCGAATGGGCTGTCGGCTCGCGCTCCGTTTGCCCTCGGTAAAGCGCCCCTTGCAGATATTGGTCGATGAAGAAGCGCGCAACCACTCCGATCACCGCAGCGACGGGAACGGCGACCAACATGCCAACAAAACCGAACAAAGTACCGAAAGCGGACAGCGCGAAGATCAGCCAGAGCGGATGCAGCCCGACCGAATCGCCCACGAGTTTCGGGGTGACGAAATTGCCTTCGAGAAACTGGCCGAGCACGAAGATGCCCGCGACGATGCCGATATTGAACCACTCGCCCCAGAACTGGAACAGCGCGAGGCCGATGGCGAGCGCGCCGCCGATGATCGCCCCGATATAGGGGATGAAGGTCAGCGCGCCTGCGACCGAGCCCACCAGAAGCCCGAAATCGAGCCCCGCCGCCATCAGCGCGATCGCGTAGAAGGTGCCCAGCACGAGGCAGACCGTGACCTGTCCGCGCACGAAGCCCGAGAGCACCCGGTCGATATCGGTCGCGATGGTGCGGATCGTGTGGACGTGATCGCGCGGCAGCCAGCCGTCGATCTTGGCGACCATCCGGTCCCAGTCGAGCAGCATGTAGAAGGCCACGACCGGCACCACGACGATGAAGACGACCACATTCACCAGCGTCATCGCCGAGCTTAGCAGGGTCGCCGCCAGTTCGCCGCCCCGCGCCTTGATCGCGGTGCCGAGCGTGTTGAGCGTGTCATTCACGACCGAATTGTGCAGGAGATTGGGGAAACGCTCGTTCAGGAAGGTCTGCAACGAGGCCAGAAGATCGGGCGCGAGGGCGACCAACTGCGCCAGCTGCCGCGCCAGCATCGGCACCACGGCGAGCGCGAGGATGACGAAAATCAGCACCGTCGCCAGCCCGATGATCGCGGTAGAGACCGCGCGGCTCAGCCCCAGCTTCTCCAGCCGGTCGGCCAGCGGGTCGAGGAAATAGGCGATCGCGCCCCCCATGATGAAGGGCAGGATGACATTGCCCAGCCACCACAGCGACAGGACCAGCACCAAGGCGGCGACGGACCAATAGGTGACTTGCTGGCGGGCAGGCAGGGCCATGCGCGGTCCTTTTCAGCGATGCGTTCGCTCTAACGTGGCGAAATGCGGTGGGAAATCAAGGCTAGGATCGCCCGCGCCCCTTCCTCTTGGCGGAAATATCCCGGGGGAGGCGCGGATGCGCCGGGGGCGGAGCCCCCACATAGGCGACACCCGCGACCTGCGCCACCATCTTGCCCAACGCCCCCGTTTCCTCTAGGCCAAACGCAACGTCTGACACCAACCCTCGAAGGACCGCTCATGCGCCTGTCCCGCTATTTTCTTCCCGTTCTGAAAGAAACCCCCGCCGAGGCGCAGATCGCCTCGCATCGGCTGATGCTGCGTGCGGGTATGATCAAGCAGCAGCAGGCCGGGATCTATTCCTGGCTGCCGATGGGCTTCAAGGTGCTGCGCCGGATCGAGCAGATCGTGCATGAAGAGCAGGCGCGCGCCGGCCATCTCGCGATCCAGATGCCGACGCTGCAATCGGCCGATCTGTGGCGCGAGTCGGGCCGCTATGACGGCTATGGCGAGGAGATGCTGCGCATCACCGACCGGCAGGGGCGCGATATGCTCTACTCGCCCACCGCCGAGGAAATGGTCACCGATATCTTCCGCGCGCATGTGTCGAGCTACAAGCAGCTGCCGCTGACGCTCTATCAGATCCAGTGGAAATTCCGCGACGAGATCCGTCCGCGCTTCGGCGTGATGCGCGGCCGCGAATTCCTGATGAAGGACGGCTACAACTTCGATCTGTCGAAGGAAGACGCGCTGCACGCCTATAACCGCCACCTCGTCAGCTACCTGCGCACCTATGAGCGCATGGGCCTGCAGGCGATCCCGATGCGCGCCGATAGCGGCCCGATCGGCGGCGATTACACGCATGAATTCCTCGTGCTGGCCGAGACGGGCGAGTCGGAAGTGTTCTACGACAGCGAGATCACCGATCTGACCTTCGGCGACCGCGAGATCGATTATGACGACGTGGCGCAGTGCCAGAGCGTGCTGGAGGAGTTCACCTCGCGCTATGCCCGCACCGACGAGACCCATGACGAAGCGGCCTTCAACGAGGTCCCGGAAGAGCGTCGCCGCGTCGCGCGCGGCATCGAGGTCGGTCAGATCTTCTATTTCGGCACGCAGTATTCCGAGGCGCTGGGCGCGAGTGTCCAGACCCCGGATGGCACGAAGGTTCCGGTCCATATGGGCTCGCACGGGATCGGCGTGAGCCGTCTCGTCGGCGCGCTGATCGAGGCGAACCACGACGACAAGGGCATCATCTGGCCCGAGGGCGTGACGCCGTTCCATGTCGGTATCGTCAATCTCAAGCAGGGCGATGTCAGCTGCGACAGTGCCTGCGAGGCGCTCTACCGGGCGTTCCTCGATCACGGGCTCGACCCGCTCTATGACGACCGCGAAGAGCGCGCAGGCGCGAAATTCGCCACCATGGACCTGATCGGTCTGCCGTGGCGCATCACCGTCGGCCCGCGCGGGATCGCGGCCAACAAGGTGGAACTGACCTGCCGCCGCACCGGCGAGAGCGAGGAGATGCCGGCGGAAGAGGCGGTCGAGAAGATCGTGGGCATCTATGAAGGGCTTTGATCTGATCTTTGCCGCCAGCGCGGTCGCGGCGGGCATGCTCGCCGGGCCCGCTTTGGCGGAAGGCACGGGGCAGGGCGCCGGGCAAGGGCTCGTGGCGTGGTCGAGCGAGACGCTCGGCATCTCGGCGAAAGTGCCGCAGGGCTGGACGTCGGACGAGATGCCGGGGGGTGGGATCCTGTTCTCCGCCCCCGATATCGACCCGCACAAGACCGCCCATGTCGCGCTGCGCGCCCATGTCGATCAGGGGGCCGACCTCACGGTGGCACATGAACAACTGCTGCACACGATCCTGCTCGATGGCGATACGGTGCTGTCGGATGACGTGACCGAGGACGGGTTCGCAATCCGCTCCAAGGACTCGTTCGGCAAGGTGACGCTGCGCAAGACCGAGCGGCTCGATTGCGAGGGTGGGGCGGTGCTGGCCTCCGTGCAGACCGATTACCCGGCCGATCTGGCCGAGGGCATGGCGCCGCTTCTGGCGGATGTGCCCGGCACGCTGGGCTGTAAATAGGGGGCTCTGCCCCCGCCCGTTCCGGGCTCCCCCGGGATATTTCGACCAAGCCGAAACAGGCGCGCTCTCGCCGCTATGACCGGGCGCAGGCTTGACCTTTCGACCCCGCCGCGCCAGCTTGCGCCGAATTTTCGTGGATGGAGCCGATGGCCGCACGCACTGCCCCGTTTTCCCGTTTCGAGTTCATGATCGCGTGGCGCTACCTGCGCGCGCGCCGCGCCGAAGGTGGCGTCTCGGTCATGACATGGATTTCCCTGATCGGCATCGCGCTTGGTGTCGCCGCGTTGATCGCGACGCTTGCCGTGCGCGCGGGCTTCCGCGCCGAGTTCGTTTCGACCATCGTCGGCTCGAACCCGCAGATCACGGTCTATTCCGCGCCGATGGAAGTGGCCGAGGGTTCGGGGGTCTATTCCAAGCTGATCCGCGACTATGCCGCGCGCACCGAGCGGATCAAGGCGATCCCCGGTGTGGTCAGCGCGGCCCCGGCCGTGCGCGGTCAGGCGATGGTCAGCTTCGGCGACCGCTCCAACGTGGCGGATGTCTACGGGTTGGCGCTGTCGGATCTGAAGAACATCCCCAATATCGCGCATTCCGACGACGCGCAGGGCGATATCGACAATTACGGTGAAGGCATCGCGATCGGCATCGGGATGGCGCGCGATCTGGGCGTGACGGTGGGCGACACGGTCAAGGTGATCTCGCCCAACGGGGCCAAGACGCCGTCGGGCACGAGCCCGCGCGTGAACGCCTATAAGATCTCGTATGTGTTCTCGGCCGGGCGTTATGACATCGACCAGACCCGGCTTTATATGCCCTTCAAGGAGGCGCAGAGCTTCTTCAACCGCGAGGGCGGGGTGGATGAGATCGACGTCGACGTGGCCGATCCCGAGCGCATCGCCGAATGGGAGCCCGCGATCATGGATGCGAGCGGGAAGGGCACGCTTTTGTGGACGTGGAAGGACGCCTCGTCGAGCTTCCTGCGCGCGCTCTCGGTCGAGGATAACGTGATGTTCATCATCCTCTCGATCCTCGTGCTGATCGCGTCGATGAATATCACCTCGGGGCTGATCATGCTGGTGAAGAACAAGGGCCGCGATATCGGCATCCTGCGCACGATGGGGCTTAGCGAGGGCTCGATCCTGCGGGTCTTCTTCCTGTGCGGGGCTTTCACCGGGGTGATCGGGACGCTGGCCGGTCTGGGGATCGGGGTGCTGTTCTCGGTGAATATCGACCATGTCATGGGCTTCGTGAACTGGCTCAATGGCGGCGATGCCTGGGATCCGTCGATCCGTGGCATCTATCATCTGCCCGCGAAATTGCAGCCCTGGGACGTGACCAAGGCGGTGGCGCTGTCGCTGACGCTGAGCTTCATCGTGACCATCTTCCCGGCGCGCCGTGCTGCGCGCATGAACCCGGTGGAGGCGCTGCGCTATGAATGACGTGCTGATCTGCGAACAGTTGGAAAAGTGCTACAACCGGGGCAAGCCGAACGAGATCACGGTGCTCAAAGGTCTCGATCTGACCATTCCGAAAGGGCAGGTCGTGGCGCTGGTCGCGCCCTCGGGGGCGGGGAAATCGACGCTTCTGCATATCGCGGGGCTGCTGGACACGCCCGATTCCGGCCGGGTTCTGATCGACGGCGAAGACCTGACCGGTGCGCGCGATGGCAAACGCACGGCCGCGCGGCGCGAGAAGCTGGGCTTCGTCTACCAGTTTCACCACCTGCTGCCGGAGTTCTCGGCGGTCGAGAATATCGTGCTGCCGCAGCTGGCCAATGGCGTCAGCCGCAAGGCCGCGGAAGAGCGGGCCAAGGACCTGCTGAGCCGCGTCGGCATGGCGGGCCGGATGGATCACCGCCCCTCGGCGCTATCGGGGGGCGAGCAGCAGCGTGTGGCGTTCTGCCGGGCGCTCGCGAACGGGCCGAGCCTGTTGCTGGCCGACGAGCCCACCGGCAATCTCGACCCCGCCACCTCGGATACGGTGTTCGACGTGCTGATGGGGCTGGTGCGCGAGACGGGCCTGTCGGCGCTGATCGCGACGCATAACATGGAACTCGCCGCCAAGATGGACCGTGTGCTGCATCTGGATAACGGCGCGCTGGAGGAGGGGATATGATCGTTTACGGGATTTCGACCTGCGACACGGTGCGCAAGGCGCGCAAAGCGCTGGAAGCGGCCGGGCGCGATGTGCAGTTCCGCGACGTGCGGGCCGAGCCTTTGACGGGGGCCGAGGTCGCGGAATTCGAGGCGGCCTTCGGCGACAAGATCGTCAACCGCGCCTCCACGACGTGGCGCAACCTGCCCGAGGATGAGCGCGAAAAGCCTGTCGCCGATCTGCTGGGCGAACACCCTGCGCTGATGAAGCGCCCGGTGATCCGCGAGGGTGACAAGCTCACGCTGGGCTGGGCGAAGGCCACGCAGGCCGAATGGCTCTGAGAGGGGCGCCTCTCTCCGAAGGCTGAGACAGAAAAACGGCGCGCATCCTGCGATGCGCGCCGTTTCAAATTCTTACCGTCCGATCACCCGATCAGAGCAGGACCAGATCCGATGCCGAGGAGCGGCCGTCGCGACCCGACTGCAGCTCATATTGGATCTTCTGATTGTCATCGAGCCCCTTGAGACCCGCACGTTCGACAGCAGAGATGTGCACGAACACGTCCTTGCCGCCTTCGTCGGGCGCGATGAAGCCGTAACCCTTGGTGGAATTGAACCATTTCACGGTGCCAGTGGCCATTACCGTCTTCTCCTTCGTAGTCTCCCGGCGCGATATTGCGTCCGGGCCGTGCAGCCAGTCTCTTTCGGGTCTTCCGGCTGCCTTTTTCAGAAGCGAGGCGGTAGGAAAGTCTGTAACACACGCATATTCAAGTCTCTCCGAGAATTGCGAAAATGCAATGACATTCCATGAGGGGCGTAAGCCCCTCACAGGTCTGTGAAAATTCGCGATAGGCCGTTGAATTGGCGATTATTCGCGCAAATCAGGCGGCGTCGATTCGGTGATCAGCTGCGCCACGATCTCGTCGATCGCCACCGTGGAGGTGCGGGTATCGCCGAGTTTGCGGACCGAAACCGTGCGCTCCTCGACCTCTTTCATCCCGATCGCGAAGATGTAGGGGACCTTGCCGAGCGAGTGCTCGCGGACCTTGTAGTTGATCTTCTCGTTGCGGGTGTCGGCCTCGGCGCGGATACCGGCGGCGCGCAGCTTTTCGGTCACTTCCAGCACGTAGTCGTCGGCATCCGAGACGATCGAGGCCACGACCACCTGACGCGGCGCGAGCCAGAGCGGCATCTTGCCCGCGAAGTTCTCGATCAGCATGCCGATGAAACGCTCGAACGAGCCCAGCACCGCACGGTGCAGCATCACGGGGCGGTGGCGTTCGCCATCGGAGCCCACGAATTCCGCATCCAACCGCTCGGGCAGGTTGGTGTCGACCTGCAGCGTGCCGCATTGCCAGTCGCGCCCGATCGCGTCGGTGAGCACGAATTCCAGCTTCGGCCCGTAGAACGCGCCTTCGCCTTCGAAGATCTCGTAATCGTAACCGGCGGCCTTGCAGGCATTGCCGAGCGCGGCTTCGGTGTAATCCCAGCTCTCATCGCTACCGATGCGCTTTTCCGGGCGCGTCGACAGCTTGATGCGCCAGTCGGTGAAGCCGAGATCGTCATAGATCCCCGAGAGGAACTTGATGAATTTCTCGGTTTCCACCTCGATTTGATCTTCGGTGCAGAAGATATGCGCGTCGTCCTGCGTGAAGCCGCGCACGCGCATGATGCCGTGCAGCGCGCCCGAGGGCTCGTAGCGCGCGCAGGAGCCGAACTCGGCCATGCGCAGGGGCAGGTCGCGATAGGATTTGACGCCCTGATTGAAGATCTGGACGTGGCAGGGGCAGTTCATCGGCTTGAGCGCGTTGACCGTCTTCTCGCGCGCATGATCCTCGTCAACTTCGACGATGAACATGTTCTCCTGATAGTTCTCCCAGTGGCCCGAGGCTTCCCAGAGCTTGCGGTTCACCACCTGCGGCGTGTTCACCTCGACATAGCCGTCGGCGCGCTGCTTGCGGCGCATGTAGTCCTGCAGCGCGGTGTAGATGGTCCAGCCGTTCGGGTGCCAGAAGATCTGGCCCGGCGCCTCTTCCTGCATGTGGAAGAGATCCATCTCGCGGCCGAGCTTGCGGTGGTCGCGCTTGGCGGCCTCCTCCATCATCGTGACCCAGGCGTTGAGGTCCTTCTTGTTTTTGAAGGCCACGCCATAGATGCGCTGCAGCATCGGACGGCTGGAATCGCCCAGCCAATAGGCGCCCGCGACATGGGTCAGCTTGAACGCATCCGCCGGAACCTGACCGGTATGCTGCAGGTGCGGACCGCGGCAGAGATCCTGCCAGTTGCCGTGCCAATACATCCGGATGTCCTCGCCTTGCGGGATCCGGTTGATCAGCTCGACCTTGTAGGGCTCGTTCGTCGTCAGATAGTGGTCGATCGCGTGTTTGCGGCTCCAGACCTCGGTCTTGATGGCGTCGCGCGCGTTGATGATCTCGCGCATCTTCTTCTCGATCGCGCCGAGGTCTTCGGGCGTGAAGGGCTCTTCGCGGTCGAAGTCGTAGAACCAGCCATTGTCGCGGACCGGGCCGATCGTGACCTTCACGCCGGGATAGAGCTCCTGCACGGCGCGGGCCATGATATGGGCGAGGTCGTGGCGGATCAGCTCCAGCGCGGGGCCGTCATCCTGCATCGTGTTGATGGCGATCTGCGCGTCTTCCTGGATCGGCCATTGCAGATCCCAATGCGCGTCATTCACTTGCGCGGAGATCGCTTTCTTCGCCAGCGATGGTGCGATCGAGGCGGCCACTTCGGCCGGCGTCACGCCCGCGTCGTAGTCGCGCGAATTGCCATCGGGAAAGGTGAGGGAGATCTGGGACATGTCGTCCTCCTCGTCGGTTTGGCGCCCACGGAACGCCCGGTTGCGGGATATATGGTTCCCGAGCCTTTTGCGCGGCTCGCGCGCGGCTGTCAATGGGGCGGGGCAGGGGGAGATGTCGCAGGGGGGGGGCTGCCCCCGTCGCCGGAGGGCGACAAAACGCAGGAGGGGGCGCTGCCCCCGCGCTGACGCGCTCCCCCGGGATATTTCGGCCAAGGCGAAGACCAGAGGCGGCTGCCCCTTCGTTTTGGTCAAAATATCCCGGGGGTGAGGTGCGCAGCACCGAGGGGGCAGCGCCCCCTTGGCTATGGGCCAAGAAAAAGGCGCCGCTCGGGCGCCTCTCGCTTACATCTTGTTGAGCTTGCTCTGCAGATCGGCGAGCTGTTTCTTGATCGAGTCCAACTCGCCGCGATCATCGCCGCTCTCGGGCGCGGGGCCGGACGAGCCTGCCGTGCCCCAGCCGGCCATCATGTTCTGCAAGAAGGCCTGTTGCTGCGCCTGCAGCGCCTCGAAGCCCGGCATGGAGGACATGGGATTCGGCATCTTGTTCATATTCTCGAGCATCTGCGAGTGCCCCTCGCGCAGCATCTCGAAGCTGGCTGCGAGGAATTGCGGCACCACCGATTGCGCCGCCCCCGTATAGGAGCGCACCAGATCGGTCAGCACATCGACCGGCAGGACATTCTCGCCGCGGCTTTCGTGCTCGGCCACGATCTGCAGAAGATATTGCCGCGTCAGGTCGTCGCCCGATTTCAGATCGACAATCTGCACCTCGCGCCCGTCGCGGATGAATTTCGCGATGTCTTCGAGCGTCACGTAATCGCTGGTCTCGGTGTTGTAGAGACGGCGGCTGGCGTAACGCTTGATCAGCAAGGGCTTTTCGTCTTCGGCCATGTGATGCGATCCTCCCCGGATTGTGCTTGTGCAGCGATTGTGTGACGCCGCGCTGCCAAAAGCAATAAAAGAAAAAGGGCGCGCCACGAGGGCGCGCCCGAGATACGCGGGGCCGACTGGGAGGAGGAAGCCGGTGCCCGCGGTGAATTCTTACTTCGCAGCCGCGGTGGCTTTCTTCGTCGCAGCGGTCATGTCGGCGGTCGCCTTCTTGACGTTTGCGGAGGCTTCTTCCGACATGTCCTTGCCAGCGGCCATCATCAGCTCGACGGTGTCCATCTGAACCTTTTTCGCGATTTCAGCGAAAGCGGCCATGTTTTCGGCAGCCATCTCGGCCGAAGCCGATGCGAAGTCGCTCATCGCCTTGGCGTAATCGGCGGGCTCTTCCTTGGTCTTGGTCAGGTCGCCCATCTTGTCGATGGTGCCCTTGGTCCATTTGGTCGAGATTTCGGTCGACTTGCCGGCAGCTTCAAGCGCCACCTGCGACATCTTCTCGCCCAGAGCCGCTTGCGATTTGAAAGCGTCTTGGAATTTCGAGGTGTCGACGGGGAAGGATGCCATCATGTCCTGCATGATCTTGGTGTAGTCTTGGGTCTTAGCCATGTGAGTGCTCCGTTGGGTTGGGGCCCGTGGTCTGGAACGTTGGCGGGGCCCTTTGGGTTACGCAACGTATATACATGCTGCGGCGCAGCATTTCAAGAGAAGAATTGCTGCGCTGCAGAAATTTTCAACCCAAGCGGGAAAGTTTTATCTTAACTATCTCTTTGACATAAGTGCCGGGCGCATCAGCCAAAACCGGGTGATCTGCATCGCCGGGCTGGCGTGCGGGCACCATCGCGCCGGACTTCTTGGCCAGCCATTCGCCCCAGCGCGGCCACCAGCTTCCCTCGTGGAATTCCGCCTGCGCGCGCCATTCGTCGGGATTCGCGATCGGAGCTTCGGAGGTGTAATGGCCGTATTTTTTCTTGCTGGGCGGGTTCACGATCCCGGCGATATGGCCCGATTGCGACAGGATGAAGGTTTTGTCCTTCGATCCCATCTTCGCGACCCCGTTGAACGAGGCGACCCAGGGCGCGATGTGGTCGGTCTCGCAGGCGATCGCCATAAGCGGCACATTCACGTCCGAGACCTTGACCGTCTCGCCCAGCACCTCGAAGCCGTCGCGCGCGAAGCGGTCCTTCTGGCAGAGCCCGCGCAGATACTCGACCGCCATCTTGCCCGGCAGGTTCGTCGAGTCGCCGTTCCAGAACAGCAGGTCGAAGGCGGGCGGGGATTCCCCCATCATGTAGCTGCGGATCGCGGGCCGATAGATCAGGTCGTTCGAGCGCAGATAGGAGAAGGTGCGCGACATGAAGTAGCTGTCGAGCACCCCGTCGGC
Source organism: Thioclava sp. ES.031 (assembly GCF_002563775.1). Taxonomy (NCBI): domain Bacteria; kingdom Pseudomonadati; phylum Pseudomonadota; class Alphaproteobacteria; order Rhodobacterales; family Paracoccaceae; genus Thioclava; species Thioclava sp. ES.031. The sequence goes on along the minus strand of NZ_PDJO01000001.1, from coordinate 2,525,647 downwards.
CTTGCATTGCCGCTCGATCCCGTCGACGAAATCGTCCTGCAGGAAGACCGCGAATTCGCCCTGATCCGAGAAATCGGTGAGCGTGGTGAAGAAGGTGGCCGAGTTGATCGACTTGTCCTTGCGCTTGTTCAGAAGGCCCAGTGTCAGCGAGAGCGTGGTGCCCGCGATGCAGTAGCCCACCGCGTTGACCTTCTTCTCGCCGGTGATCTTCTTCACCTCGTCGATCGCGGTCAGGTAGCCCTCCTGCACATAGTCATCCATGCCGACATCGGCATAGCTCTGATCGGGGTTCTTCCAGCTCACCACGAAGAGCGTGAAGCCCTGATCGACGATCCAGCGGATCAGCGAATTCTGCGGCTTCAGGTCCATGATGTAGAAGCGGTTGATCCAGGGCGGGAAGATCACCAGCGGGGTCTTGTGAACCTTTTCGGTGGTCGGCGTGTACTGGATCAGCTCGAACAGGCGGTTGCGATAGACCACCGCGCCCTCGGCCGTGCCGATATTCTCGCCCACGGTGAAGGCGTCCTTGTCGGCCAGCGTCACCAGAAGATCGCCGCGGTTCGCCTCGATGTCGCGCACGAGGTTCTCGAGCCCTTTCACGAGGCTCTCGCCCTCGGTCTCGATCGCCTTCTCCAGCGCGTCGGGGTTGGTGGCGAGGAAATTCGTGGGCGCCATCAGGTCGATGATCTGGCGCGAGAAGTAGTTCAGTCGCTGACGGTCCACCGGGTCGAGATCGTCGAGCTTGTCGACCGCCTCTTTCACGCCTTTGGCCGCGATCAGATACTGCTGTTTGATGTAGTTGAAATAGGGGTGGCTGTCCCAGAGAGGATTGGCGAAGCGCGGGTCGGACGGGCCGGGGTCCTCGGGCGGGCGGAACGCGCCCTTGGCGAGCGCCTCCTGCGCTTCGAGGTAATGCTTCATCGCCTGACCCCAGTAATTCACCTGGGCTTCGAGGATTTTCGAGGGTTTTTCGAGCCACTCATTCATCATGGCGGCGGAGGACGTCATGTAGAGATCGGCGCCGGGGCCTTCGAGGGCCGGATTCATCGGTCGCTTATGGGCGATCGCGTCGACCATGCGCTCGGTCAGTTCTTCGATGCGCGCCAGATTGTCTTGCATCTTCTGCGATGCAGCAATTTTGTCCGTCTCCTCGGTTGTCATAAATGATATTCCTCCCTATCCTCTGCACCAGCATAATATCGCCGCAGTCTTGGGGTAAAGCGGCGTTTCCATTGCCGAGTGAGTGCGTGGCCCGCCCCGAGGAGTTGCATATGAAAACGATCATGTCCTACGACCTGATGGAGACCTTCAGGAACACGAACGAGTGGATGGGCGCCTCGGCGCGCGCCATGGCCTCCTACCCGGTCTGGGGTCTCGCCCCGCATCCGATGTTCAAGATCATGTCGGCCTGGGGCCGCGTGACGGAGCGCTCGTTCGCACGGATGGTGATCAAGCCCGACTGGGGCATCCATTCGATCGCAGCCGAAGACGGGCGCGATCACCTCGTCGAGGTCGAGACCGTGCTCGACAAGCCCTTCGGCAGCCTCGTGCATTTCAACGTCCACGGTCGCGAGCCGATGGAGCGGCGCATCCTGCTGGTGGCGCCGATGTCGGGCCATTACGCGACGCTGCTGCGCTCGACCGTGGCCTCGCTGCTGCCCGATGCGGATGTGTGGGTGACCGATTGGCATAATGCGCGCGACATCCCCGTGTCCGAAGGCAAGTTCGATATCGAGGATTATACCCTCTATCTTGTCGATTTCATGAAGAAGATGGGCCCTGACTGCAACGTGATCGCCGTGTGTCAGCCGGCACCGCTCGCGCTGGCCGCGACCGCCTATCTGGCCGAGGAAGACCCGGCCGCGCAGCCGCGCACGCTGACCCTGATCGGCGGTCCGATCGACCCCGACGCGCAGGCCACCGAGGTCACCGATTTCGGGCGCCGCGTCACGATGGGCCAGCTCGAGCAGATGGTGATCCAGCGCGTCGGCTTCAAATACAAGGGCGCGGGCCGTCTGGTCTATCCGGGCCTGATGCAGCTCGCCTCGTTCATCTCGATGAACATGGACAAGCACGCGCAGGCCTTCCAGGAGAAGATCTGGAGCGAGGCGCAGGGCGAAGGCTCCGAGCATGACAAGCATTACCGCTTCTATGACGAGTATCTCGCGGTGATGGATATGACGGCGGAGTTCTACCTCTCCACCGTCGAGCGCATCTTCAAGGGGCTCGAGATCGCCCAGAACCGCTTCGAAGTCGCGGGCAAGATGGTCGATATCTCGAAGATCACCAAGGTCGCGGTGAAGACCGTGGAGGGCGAGAAGGACGATATCTCCGCCCCCGGCCAATGCGTCGCCGCGCTCGATCTGTGCTCGGGCGTGCCGGATTCGATGAAGCAGCAACATCTCGAGCCCGGCGCAGGCCATTACGGCATCTTCGCAGGCTCCAGCTGGCGCAACAACATCCGCCCGCTGGTGCTCGATTTCATCGATGAGAACGCGGATAACCCCGCGCCCGGGAAGGGCAAGCCCGCGACGGTCACGCCGATCCGCAAGAAGCCGGTGAAGACGGCCGAGGCGGGGTGAGACTTCGACCTTCGCGAGAGTTTTAGAAAAGCGCTGCTTCGGCAGCGCTTTTTTATTCGCGACTTCGCCATCGTTTTGACGGGTTTCGGCGCATGATCGGAAAATCACTTTGATTTTTTGAGACCGAAATTATGGACGCATTGTTTTTCCCCGTTGTGCTTCTCCTCCTCCTCTTAGCCGCGATCGTAAAATCCCCACGCTTCAAGGGGTTCATCGGAGAGGTTTACGTCAGCAAAGGGCTCAAGAAGCTCGCTGAAGAAGGGGGTATGCATCTTTTCGATGATGTGACCCTGCCCGTGAAGGACGGGACAACGCAAATCGATCATGTCCTCATTTCGCGGAGCGGCGTGTTCGTGATTGAGACCAAGAACATGAGCGGTTGGATATTCGGTGCGGAGAGGCAATCTCAGTGGACGCAGGTTCTCTATAAGAAAAAGACCAAGTTTCAGAATCCGCTGCGGCAAAACTACAAGCACATCAAAGCGATTGAAGACTGTCTTGGTGTAGACGGCAGCAAGGTTCAGGGGGTTATCGTCTTCGTTGGTGGGGCGGTCCCGAAAACCGAGTTTCCTCCCAGCGTTCACTGGCGACGGAACTCGATGCTCAACTTTCTGAAGTCTCCCCACCAAGTGATACTCACGGAGGGTGAGGTTGAGGCGCTATGTCAGGCGTTGGAAAGCCGACGGTTCGAGCGGGGTTTGAGGACCACGCAGCAGCACATCAAGAACGTCAGGACGCGAGTCGAAGCGCAGGCGTCGACAGATGCGTGTCCGCGATGCGGATCCGCGATGGTCGAGCGCCGTAGCAAGAAGACGAATGACGTCTTCCTGGGCTGCACGAATTTCCCGAAGTGCCGTGGAACCCGGAAAGTCGAAGCCCCGAAGGTTGTTGCGTTCTCACGCCAACAATAACGGCGCCTCCAGCCAGTCGCGCAGGCCTTGGGTGATCTTCTCGGGTTGCTCCAGCGGGCTCAGGTGGCCTGCGCCGAGGATCAGGCGAAATTCGGCGTGGGGCATCAGTTCGGCGAGGAATTCGTGGCGGCGCGGTGGGCAGATCTTGTCGTATTCGCCGCACATCAGCAGCGCGCGGGTTTTCGTGGCGCGCAGCGTGCGTTGCAGGTCGGGGCGGCGCATCAGGGCGCGCGATTGCACCTCGAACGTGTCGGCGCCCAAGCCTGCCGCCATCTCCAGCATCATCGCCTGAATCTCGGCGCGGCCGGGATCGGGGGCGAGGCTCTCGGCGGGGACTTCTTCGAGCATCATCTCGTCGAGCCGCCCGGTGAGCGCCTTCACGATCCGCGTCTCGCGCGCGGCGGCGACCTGCGGCATCTCGGGCAGGGGGGAGACGTCGAGCAGCGCGACCTGACTGACGCGGTCGGGGGCGCGGCGCAGGATTTCGATCGCGACGATCGCGCCCAGCCAATGCCCGACCAGCGCGAATTGCGGCGGGGCCTCGTCGAGCACCCGCTGCGCCATCTCTTCGATCGTCGCGCCACGCAGCCGCGCCACCATCACCGAGCGCTCGGTGGACAGCTCTTGCAGCGGGTGCCAGAACAGCCGTGCGTCGCACATGAATCCGGGTAGAAAGACCAGCGGGTCGCTTGGCATCGCTCGAAACCTCAATCGCGGCGCGTTTTCGCGCTTCTCGCGTCGAGTGTGCCGCAAGGGGCGAGGCCAAGCAAATCGAAATGCCGCAAGCGGCGGATCACAGCCGGGCGAGCACCTCCGCCAGCGCGGTCTCGATCAGCGCGAGGCAATCGGGGTCCGAGAAGCGGTGATCGGCGCCTTTGACCAGGGTCAGGCGCATGTCCTCGCCCTCGGCATGCTCCAGCAGCCGGATCGCGGTCTCGGTGCTGACGGCCTCGTCGGCGGTGCCTTGCAGGAAACGCGTGGGGAAGGGCAGCGCCAGCGGGCTGCGCAGCACCAGCCGCTCGCGGCCCTCGTTGATCAGGCGGCGCGTGATGACATAGGGCTCGCCGTAATCCGACGGGATCGCGATGGAGCCTTCGCTCTCCAGCTTGTGCCGGGTTTCCTTGTCGAAGCTCGCCCAATAGCCGTCTTCGGTGAAATCGGGGGCGGCGGCGATGGTGACGAGGCCTGCGACTTTCTCGGGATGTTCGCGTGACATCAGAAGCGAGATCCAGCCGCCCATCGAGGAGCCCACGAGGATCTGCGGGCCTTCGGTCTTGGCCATGATCACGTCGCGCGCATCCTCGAACCAGTCGCCGATGGCGCCGTCCTCGAATGCGCCGTCCGAGACACCGTGGCCGGAATAGTCGAAGCGCAGGAAGGCGCGGCCTTCGCGCTTGGCCCAGTCCTCGAGCGCCAGCGCCTTCGTGCCTTCCATGTCGGATTTGAACCCGCCGAGGAACACCACGCCCGGCCCTTTGCCTGGCGTCAGGTTATAGGCGATGCGGCGGCCTTCTTGGGTCTCGAAATACTCGGTCATCTGCGCTCCCTGCGATCTGTTCGCGCCCAGCCTATCGGGCGGCGCGGGTGGCCTCAACCTGTCCGCTTGCGCTCAGTGCGCGGGCTTTTCCTTGCCGGTAACGGCGCGGTAGATCGGCTGGATGATCCGGGTGACGACGGGGATCAGGACCAGACCGTAGATCAGCCCGAAGATGCCGTCGAAGAATGCGGTGATGGCCCAGCTGACGAAGCCTTCCGCCGTGCCTGCCGCATGGGCTGCGGCCTCGGCCTGATGGTGGATCCAGTCATAGGGCGCGTGCCAGCCAAGCTCTGCCAGACCGTGCAGCACGATATTGCCGCCGACCCAGATCATCGCCGCGGTGCCGACGATCATCAGGGTCTTCATCAGCCATGGCATGACTTTCACCATGCCGCGCCCGAAGGCTCGGGTCGCAGAAAGGTTCGCGTTCTCGGCCAGCCAGAGCCCCGCATCATCGGCTTTCACGATCAACGCGACCGAGCCATAGACCAGCACCGTCACGCCGATGCCGATGATCGCAAGCGCGATCGCCTCCATCCAGATCGGTTGGCCCGAGGGCAGGGCGGCAAGGCCGATGGTCATGATCTCGGCGGAGAGGATGAAATCGGTCTTCACCGCGGCTTTGACGCGCTTTTCCTCGAGGTGGTCGGCGGTCTCCGCCGCGACATGGCCCTCGGCGTCCGGCTCATGCGGTTTGAACAGGTGATAGACCTTCTCCGCGCCCTCAAAACACAGGTAAGAGCCGCCCAGCATCAGCAAGGGCGTGATCAGCCACGGCGCGAAGGCAGAGAGCAGCAGCGCCGCTGGCAGCAGGAAGATCAGCTTGTTCTTGATCGAGCCGAGCGCGATTTTCCCCACGATCGGCAATTCGCGGGCGGGCTTGAAGCCGTGGACATATTTCGGCGTGACGGCGGCATCGTCGATCAGCGCGCCAGCGGCTTTCGAACCTGCCTTGGCCGCCTGACCTGCCGCATCGTCGATCGAGGTCGCCGCCACCTTGGCGATCCCCGCCACGTCATCCAGCAATGCCAGCAAGCCACTCATCGCAAACCCTTTCCCAATCACGCCCGCGTGAGCCTAGGGCGCGTCACCCCAAGCCACAAGCGCGAAGACTTGTTCCCGAATTCTTTCCGTCCCGACATGAAAAAGGCGCCCGAAGGCGCCTTGATCGGAATGGTTTGCAAGGCTTACAGCCCCAGCTTCTGCGCGACGATTTGGTTGACCGCCTTGGGGTTGGCCTTGCCGCCCGAAGCCTTGATGACCTGACCGACGAACCAGCCAGCCAGTTTCGGATTGGCCTTGGCCTTCTCGACCTGCTCGGGGTTCGCGGCGATCACCTCGTCCACGGCGGCCTCGATGGCGCCGGTATCGGTGACCTGAATCATGCCGCGCTCTTCCACGATCTTCTCGGGGTCGCCGCCTTCGGTATAGACGATCTCGAACAGGTCCTTTGCGATCTTGCCCGAGATCTTGTCGGACTTGATCAGCCGGATGATCGCGCCGAGCTGCGCGGCATCGACCGGGCTCGACGAGATGTCGTGATCTTCCTTCTTCAGGCGACCGAACAGCTCGTTGATGACCCAGTTCGCGGCGAGCTTGCCGTCACCGGCCTCGGCCACCACGGCCTCGAAGTAATCCGCGTTCTCGACCTCTGCGGTCAGCACCGAGGCGTCATATTCCGACAGGCCCAGCTCCTTGACGAAACGCGCCTTCTTCTCGTCGGGCAGTTCCGGCATCGAAGCGCCGATATCGTCGACCCAAGCCTGCTCGATTTCCAGCGGCAGCAGGTCGGGGCAGGGGAAGTAGCGGTAATCATGCGCCTCTTCCTTCGAACGCATCGAGCGCGTCTCGCCCTTGTCGGGATCGTAGAGGCGGGTTTCCTGCACCACTTCGCCGCCGTCTTCGACGATGGCGATCTGGCGACGCGCCTCGTATTCGATCGCGGCTTGGATGAAGCGCATCGAGTTCATGTTCTTGATCTCGCAGCGCGTGCCGAGATGGCTGAAATCCTGCGTTTCCTGATATTTCTCGTAAGCGCCCGGCTTGCAGATCGAGACGTTCACGTCGGCGCGCAGGTTGCCGTTCTGCATGTTGCCGTCGCAGGTGCCCAGATAGCGCAGGATCTGGCGCAGCTTGCCGACATAGGCCGCCGCTTCCTCGGGGCCACGGATGTCGGGGCGCGAGACGATTTCCATCAGCGCGACGCCGGTGCGGTTGAGGTCCACGAAGGACATATGCGGATCCATGTCGTGGATCGACTTGCCCGCATCCTGCTCGAGGTGGATGCGCTCGATCCGGACCTTGCGGGCGACGCCCGGGCCCATGTCGACGATGATTTCGCCCTCGCCCACGATGGGGTGATAGAGCTGGCTGATCTGGTAGCCCTGCGGCAGGTCCGGGTAGAAATAGTTCTTCCGGTCGAAGGCCGAGCGCAGGTTGATATCGGCCTTGAGGCCGAGGCCCGTGCGCACGGCCTGCGCCACGCAGAACTCGTTGATCACCGGCAGCATGCCGGGCATCGCCGCGTCAACGAAGGCCACATTGGAGTTCGGCTCTGCACCGAACTTGGTCGAGGCGCCCGAGAACAGTTTGGCTTTCGAGGCCACCTGCGCGTGGACTTCAAGCCCGATCACCAGCTCCCAATCCGATTTGGCACCGGCAATGACCTTGGGTTCGGGGGCTTGGAATTCGAGATGGTCGAGCATGTCCACATCCTGTCAGTAAAGGCTTGGGCAAGCTTCTAGGACAGGGCAGGGGCGGGAGCAAGAGGGCGACCGCCCCGGATTGGGGATCAGACCACCGGCACGCCGTAGGATTCGAAAATCGCGCTGAGCCGGTCGAGCGGCGGCGTGGCCTCTCGCGGCAGGTAGGCGCGACGCCCGTCGCGCAGCGTGACCATGCATTCGTCGCCCGCAAGCTTGCGCCGCCGCAGCCGCGCCGAGTCGATCTGTGCGAGCGGGAACGTGCCCAATTGCCGCCCATTCCGATAGACTTCCATTCGTGCAGGCGTGATCCGCAGCAGCCCCGAGCGGTTGCGCATCAGCTTGTACAAGGTGAGGGCGAGATAGATCCACGCGGCGACATGGATCCAGGTCGTCGCGGTCAGTTTCATTGCGCCGTAAAGCAGCGCCATCCCGAAGGCGAGGGCGAGATACCCTCCCGCCCGGCGGGCTTGGTGTCGATACTCAAATTCGTTGTCGTCCATGGTCGAGCCCATCCGCGAAATTGCGTGCCGCCCGCATGGCGCGGGCGTCCGCGTTTCGTAGGTCAAGAACCCGGCACGGATGGGCCGAGAATGCGGCCAATCCGTGGTGAGATGGGCGCGCCCGCGGGCGCTGAGCGGAAATCAGCCCAACAGACGCTGCGTCATCTCCGACAGGTCGCGGCTGAGGCCCGGTTGGGCGGCGATCCGTTCCAACTCGCTGCGCATCTTTTCGCGCCGGCCTTCGTCATAGCGAGTCCACGTCTCGAAAGCGGTGGACATGCGGGCTGCGACCTGCGGATTGACCGGATCGAGCTTCATCAGCCAGTCGGCATAGAAGCGATAGCTCGCCCCGTCCGCGCGGTGGAAGCCCGCGTGATTGCCCGACAGCCCCGCCATCAGCGCGCGGAAGCGGTTCGGCGTCTTCCATGTGAAGAGCGGATCGCCGGTCAGCGCCTCGGCGCGCTCCAGCGCCATCCCTGGCGGGCAATTGGCCAGCTGGACGAGGAACCACTTGTCCATCACCAGCCGGTCGCCCTGCCAGCGGTCGCGGAATTCGGCCATGGCCGCGGCGTCCTGCCCGGTCTGCACCAGAGCTGCGAGCGCGCCGAGGCTTTCGGTCATGTTCTCGGCCGAGGCGAATAGCGCCCCCGCCCGTGCTCCGCCGTCGATGCGGTTCAGGAGCCGCAGGACCGCAAGGCGCAGCGCCCGCGGACCGGCCTGCTCGGGATCGGAGCTATAGGGACCCCTCGCTTCGGTGCTGGTGAAGATCTCGGCCAGAAGCGTCTTATGCGCATTCGCCAGATCGCGGGCGAGCCCTTCGCGCGCCGCGTAGATCGCCGCCGGATCGGGCGTCTCGCCCTGATCGTAGAGCGCCTGCGCGATGCTGTCCTCGGAGGGCAGGTTCAGGCACAGTGCGCGGAAGGCCGGATCGGCGGTCTCGTCGCGCAGCAGCGCCCCGATCGCATCAGAGAAGGACGCGTCGGACTTCTGTCCTTGCACCCGCCCTATCAGCACTTTCTGGGCCAGCGCGCGGCCTGCCTCCCAGCGGTTGAACGGGTCGCGGTCATGGGTCAGCAGGAAGGCCAGCTCGGACGTGTCGGCGTCGCGCTCCAGCCGCACGGGGGCGGAAAAGTCGCGCAGGATCGAGGGCACCGGGCGCGTCGCGAGCCCGTCGAAGGTGAAGCTCTGTTTCGCCTCGGTCATCTCCAGAACGGTGGAGGGCACGACCTCGTCGCCATTTTCGGACAGAAGGCCGACTTCGATCGGAATGTGGCGCGGAAGTTTTTCCGGCTGGCCCGGCGTGGGGCGCGTTTCCTGTTCGAATTCAAGCGTATATGTGCCGTCCTTGAAGCTGTCGCGCACCCGCAGGGTCGGCGTGCCCGCATCGGTATACCAGCGCTTGAACTGGCTCAGATCGCGGCCCGAGCTGTCCTCGAAGACCTTCAGCCAGTCCTCGATCGTGCAGGCTTGCCCGTCATGACGCTCGAAATAGAGGTCGAGCGCGGCGCGATAGCCCTCTTGCCCGAGCAAGCGATGCAGCATCCCCACGATCTCGGCGCCCTTCTCATAGACGGTCGCAGTGTAGAAGTTGTTGATCTCGCGGTAATGATCGGGGCGCGGCGGGTGCGAGAGCGGGCCGCGATCCTCGCGGAACTGCCGTCCGCGCAGCGCCAGCACATCGTCGATCCGCTTCGTCGCATGGCCGCGCATGTCGCCGGTGAACTGCTGGTCGCGATAGACCGTCAGCCCTTCCTTCAGGCACAGCTGGAACCAGTCGCGGCAGGTGATCCGGTTGCCGGTCCAGTTGTGGAAATACTCATGCGCGATGATGCCCTCGATACGCTCGTAATCGGCGTCGGTCGCGGTCTCGGGCGAGGCGAGAACCCATTTGGAGTTGAAGATGTTCAGCCCCTTGTTCTCCATCGCGCCCATATTGAAGTCATCGACGGCGACGATGTTGAAAATGTCCAGATCGTATTCGCGCCCGTAGGCCTCTTCGTCCCAGCGCATCGAGCGATGCAGTGCCTGCAGGGCGAAGTCGCAGCGATCTTCGTCGCCCGGACGGACCCAGATGTTCGTCGCGACCTCGCGGCCCGACATCGTGGTGAATGTGCCCGAATGCGCGCGCAGATCGCCCGCGACCAGCGCGAAGAGATAGGCGGGCTTGGGCCACGGATCGACCCATTCGGCATAGCCTTCGCGGCTCTCGATCAGGTCGCCATTCGCCAGCAGCACCGGCTGGTCGCCGGTGATCGTGACGTGGAAGCGCGCCATCACGTCGGGGCGGTCCGGGTAGAAGGTGATCTTGCGGAAGCCCTCGGCCTCGCATTGCGTGCAATACATGCCGTTCGACATATAAAGCCCTTCCAGCGCGGTATTCTTCGACGGCGCGATCCGCGTGACGGTCTCCAGCGTGAAGGCCTGAGACGGCAGAACATGCGCCGGGATCGTAAGGCCCGTCTTGCTCAGCGTGTAGTCGTCAGGCGTCAGCGCGCGCCCGTCCACTGCGACCGAGACAAGCTCCAGATCTTCGCCATCGAGTTCCAGCGCGGCCGCCTCTTGCCGGGGCGAGAAGGCGAGGCGCGCGCGCACTTCGGTCGCATCCGGGTCGAGCGTGAAATCAAGCCGCACGGTCTCGAGGGTGAAGGGGTAGGGGCGGTAGTCGCTCAGGCGCTTGGCAGGGGCTTCGGCAGCCGTCAGTTCAGCGGACATTCTAACGATATTCCTAATTAACTTCGGGTTATTTCAGGTGGAGTGCGCCCGCGCGAAAGCAAGTTCGCCTTTGCGTGAGCAGCGCCTCTCGTGACGGGCGGGCGCGATCCGGTCTTGGCGTCGCAGTCCCGCAGCTGGCGGCACAGTATCCGCCCCGCTCGGGGTTTTCAAAGCGGTTTCGCGGACCGCTCGGAGAGACGCGGTGGCGCGCCGGGTGAACCCGAAGCGGGAGGGCTGCGTTACCTAGGGTGAAAGGGGGCGGTTTAGCGCAACGTCGCGACCGCCCCGACATGAACCTTTGGAAGATGGAAGGAGGACATTCGATGTCCGCACCCGATACCAATGTGAAGACCCAGCAGAAGAGACACGCCCCCGCCCTGATCGGGATCGCCGTGGTCGCGGTGCTGGGCGTGGCGGTGATCCTGGTTTGGCTCGCGATGGCGGCAGATACCTCGGAACCCGCGGCAAGCGATGCGGGGCAGGCCGAGGTCACGACGCAGCCCGCGCCGGAGACCGAGGGTGTCGTGCGCTCGGAACCGCCAGCGGAACCGCTGGACGGGGTTGGCCTGTCCACCACGCAAGCGCCTGAGACGACCGGTGTCGGCACTGCTGAAAGCAATGGCGACGCGACGGAGGCCGACCCGATCCAGCAGTGAGCTTGGACGGGTCGCGCGCGCCTGCGGTGCCCACGTTTCCGTGAGCCGCTGGCCTTTTTGCGCCCTTTCACCGTCTTAGCGTCTTCCCGCGCGCTGACGCCAATCCGCTGGACATTCTCGTCCAGCGGTTTCATCTAGTACGCGTCTAAGAAAACCGGGAGGGCACAATGGCACAGCGGGTCGCACGTAACGAACTGCAGGTGGCGGTCGAACTGGCCGCCTTCATCGAGGATCAGGCTTTGCCGGGAACCGGCGTCGCGCCCGAGCGCTTCTGGGAGGGGCTGTCGGACCTGCTGCATACGCAGGGACAGAAGAACCGTGCGCTGCTGGAGACGCGCGAGGCGATCCAGTCCAAGCTCGACGACTGGCACGCGCATCACCGCGCCGAAGGCTTTGATTTCGAAGACTATAAGTCCTTCCTGAAAGAGATCGGCTACCTCCTGCCGGAAGGCGACGACTTCAAGATCGAGACGCCGGAAACCGATCCCGAATTCGCCACCGTCTGCGGTCCGCAGCTCGTCGTGCCGATCACCAATGCGCGCTATGCGCTCAACGCCGCGAATGCGCGCTGGGGCAGTCTTTATGACGCGCTCTACGGTACGGACGCGCTTGGCGATCTGCCGCAGGGCAAGGGCTATGACCCCGAACGTGGCGCCCGCGTGATCGAGCGCGCGAAAGCATTTCTCGACGAGGCGGTGCCGCTTGCAGGCGGAAGCTGGACCGGCGTGACCGCGCTGCGCGTCGAGAACGGTGTCTTCTTCGTGGAGAACGCGGTGGGCGAAACCGGGCTGGCCGATCCGGCGCAGTTCCTCGGGTTCAACATCTCCGACGAGGGCGCGCTGTCCGAGGTTCTGCTGGAAAATAACGGGCTGCATCTCGTGATCGAGATCGACCCGACCACCGAGGTAGGCCAGGCCGATCCCGCCGATATCGCCGATGTCATCCTCGAGGCCGCGATCAGCACGATCATGGATTGCGAGGACTCGGTCGCCTGTGTCGATGCCGAGGACAAGGTTCAGGCCTATGGCAACTGGCTGGGCCTGATGAAGGGCGATCTGCGCGAAAACGTCGTGAAGAACGGCGAGAAGACGGTCCGGCGGCTCGAAGGCGATTACCAGTTCACCGGCGGCGGTGGCGAGAAGATCACGCTGAAGGGCCGCTCGCTGATGCTGGTGCGCAATGTCGGTCACCTGATGACCACGCCCGCGATCCTGACCCGCGACGGCGAAGAAGCCTGCGAGGGGCTGATGGACGCGATGGTCACCACGCTTTGCGCGATGCATGACCTCAAGAAGACCGAAGGCCCGCGCAACTCGGTCACCGGCTCGGTCTACGTGGTGAAGCCGAAGATGCACGGCCCCGAAGAGGTCGCCTTCGCGACCGAGATCTTCGACAAGGTCGAGGAGGTTCTGGGCCTGCCACGCTACACCGTGAAGCTGGGCATCATGGACGAGGAGCGCCGCACCTCGGTCAATCTCAAGGAATGCATCCGCGCCGCGAAGAACCGCGTGGCCTTCATCAACACGGGCTTCCTCGACCGCACGGGCGACGAGATCTACACCTCGATGCAGGCCGGGCCGATGCTCGCCAAGGGCGAGATGAAGGGCCAGCCTTGGATCGAAGCCTATGAGGATCGCAACGTCGATATCGGGCTGGCCTGCGGGCTGGCGGGTAAGGCACAGATCGGTAAAGGCATGTGGGCGATGCCCGACCGGATGGCCGATATGCTCGAGGCCAAGGTCAATCACCCGCTGGCGGGTGCGAACTGCGCCTGGGTGCCGTCGCCGACGGCCGCCACGCTGCATGCCACGCATTACCACAAGGTCGATGTGAAGCGTCGCCAGCAGGAGATCGCCGCGATGAACCGCCCGGCGCGGCTCGACGATCTGCTGACGATCCCGCTCGCACGCGGCAAGAACTACTCGGAAGAGGAAATCCGCACCGAGATCGAGAATAACGCGCAAGGCATCCTCGGCTATGTCGTGCGCTGGGTCGATCAGGGGGTGGGCTGCTCGAAGGTGCCCGACATCCACGACGTCGGCCTGATGGAAGACCGCGCGACCTGCCGGATTTCCAGCCAGGCGATCGCGAACTGGCTCGAACATGGGCTGGTCAGCGAGGGTCAGGTGATGGAGGCGCTGCGCAAGATGGCCAAGGTCGTCGACCGCCAGAACGAGGGCGACCCGAACTACCGCCCGATGGCGCCCGGCTATGACGGCTTCGCCTTCCAGGCGGCGTGCGATCTGTGCTTCCTGGGTACGGTCCAGCCCTCGGGTTATACGGAACCGGTGCTGCATCAGCGCCGCCTGCAAGTGAAGGAGGAACGCGCATGATCACGCTCGAACAAGCGCAGAAGATGATCGACACCGCGCTCGCGCAAGGTGTGGAAGACGAACTGAAACCGCTCTCGGCGATCGTGCTGGATGCGGGCGGCCACCCGCTGGCTTTCGCGCGCGCCGATGGCGCCGCGCCGGGCCGGTTCGAGATCGCGCGCGCCAAGGCTTACGGCGCGGTGATGCTGGGCATGGGCGGCAAGGCGCAGATGGCGCGGGCCGAAGCGCAGGCCTATTTCATGGCCGCCGTGAACGGCATCTATGACGGCAAGACCTGCCCGGTGCCCGGCGGCGTGCTGATCCGCGATGAGAGCGGGGCTGTGATCGGTGCGATGGGCGTCACCGGCGATACCTCGGACAATGACGCCAAGGTGGCCGTGGCCGGGATCGAGGCTGCGGGCTTCACCGCCGAGGACTGATCCTTTCGCAAGGTTCGATTTCGGGCGGTCCGGCAGGCGATGCCGGGCCGCCCGCGTCGTCTCTGCCCTCGCTCGGAGCCCGCTCGGGCCATTGACGCGCCCGGCGCGCTCTGGCAGGGGAGAGCGCAAATAAGGACAATGAGAATGCACCTGTTTTCCGACATCCGCGCCGCGGTGATTGCGGCACTCGATCAGATGGTTTCCGAGGGCGCGCTGCCCGAGGGGCTGGACTACGCAAACGTCGCGGTGGAGCCGCCGCGCGATCCGCTGCATGGCGACATGGCGACCAACGCCGCGATGGTGCTGGCCAAGCCCGCCAAATCGAAGCCGCGCGACATCGCCGAGACGTTGGCAGGCAAGCTGGCCGCAGATGACCGGATCGTCAGCGCCGATGTGGCCGGTCCCGGCTTCATCAACCTGCGCCTCGATCCGAAGGTCTGGGCGGATGTGACCCACGCCGTGCTCAAAGAGGGCGCGGATTACGGGCGTTCCGATCTGGGTAAAGGTGTGAAGGTGAACGTGGAATATGTCTCCGCGAACCCCACCGGCCCGATGCATGTCGGCCATACGCGCGGCGCGGTCTTCGGCGATGCGCTGGCGAGCCTGCTGGATTTCGCGGGCTATGACGTCACGCGGGAATATTACATCAACGATGGCGGTGCGCAGGTCGATGTGCTCGCCCGTTCCGCCTATGAGCGTTACCGCGAAGCCTGTGGCCTCGAGCCGGAAATCCGCGAGGGGCTCTATCCCGGCGATTACCTGATCCCGGTCGGCGAGGCGATCAAGGCGAAGTATGGCGAGAGCCTGCTCGACAAGCCCGAGGAAGACTGGCTCGAAGATATCCGCGAATTCGCAACCGAGCAGATGATGGAGATGATCCGCGGGGATCTCGCCTGTCTCGGCGTGAAGATGGACGTGTTCTCCTCCGAGAAATCGCTTTACGGCACCGGCCAGATCGAGGCTGCGCTGAAGCGGCTCGAGGATCTGGGCCTGATCTACGAGGGCGTGCTCGACCCGCCGAAAGGCAAGCTGCCCGAGGATTGGGAGGAGCGCGAGCAGACGCTGTTCCGCTCGACCGACTATGGCGATGACGTGGACCGTCCGGTGAAGAAGTCGGATGGCTCCTGGACCTATTTCGCCCCGGATATCGCCTATCACTGGACCAAGATCGACCGTGGTTACGACCTGCTGATCGACGTCTTCGGCGCCGACCATGGCGGCTATGTGAAGCGGATGAAAGCGGCGGTGGCGGCGCTGTCGGATCGCAAGGTGACGCTCGACATCAAGCTGATCCAACTGGTGAAGCTGTTCAAGAATGGCGAGCCCTTCAAGATGTCGAAGCGCGCGGGCACGTTTGTCACGCTGCGCGACGTGGTGGAGCAGGCGGGCGCGGATGTGACCCGCTTCCACATGCTCACCCGCAAGAACGACGCGCCGCTGGATTTCGATTTCGACAAGGTGCTGGAGCAGTCCAAGGACAACCCGGTCTTCTACGTGCAATATGCCCATGCTCGGGTCTGCTCGGTGTTGCGCAAGGCGGCCGAGGCTGGCTGGGACATGTCCGATGCGCGTCTGGCCGAGGTCGATCTGTCCGGCGACTGGCATCCGTCCGAGCTGGAACTGGTCAAGAAGATCGCCGAATGGCCGCGTCTTCTGGAGATCGCGGCGCGCGCGAACGAGCCGCACCGGGTGGCTTTCTACCTCTACGATCTTGCCTCGGACCTGCACAGCCTGTGGAACCGTGGCAATGACGAGCCGGCCCTGCGCTTCCTGCAGGAGGGCAACGAGGCCGCATCGGCGGCGAAAATCGCCCTTGCCCGTGCCAGCGCCGTTGTCATTTCCGCCGGTCTTGGTATTCTTGGCGTGACCCCGGCTGAAGAGATGCGCTAAACGCACGCCGCCGGGAACAGGCAAATTCCGGGTCAACCGGGCAAGGCCGGGCAACCGGCGGCGAGGCGACGAGCATGACGACCTACGACTACCGCGAGAGTGGGGGTTACGGGCATGAACACCCGCAGCCCCATTACGCGTATCCCGAAGATCCCGCTCCTGAACGTGCGCCACGCGTCGTGTCGCGCTGGGTCAATGTGGCCGGGGCGCTGACATCGGTCGCGATGATCGCGGGTCTCGTGGTCTGGGGCTACAAGCTGGCGATGCGCGACCTCAACGGCGTGCCGGTGATCCGCGCGATGGACGGGCCCGCCCGGATCGCGCCCGAGGACCCGGGCGGCGAACTTGCGCGCCATACCGGTCTTGCCGTGAACGACGTCGCTGGCACGGGGCAGGCGGCGCCTGCGCCCGAGAAAGTGACGCTCGCGCCCAGCCCGGAAGGCTTCACCGACGATGACAAGCCGATGGGCGAGCTGGCGGCTCAGGCCAAGGTGGCAGGCGATGAGGCCAACACTGCGTCCAATCCGGCCGTGGAGGCCGCAATCGCGGCGCTCGAGCCTGCCGCGCTCAATGCCGATCCCTCTCAGGTGAAGGACGCGCCCGACATTCCCGTCAAGCCCGCGCTGATGAGCCCGGCCATGCCCGAGACGCGCCCCGACGCGGTCGCGCAGGAAGCCGCACCCGAGAGCGACGCGGTCAGCGGCGTGATCCCGGCCTCGGTGCCGGGCGTGTCGCGCTCGCCGCGCCCGCAGGCCAAACCGATGCGCGATCAGCTTCTGGCGGCGGCGCTGGAGCAGGCGGTGACGAAGCAGATGTCCTCCGGTCAGGCCGAGGCGGGCGTCGTTGACATCAATCCTGCGGATCTGGCGGCGGGCACGCGCCTCGTTCAGCTTGGCGCCTTCGACACCGAGGCCGCGGCCAAGGGCGAATGGGACCGTATCGCCAAGCGCTTCGATGCGCTGATGTCCGGCAAGAAGCGCGTGGTTCAGAAGGCGAGCTCGGGCGGGCGCGATTTCTATCGCCTGCGCGTCGCGGGCTTTGACGACGTGACCGAAGCGCGCCAGTTCTGCGCCGCCCTCGTGGCCGAGCGGCAGAACTGCATCCCGACGCAGGCGCGCTGATGGGCGTCGCCGCGATCTTCGGCTGCGAGGGGACCGAGCTCTCCGCGCGTGAACGCGACTTCTTCCGCGAGGCCGACCCGTGGGGCTTCATCCTGTTCTCGCGCAATATCGACACGCCCGAGCAGGTCGCCCGGCTGACCGATGCGCTGCGCGGGGCGGTGGGGCGCGATGCGCCGGTGCTGATCGATCAGGAAGGCGGCCGGGTGCAGCGGATGCGCGGGCCCCAGTGGCGCGAATGGCTGCCACCGCTGGAGCAGGCGAAGCGGGCAGGGGCGCAGGCGCCGCGCTCCTTCTGGCTGCGCTCGCGGATCATGGCGGAGGAGTTGCGCGCGGTCGGCATCGACGTGAACTGCGCGCCGACCTGCGATATCGCGGGGATTCTGACCCATCCTTTCTTGCAAAACCGCTGTCTGGGCGAGGACGCCGCTACCGTGATCGCCAATGCGCGCGCCACGGCCGAGGGGCTGCTGGCGGGCGGCGTGCTGCCGGTGATCAAGCATATCCCCGGCCACGGCCGTGCGATCTCCGACAGCCACAAGGACCTGCCGGTGGTCGAGGCCTCCAAGGCCGATCTGATCGCGCGTGATTTTGCGCCCTTCAAGGCGCTGAACGATTTGCCGCTGGGGATGACCGCGCATATCCGCTTCACCGCGCTCGACGATGCCCCTGCGACGCAGAGCGCGAAGATCATCAAGATGATCCGTGAAGAGATCGGCTTCGGCGGGCTCCTGATGAGCGACGATATCGGGATGGAGGCGCTGGCGGGCGGCTTCGGGACACGCACGGCTGCCGCACTGGCTGCGGGCTGCGATCTGGTGCTTCATTGCAAGGGCGACATGCCCGCGATGGAAGAGGTGGCGATGGCCGCCCCGGCGATGAGTGAGGCCGCAAAGGCCCGCGCCGAGGCCGCGCTGGACCGGCGCTTGCCGCCCGAGACAGTTGACATGGCCGCGCTCGATGCCGAACTTGAGGCACTCTTGAGCGGCGGCATGGATGAGTGACACCGAAAATCTGTTCGACTCGCAAACGGTAGCGGATCGGCTTCAGGCCGAGGCGCTGATCGTCGATGTCGACGGGTTCGAAGGCCCGCTCGACCTTCTGTTGACGCTTTCGCGCAGCCAGAAAGTCGATCTGCGCAAGATCTCCGTGCTGCAACTGGCCGAGCAATATCTGGCCTTCGTCGACCGCGCGAAGGCGCTGCGGATCGAGCTGGCCGCGGATTACCTCGTGATGGCGGCGTGGCTCGCCTTCCTGAAATCGCGGCTTCTGCTGCCGCCCGACCCGGAGGCCGAAGGCCCCTCGGCGGAAGATCTGGCCGAGCATCTGGCCTTCCAGCTGGAACGCCTGCAGGCGATGCGCGAGGCGGCGGCGCAGCTGATGGCGCGCGACCGGCTGGGGCGCGACACCTTCGCGCGCGGTATCTCGGAAGAGGTCGAGCGCGTCCGCAAGGTCACCTATTCGGCCTCGTTGATGGACCTGATGCAGGCCTATGCGCGCATCCGCACGCGCGATGAATTCCGCCCCTATGCGTTCGATCGGACCAATGTCTTCACGATGGAGGAGGCGCTGGACCGGATGCGCGGGCTGATCGGTTTCGCGGGCGGCTGGTCGGAGCTGACCACCTTCCTCCCCGACGGCTGGACCGCCGATCCCAAACGCCGACGCTCGGCCACCGCCGCGACTTTCGCGGCCTCGCTGGAGATGGCCAAGCAAGGCCAGATCGAGCTGCGCCAGAGCGATACGTTCCAACCCATTTCGATCCGGAAGAAGACATGAACGACGAGCCGGAACAGACTGAAGAAAAAGAAGAAACCCTCTTTGCGGCGCCGCCCATCGCCGAGCAGGAGCGGATGGTCGAAGCGATCCTTTTCGCCTCTGCCGAACCCGTCCGTCTGCGCGAGATGGAAGAGCGGATGCCGCATGGCTGCGACCCTGCCGAGGCGCTCGTGCATCTGCGCAAGCGCTACGAGGGGCGCGGCGTGCGCGTGGTGAAGGTGGGCGACGCCTGGGCCGTGCGCACCGCGCCCGATCTCGCCTTCCTGATGCAGAAGGAGACGGTGGAGGAGCGCAAGCTGTCCCGCGCCGCCGTCGAGACGCTCGCGATCATCGCCTATCACCAGCCGGTCACCCGCGCCGAGATCGAAGAGATCCGCGGCGTCGCCGTCTCGCGCGGCACGATCGACCAGTTGCTGGAGATGGAATGGATCCGCTTCGGCCGCCGCCGGATGACGCCGGGCCGCCCGGTCACCTTCGTCGTGACGCAGGAATTCCTCGACCAGTTCAGCCTCGAGAGCGCCCGCGATCTGCCGGGCCTCAAGGAGCTGCGCGCCGCCGGTCTGCTGGACTCGCGCCCCCTTCCCGGTGCAGGCTCGGATGACGACGAAGAGGGCGAGGAGGACGAAGCCCAGACCGGCCAGTCCGAGCTGTTCGAGGATTGAGAGGGATCAGATGAACCTCAACCAGATCATCAACATGGTCATCCGGATGTTCCTGCGCCGCGGGATCAACTGGGGGATCAACAAGGGCGTCGGCATGGCCTCGAAGCGGGGCGGCAAGGGCAAGAGCGCGGGCCCGATGACGGCGCAGGAGCGCAAGGCCCAGCAGGGCGCACGTGAGGCGGTCAAGCGGGCACGGAAGGCGGCGCGGATCACGCGGCGCATGTGAGGGGCTCCGGCAGCTCGCTTTCTCAGCAATTGTGATAGCGGATAGGGTTCTGCCCATGTCGTTTGTCTTCGGGTAGGCGCTTCCCTCTCGAACCAACAAAATATTCCCATATTTCATCGTTGGCTTTGTGACCTATGAAGCCGATACGCTTTGATGTCGGCTCGCTAAATCTGCGTGGCGGGAAATGCTCTGGGGTGGCTGGAAGCCATTCTTCGGGAACGAAAGCGCCGCGCACTACACCATGGATTACTGCCAAAACATATTCGGCACTGCGTGCGCGCTGCTCCGACAGCCGCCAAGCATAGCGGACTCTGTCCAGCAATTCTTCATCGGACGTATGCTCTGCGGAATTGATGTTGATAAGGATAAGCCTGTAATCGCCGAGATCGGCTTCGGGCAAAGAGTATTTGTCCGCGATTTCCTGCGCGTGCATTGGACCGCGATCGTTGCTGTAATGGCCCGCTGAAATGTTGGATAGGCCAGCATAGGCGTCGATCAAAGCCGCTTCGACCTCATATGCTGTTTTTGCATCAGGAATTCCATGGCGATGAACAATGTGAACTACATCGAGACCAGCGCGATGAATATCGTTAAGTCGTTTGACCTTGAGAGATACTTCGTCTTCTGAATTGCCTTCCGCATCATCGTCGGACGCGACGATTTCGGTTACATCAGTCGCGTGTCGGGCGTTCACATGTTGGAACAAACGATCACCTTTTCCTTTTCCTACGTAGAATGTTTCTCCGTTTCGCGGATCAATCAGACGATATACGTAGAATTGGATTTTTTCGCCCACTCCTAGAGGAAACTTGTCCATCTTGGTGCTCCGATTTTTCTAACCAAACTGGTTGATATGCTTCAAAGAATGATGGCCAAGTCTGGTACGAAACTTATGAAAAATAAACTGGGCTCACGTCTTCCTTTTCACCGCCCCTGCCGTCGCGCCATGAAGGCCAGCCGCTCGAACAGATGCACATCCTGCTCGTTCTTCAGAAGCGCCCCGTGCAGTTTCGGCAGAAGGCTTGCGCCTTCGCGTTTGAGGTCTTCGGGGTTCAGATCCTCGGCCAGCAGCAGTTTCAGCCAGTCGAGCACCTCGGAGGTCGAGGGTTTCTTCTTCAGGCCCGGCGTCTCGCGGATCTCGTAGAACTGGCTCAGCGCCTCGGTCAGCAGGCGGTCCTTGATGTCGGGGAAGTGGACGGCGACGATGTCTTTCATTACCTCCGGCTCGGGGAAGCGGATGTAGTGGAAGAAGCAGCGGCGCAGGAAGGCGTCGGGCAGCTCCTTCTCGTTATTCGAGGTGATGATGACGACGGGGCGGTGTTTGGCCCGGATCGTCTCGCCGGTCTCGTAGACATGGAACTCCATCTTATCGAGTTCCTGCAGCAGGTCGTTCGGGAACTCGATATCGGCCTTGTCGACCTCGTCGATCAGCAGCACGACTTTCTTGCCCGCCTCGAAAGCCTGCCAGAGCTTGCCCTTGCGAATGTAGTTCTTCACGTCGTTGACGCGTTCGTCGCCCAGCTGGCTGTCGCGCAGCCGGCTCACCGCGTCATATTCGTAAAGGCCCTGCTGCGCCTTGGTGGTGGATTTGATGTTCCACTCGACCATCTCCATTCCGAGGCTCTGTGCTACCTGTCGCGCGAGTTCCGTCTTGCCGGTGCCCGGTTCGCCCTTCACCAGAAGGGGGCGCTCCAGCGCCACGGCGGCATTGACCGCGACGGTCAGATCGGGCGGGGCGACATAGCTGTCGGTCGATTGAAATTGCACGGGGAACACGCTCCGGTTTCGAGATCGCTGCGCAATGATCTTGCGCAAATCGTTTGCAACCTATCTGCGCCAAAATGCTGCCGCAACCCGGGCGTAAGATTTGATGAGGAAACACGCAGTCCGGGTGAATGCGGACGTGACAACACAGTGTTCTTGGGGTATTGCCTCGCCCGAGGAGAGTTGGCCGATGGCGAATGACGATCATGGTGACGCCCCCGGCACGTATGAGAGGGCAGGTATGAGAGCTGAAGTATTCCTTCCGGATGATTATCGTCCGGCCGAGAATGAACCCTTCATGAATGACCGGCAGCTGGAGTATTTCCGCAGAAAGCTTCTGGCGTGGAAGGCCGAACTTCTCGAACAATCCGCTGAAACGCTCGAAGGTCTCGCGGAATCCGCGCGCAACGTTCCCGATATTGCCGATCGCGCCTCCGAGGAAACCGATCGTGCGCTGGAACTGCGCACCCGCGACCGTCAGCGCAAGCTGGTCAGCAAGATCGACTCGGCGCTGCGTCGGATCGAAAATGGCGAATATGGCTATTGCGAGAAGACCGGGGAGCCGATCTCGCTCAAGCGTCTTGATGCGCGTCCGATCGCGACGATGACGCTGGAGGCGCAGGAAAAGCACGAACGCCGCGAACGGGTGCATCGCGACGACTGATCGCCTGCGCGGACTGCGTGTGGTGATGCACAAAACGCGCGTTGCCTTCGGGCGGGAAGGCGCGCAAAACATTTCGACACCGGCACCGCCAAGGTGCCGGTGTTCGCTTTTGAAGGAGGTCCCATGCTGATCGGGCGCAAGGTTACGGTTCTGGGTGCGGGGATCGCGGGGCTGACCGTGGCGCGGGCTCTGGCGATGCGCGGCGCGGATGTCGAGGTGCTCGAACAGGCCGAGGCGATCCGCGAAGTGGGCGCCGGGCTGCAGGTCTCGCCCAACGGGGCGGCGGTGCTGCGCGCGCTGGGTCTGGGTGAGGCGCTGGAGGCTGCCGGGCCGCGCGCCGAAGCGGTGCGGCTCGTCGATGGCGAGACCGGGAGCCAGGTCGCCAAGCTCGACATGGCGCGGCTGCGCCCCGATGCGGATTACCATTTCGTCCATCGCGCCCGGCTGATCGAATTGCTGGCCGATGGGGCGCGCGAGGCGGGGGTGAAAATCCGCCTGTTGCAGCAGATCGAGCGGGTGGACCTGTCCGGGCCGCATCCGGTGCTGCACACCAAGCAGGGCGCCGAGATCGAGACCGACCTGTTGATCGGCGCGGATGGGCTCAATTCCAAGACGCGCGAGGCGCTGAACGGGCGGGTGGCGCCGTTCTTCACCCATCAGGTTGCGTGGCGCGCGCTGGTGCCGTGCGACGATTCCGAGCCGAAGATCGCGCAGGTCTTCATGGGCGCGGGCAAGCATCTGGTGAGCTATCCTCTGGGCCGCGGCCTGCGCAATATCGTGGCCGTCGAGGAGCGGCATCGCTGGGTCGAGGAAAGCTGGGCGCTCGAGGATGATCCGATCAATCTGCGCACCGCCTTCGAGGATTTCTGCCCGACCGTGCGCGGTTGGCTCGATCAGGTCGAGAAGGTGAACCTCTGGGGATTGTTCCGTCATCCGGTGGCCGAGCGCTGGTTCGCGCCCGGTGTTGCGATTCTGGGCGACGCCGCGCATCCGACGCTGCCTTTCCTCGCGCAGGGGGCCGTGATGGCGATGGAGGATGCCTGGGTTCTGGCCGAGGCGCTTGCCAATTACGAGACCGACGAGGTGGCCTTCGCCGCCTATCAGAATGCGCGCTGGGATCGCTGCGATCAGATCGTGACTGCTGCGAACAAGAACGCGCGGAACTATCACCTCTCGGGGGCGCCGCGCACCATCGGGCATCTCGCATTGCGTGCCGCCTCGCGATTCACGCCGGAGCGGCTGGTGGGGCGGTTCGACTGGATCTATGGCCACGACGTGACGCAGCAGGCGGGGTAGGGCGGTGGTGCCTGCCTGAGGGCGCATAGGCGGTGTCAGCGCGGGCTCGACCGACCTGCGGGCTTGCGAGATAAAGTGCCAAGCCACATAGCGCGCCAATCGCCCACCCGAGGCTCGGGCGCTGCCCTCAGTCGCTACAGAGTCGCTGCCCCGGCCCTTCGCTTGCGCTTCGGGCGTTCGCCGGGCGTCCTTCCATTGGAAGGACGCTAATCCCGGCTCACCCCATCCGGAAATGCTTGGCGAGCTTCAGGCCCTGTCCCTGATAGTTCGAGGCGATGTCCTTGCCGTAAAGCTGGCGCGGCTCCTCGGCCATGCGCTCATAGACGAGACGGCCCACGACCTGCCCATGCTCGAGCGCGAAGGGGGCTTCGTGGCAGCGCACTTCCAGCACCCCGCGCGAGCCCGTCCCGCCGGCCGCGCCATGTCCGAAGCCGGGATCGAAGAAGCCTGCATAATGGACGCGGAATTCGCCGACCATCGCCAGATAGGGCGCCATTTCGGCAGCGTGATCGGGCGGGATCGTCACGGCCTCTCGGCTGACGAGGATATAGAACGCGCCGGGGTCGAGGATGATGCGGCCATCGGAGGCGCGCACCTCTTCCCAGAAATCGCGGGCCGGGTAATGGCCGATCTTGTCGATGTCGATCACCCCGGTATGGGGTTTGGCGCGGTAGCCCACCAGATCGCCCTCGGCGGGCTTCAGATCGACCGAGAAGCCCAGACCCTCGTCGATCACCGCGGGGCCATCCACAAGCGGCTCCTGCTGATGCAGGATCTTCAGTTCGGCATCGCTGAGCACCGCCTGACCGGCGCGGAAGCGGATCTGGTTGAGACGCATTCCGGGCCGCACCAGCACCGAGAAACTGCGCGGACAGATCTCGGCATAGAGCGGGCCGCTATAGCCTTCGGGGATTCGGTCGAACTCGGTGCCGTCATCGGTAATCAGGCGAGTCAGCAGATCGAGCCGCCCGGTGGAGCTTTTGGCATTGGCGACCGCCGTGACGTCCTCGGGCAGCGCGAGGGTCTCCATCAGCGGCACGAGATAGACGCAGCCCTTTTCCAGCACCACGCCGTCATCGGTCAGCGCCATGCGGTGCATCTCGAAATCATGCAGGCGGTGCGAAACCTTCGCGCCCTTGCCCGCGAGGAACGAGGCGCGCAGCCGGTAGGCCACGGTGCCAAGCCGCAGGTCGAGGCTCGCAGGTTGGATCTGTTCGGGAATGATGGCTGGCTCGGCGGCGATCTCGCCCCGCGAAATCATCTCTTGCAGCATCGTGTCTGGCAGCACGCCGATGGTCATCCGATCCCTCCTCCGGATACACGAACGCCCACCCCGATAAGAGGGTGGGCGTTTGTCGAAATGGTCGGGCTGGCGAGATTCGAACTCACGACCTTCCGTCCCCCAGACGGACGCGCTAACCAGGCTGCGCCACAGCCCGACGAGGGGGATATAGTGCGAACCGGGCGGCGGGTGCAAGCAGTTAGTGAGAGAAATTTCACGCCAATTCGTCCGGGGTTGCGATCAGTCATTCCGCTCGCTCGGAGCCATGCTGTGCGAGCCGCGCCTGAAGGGCCTGCGCACGCAGGCGCAACATGCGCAGATCGCCCCGATCGGCGGGGCTCAGCCGCGCCGGATCGAGCGTGCGCAGCCCATGTAACAGCTTTGCCAGATCGGCCCGCGCGGCGATTTTCGCGGCGCGTTCCTGCGGCCCGCGGTCGATCGTCATCGCCACGACCGGGGCCATCGGTTCCGGCTCGGGTTCGACATCGAGCGCCATCGGGGCCTCCGCGTCGTCATCCGACTCGTCCGCTTCGGGGGATTCGCCGGAGGCGGTTTCCGACTCGTCGAAGAAGGAAGGCTGCGACGGGGCAGGGAAGGGTGTCACGGAGCCGCCCTGATGGGCCTCGACGGCGGCGTCCTTGGCGGGGGCAAGATCGAGCAGTTCCTCGGGGCGCTCAGGCGATGCCTCGGATTGGGACTCGTCTTGAGCTGTATCCTGCGCGCTGTCCTCGAGAGAGGCCGCCTCTTGCGGGGGCTCCTCCTGCGGCGCGATTTCTTCCGGCGCGGCCTCGGTCGACTCGGGCTCGCCTAGGGTCGCGTCCTGCGCCTGAGGCTCTTCTTGCGGGGCAGGGCTGTGCTGAGGCGCGGCAACCGGGGCAATCGGCTCCGAAGCGCTCTGCGTGGCCTCATCGGCCTCGCGCTCATCCTCGACGCTGACCTCGCCACGTGCGGCCACTTCGCGGATGCCTTCCTCGCGCAGCAGTTTCTGCACGCCGCGGATGGTCATGCCTTCTTCATGAAGCAGATGCTTGATGCCGCCCAGAAGCGCCACATCGGCAGGCCGGTAATACCGCCGCCCGCCGGCACGCTTGACAGGTTTCACTTGCGTGAACTTGCTCTCCCAGAACCGAAGAACATGGGTCGGCGTGTCGAGAAGGTCTGAAACCTCAGAGATCGTCCGAAACGCGTCGGCGGATTTACCCATCGGTAGGACCTGTCATTTGTTATCGGGTTACTTCGAGTTGCCCGCCGCCACGCGGTCCTTCATCAGATGCGAGGGACGGAAGGACAGCACGCGACGCGGCGAGATCGGAACCTCTTCGCCGGTCTTGGGATTGCGGCCCATGCGCTTGGCTTTCTCGCGCACCGAGAAGGTGCCGAAAGAGCTGATCTTGACCGTCTCCCCCTCCACGAGGGCGTCGGACATATGCTGCAGCACGCTTTCGACAAGCTGCGCCGATTCATTGCGCGACAATCCAACTTCGCGGAACACCGCTTCGCTCAGATCCATGCGCGTCAGGGTCTTCGACATCCTATCCCCCCGGATAAACGATTTGGCTAACAGTGACCGACCGCAATTCCCGAGTCAATATCAAGCACTTGGCGGACGGGATTGATGCGCGGGCTCACGCGCGTTTGCGCGCAAGCCGGGCAAAACGCGTGCAGAGAGGCCGCGTTTACCAGCGCAGGACGACCGAACCCCATGCCAGACCGCCGCCGATCGCCTCGGTGACCAGCACCTGGCCTTCCTTGATCTGGCCGCGTTGCTTGCCGACCGAGAGGGCCAGCGGGATCGAGGCCGCGGAGGTGTTGCCGTGGTCCTGAACCGTGACGATCACGCGGTCCATCGGCAGCTGCATCCGCTCGGCCGTGGCCGAGATGATGCGCAGGTTGGCCTGATGCGGCACGATCCAGTCGACGTTCTCGCCGGTGAGCCCGGCCTTATCGAGCGCCTTATGCGCGGTCTCGGCCAGTTTGGTGACTGCGTGTTTGAAGACCGCGTTGCCCTGCATGCGCAGGTGGCCCGCCGTGCCGGTGGTAGAGACCCCGCCGTCGACATAGAGCAGATCCTTGTAACGCCCGTCGGAATGCAGATCGGACGACAGGATGCCGCGATCATTCGCGGTGCCGGTGCCTTCGGCGGCCTCGAGGACCAGCGCGCCCGCGCCGTCGCCGAAGAGCACGCAGGTGCCCCGGTCGGTCCAGTCCATGATCCGCGAGAAGGTCTCGGCGCCGATCACCAGCACGCGCTCTGCCTGCCCGGAAAGGATCAGCCCGTTCGCATTGGTCAGCGCGAAGATGAAGCCTGCGCAGACCGCTTGCACGTCATAGGCAAAGCCCGTGGTCGAGCCCAAGCCCGCCTGAACCATCGTGGCGACGGAGGGGAAGGTGCTGTCGGGCGTCGAGGTCGCGACGACGATCGCGTCGATCTGGTCGACGCTCATATTCGCGTCTTCGAGCGCGGCCTTCGCGGCCTTGATCGCGAGATCGGAGGTGTATTCCCCTTCGGCGGCGATATGACGGCGCTCGATCCCGGTACGCCCGCGAATCCATTCATCCGTGGTATCGAGCGTTTTCTCGAACTCGGCGTTCTCGACAACGCGCTCGGGCAGGTAATGGCCTACGCCGCGCACCACGGATCTGATCGTCATTGGCTGCTCTCGCTTTTCTCGGCGGCAGATGGCGCGCCGGATTTGGTCTCATCCTGCCCCGAGGGAAGGGTGGTGGCAACCCGTGCGGCAAGCTTCGCGCCGAAGCCCGAGCGTGCCAGACGGGCGGCCAGTTCGATCGCGGCGGCGAAGCTGGTGGCATCCGCTGAGCCGTGCGATTTCACGACCGTACCGTTGAGGCCGAGGAAGACGCCGCCATTGGCGCGGCGCGGATCGGTCTTGTGACGCAGGCGCTTGAGCGCGCCCATCGCGAAGAGGGCGCCCAGCTTCGACATCACCGAAGAGGTCAGCGCCTCGCGCAGGAGTTCGGCCACGAATTTCGCGGTGCCCTCGCCGGTTTTCAGCGCGACATTGCCGGTGAAGCCGTCGGTCACGATCACGTCGGCGCGTGCGCCGGCCAGCTCGTTGCCCTCGACGAATCCCGCGAAGTCGAACTGGCCCGCCTCTTGCGCGTTGCTGATCAGCTCATAGGCTTCTCGCAGCTCGGGGCGGCCCTTGTGCTCTTCGGTGCCGATATTCAGCAGACCGATGCGCGGACGCTCCAGCCCCAGCGCATTGCGGGCATAGGAAGTGCCCATCAGGGCGTAGGTCAGAAGATCCTCCGCATCGGCTTTCACGTCGGCGCCCATGTCGAGCATGACGTTCCAGCCCGCAGGCCCGCGGGAGGGCCAGAAGGAGGCGATGGCCGGACGGTTCACGCCCGGCATTTTGCGCAGCCGCATCATCGAGATCAGCATCAGCGCCCCGGTATTCCCGCAGGAGACCGCGACATCGGCCTCCTTGTCGCGCACCGATTCGATGGCCGACCACATGGAGGTGTCCTGCCCGGTGCGCAGAACCTGCGCGGGCTTGTCCTCCATCGTGACGGTTCGCTCGGCGTGGCGCAGATCGACACAGTCGCCAAGATCGTGCTTGGCGATCAGCGGTTCGAGCTGCGGGCGCGGGCCGTGGATGATGAAATGCAGATCGGGGTGAGCGCGATGCGCCTTCGCGACGCCGGCGATCGTGGCCTCGGGGCCAAGATCACCACCCATCGCATCGACGGACAGAACGACAGCGCCGGCATTCGCCGGCGCTTTGCCCTTCTGGGCGGCTCGCATTTCTGCGGCCTTCATCTGCGATCCCGACTGCGGCTGGTCCTGCGTATCTTGCATGACGTGCGGCGCGGGTCGACGGGCTTACGCCGCGTCGTCGTCCAGATCGACCTCTTCGGTCAGAGCGACGACCTCACGGTCGGCGTAGTGACCGCAGGACGGGCAGACGTGATGCGGGCGCTTGAGTTCGCCGCAGCTGGGGCATTCCGCCGGGTTGCCAGCGGTAAGCGAGTCGTGGGCGCGGCGCATGTTACGGCGCGAACGCGTGACTTTATTCTGAGGGACAGCCATGTCTCAACCTCGGGGTTTCGGGGGCCAGTAGCCCGTGTTTGCGGCGTTACAGCCCTGATTTTCCTTGTGGTTTCGTCACTTGGCCGAAAGCGTCTCTCGGGGTGCGAAGCCAAACGTCGAATGAGGCCGGGAACATACTCGGATTCTTTTTCCGTGCAAGCCTTTTTTCCGGCCATTTTTCAAGCGGTTTCGGGCGGCCCGAAGCCGCGTCTTCCACTATGCGTCGCCCTTACCGTTTTCGCCCTTGGCAAGCAAGTCGCGCAGATTGGCAAAAGGCTTCATCTGCTCGTCGCTGAGCGGCTCGGCGCCCGGCTCTGTCACCTGCGCGCCTTCCAGTTCCGCGTCTGCTGCACGCGGATAAAGCGGAAGGGCCAGCTCCATCGCCTCGAGCGCGACCACGCCGAGATTCACTGTCGTGGGCAGCGGTTCGGCGGTGTCATCCTCGGGCATCTCGACCTCTTCGGAGGTCGGCATCTCCATATCGGCGAGATAACGCCGCACCACCTCTTCGCGAATATCGGTCGTGACCGGGGCGAGGGTGATCACACAATCCTGAACCACGCGGGCCTCGAGGGTCGCGCGCAATTCCCAGTCCGAGCGCCCCTTCGGCGCAAGCTCGCCCTTGAGGCGCAGCGCCTCGACGCCGCGAATATCCGCCCAGTCTGCGATCGCCTTGAGCCGCTCTCCCTTGGCTTCGATGTCGAAGCGCGTGGGCTTGCGGCTGGGCAGATCGGCCAGCCGCATGGGCTCGCTCCAGATCGTCTCGGGGGCGGCGGGCAGGTCGGGATCGACGGGGGTCTGTGTCATGTCCGGCTCCTTGTTTTGGGTCGCCCGGCGTTGTCCGGCGACCCCTTGCATGCGCCCGAGTGCCCAATCGGCGCGCTCTAGCGCTTGAGGGCGGCGCAGTCATGATGTAAGCGTCACTAAAAGCCCGAAGTGTCAGAGGCAATAGGGGGTTGCAGGTGGGGATCGGTTCTATGATGCGCAAGGCCATGCTGTTTATCGCGTTCGGCGTGGTGCTTTTCGCGGGTGCCTGTTCTCCGATTTACCGCAACCATGGCTATGTGCCGATTGACGAAGACCTCGCTCAGATCGAGGTCGGCAAGAGCACGCGTGACGATGTCGCGTCCGCGATCGGGCGGCCCAGCTCGACCGGGCTTCTGGAAGGCTCGGGCTGGTATTACGTCGGTTCGCGCTGGAAAACCGTGACCTGGCACGCCCCTGAGGAAATCAAGCGCGAAGTCGTCGCCGTGTCGTTCAACGACAATGGTGTCGTCTCCAATGTCGAACGCTTCGGCCTTGAGAAAGGTCAGGTCGTGACGCTGTCGCGCCGCGTGACCGAGAGCAAGGTCAAGGGCGTCGGCTTCCTGCGTCAGCTGATGGGCTCGATCGGTCGTGTCAGTGCCGGCCAGGTTCTCGGCAACAACTGATCGCGGCGGGGCGACCGATCGCCGGCCGCCACCATGACCCGCGAGGTCGCATGTCCCTGAGTTTCGCAAAAGGCGCCTATCAGGTCCGCGAGGCGGCAAGCCCGGAAGATCGAGAGGCCGTGCTGCGCCTGCGCGCCGATGCGTTCCGGGCCGGGGCTTCCGATGCTGACCGCTTCGACCCGCTCTGCCGCCACATCCTGATTTGCGACGATCACGGACCCGCCGCCGCCGCGCGGCTTTTGCTGCTGGAGGGTGGGGCCGCGCTGCCCGAGGGCTATTGCGCCCAGTTCTACGATCTCGCGCCGCTCGCCGCATGGGCCGGGCCGATCCTCGAGCTGGGCCGCTTCTGCACCCGTTCGGGGCTGCGCGACCCGGACGTGCTGCGACTGGGCTGGGCCGCGATCACGCGGATTGCGGAGGAGAGCGGGGCCGGGCT
This sequence comes from Thioclava sp. ES.031, assembly GCF_002563775.1. Lineage (NCBI taxonomy): Bacteria > Pseudomonadati > Pseudomonadota > Alphaproteobacteria > Rhodobacterales > Paracoccaceae > Thioclava > Thioclava sp. ES.031. The sequence continues at coordinate 2,494,691 of NZ_PDJO01000001.1, read as the reverse complement.
GCTGATCGGCTGCTCCTCTTTCACGGGCAGCGACTGGCAGGCGCATCGCGCAGGGCTTGCCCATCTTGCATCCCGCGCGCTTGGCCCCGCCGCGTTGCGCCCACGTCCCAAGGCGCCCGAACGCGTGGACTATCCCGCGGCGCTGGCGGGGGAGGCGGGCGATGTCAGTGCGCTGCCGCCGCTGCTGCGCTCCTATCTCGGCATGGGCGGTTGGGTGTCGGATCACGCGGTGATCGACTGCGATCTCGACACCTGTCACGTTTTCACCGCGCTGGAGATTGCCGCGATCCCCGAGGCGCGGCGGCGCAGCCTGCGGGCGCTGGCGCAATAAGGCGGGCGGCTGGGCGGCTTGAGAGGGCGGAGGCCTCCGGCGGGGATATTTGTCTCAAGGAGAAGGGGGCGCGGGCGCGCATAGGGGCTGCGTCGCGCATGGCCCATTGACCTTTCGCCAAGGCCCGCTTAGCTCGCGAGCATGGCACGTGCACCGCTTTTACAGCTTTCCGACATCTCGCTCACCTTCGGCGGCAATCCCGTTTTCGAAGGACTCTCCCTCACCGTCCAGCAAGGCGACCGCGTCGCGCTGGTGGGCCGAAACGGCTCGGGCAAATCCACCTTGATGAAGGTGATGGCCGGGCTGGTAGAGCCGGATTCGGGCACGCGGGTCGTCCCGCCGGGCATTTCCGTGGGCTATATGGAGCAGGAGCCTGACCTGTCGGGCTTCGCGACGCTGGGCGATTTCGCCGCCTCCGAACTGGACCCGGCCGAGGCTTACAAAGTCGAGATGGTCGCAGAGGGGCTGAAGTTCAAACCCGAGACCCCGGTCGAGACCGCCTCGGGCGGCGAGCGTCGCCGTGCGGCGCTGGCCAAGCTTCTGGCCGAGGGGCCGGAGCTGATGCTGCTCGACGAGCCGACGAACCATCTCGATATCGAGGCGATCGCCTGGCTGGAAAACCAGCTGAAGGAGACCCGCAAGGCCTTCGTGCTGATCTCGCACGACCGCGCCTTCCTGCGCGCTCTGACGCGGGCCACGCTCTGGATCGACCGGGGCGAGGTGCGGCGCAACGAGCAGGGCTTCGAGACTTTCGAGGATTGGCGCGAAAAAGCCTGGGCCGAGGAAGACGAGGCCCGTCATAAGTTGAACCGCAAGATCAAGGCCGAGGCGCGTTGGGCGGTCGAGGGCATCTCGGCCCGGCGCAAGCGCAATCAGGGCCGGGTGCGCGCGCTGCAGGCGCTGCGCGCCGAACGCGCGGGCCAAATCAAGCGGCAGGGCGTTGCCGCGATGGAGCTCGACTCGGGTCAGCAATCGGGCAAGCGGGTGATCGAGGCCACGGGCCTGTCCAAGCGCTATGGCGACAAGCAGATCGTGAAGGATTTCGACCTGCGCGTGCTGCGCGGGGATCGCGTGGCCTTCGTCGGTCCCAACGGTGTGGGCAAGACGACGCTTCTGAAGATGCTGACCGGCGAGGTCGCACCCGATGAGGGCGCGGTGAAGCTGGGCACGAATCTCGAGATCGCCGTCTTCGATCAGGCGCGTGCGACGCTCAATCCCGAGCAAACGCTATGGGACGGGCTGGTCAACGACCCGGATATGGCGGTGAAGGGGCGCTCCGATCAGGTGATGGTGCGCGGCACGCCGAAACATGTCGTGGGCTACCTGAAGGACTTCCTGTTCGACGAGCAACAGGCGCGCGGCCCGATCCGGTCGCTTTCGGGCGGCGAGCGCGCGCGGCTTTTGCTGGCGCGGATCATGGCGAAGCCGTCGAACCTGCTGATTCTCGACGAACCGACCAACGATCTCGACGTGGAGACGCTCGATCTGTTGCAGGATCTGCTGGGCGAATATGACGGCACGGTGCTGCTGGTCAGCCACGACCGCGATTTCATCGACCGGGTCGCCAGCACGACCATCGCGATGGAAGGCGACGGGCGCGCCACCGTCTATGCGGGCGGCTGGTCGGATTATCAGGCGCAGAAGGCCGAGGCCGCGCCGGAGACCAAGCCCGCGCCGAAGAAAGACGCACCCAAGGCAGAGGCGAAACCCGCCGCGCCCCAGAAAGCTGCGCCGAAGAAAGCGGGCCTCAGCTTTACCGAGAAGCACCGGCTGGAAGAGCTGCCCGGCGTGATCGAAAAGCTCGAGCATGAGATTTCCAAGATCAACGAATTGCTCGCCGATCCCGATCTCTTCACCCGCGAGCCCGTGAAATTCGCGAAGGCGACCGAGATGCTGAGCGACCGCCAGTCTGCGCTCGACGCGGCCGAGGTCGAATGGCTCGAGCTCGAAGAGAAGGCGCAAGAGGCCTAGGCCCTTCGCACGCGGCTCGGTCGGATGCCTCCGGCGGGGATATTTGATCCAAGCCGAAGGGGAAGGCATTCTCTTTCGGATTGGCAGAAATATCCCGGGGGCTGGCGAAGCCAGCGGGGCAGAGCCCCTCTGACGGGGCGACAAGGAGGGGCGCATGACCAAGCGAACGGGGACCAAAGGGACGGGACCGCTCAGCGGGCTGCGCATCGTCGAGATTTCCGGGCTGGGGCCGACGCCATTTGCGGCGATGTGTATGGCCGATTTCGGGGCCGAGGTGATCCGCATCGCGCGGCCCGGCTCGGGCGGGGCCGAGAATCATGTCCTGGGGCTGGAGGTCGACGTGCTCGACCGAGGCCGCGACGTGGTGGAGCTGGATCTCAAATCCGACGCCGGGCGCGAAGCGGTGCGCACGCTGATCGCGCGCGCCGATGGGGTGATCGAAGGCATGCGGCCGGGCGTGATGGAACGGCTGGGGCTGGGGCCTGACGATTTCCCCGATCATCCGGCGCTGGTCTATGGAAGGATGACCGGCTGGGGGCAGGAGGGGCCGCTGTCGCAAACGGCGGGCCATGACATCAACTACCTGTCTCTGACCGGGGCGCTGCACGCTATGGGCGGAGAGGCGCCCGCGATCCCGCTCAACCTTCTGGGCGATTTCGGCGGTGGCGGGATTTATCTGGCCTTCGGGATGCTGGCGGCGCTGTGGCAGGCGCGAGAGACCGGGCGGGGGCAGGTCGTCGATTGTGCGATCACCGACGGCGTGGCGCATCTGATGGCGATGATCACCGGGATGGCCGGGCAGGGGGCGTGGACGGATCGGCGGCAGGCGAATCTGCTCGACGGGGCCGCGCCGTTCTACACGGTCTATGAATGTGCCTGCGGTGGGCATATGGCGGTGGGGGCACTCGAGCCACAATTCTACGCGGCACTGATCGCGGGGTTGGGATTCGCGCCCGAGGACTTGCCTGCGCGCGAGGCCCGTGCGAATTGGCCGGCGTTGCGTGACGCTTTCGCCGAACGCTTTGCGACTCGCAGCCGGGATGACTGGGCCGAGGTCTTCGCGGGCAGCGATGCCTGCGCGACGCCGGTGCTGTCGATCGCTGAGGCCATTGCGCATCCGCAGAACGCCGAACGCGGCGCCTATGTCGATCTCGACGGCATCGCCCAGCCCGCACCTGCGCCACGGCTCTCGGCCACGCCGGGGCAGGCGGGCGCGCAGGGGCGAAGGCTCTCTGCGGCGGAGGCGCTCGCCCGCTGGAGCGATTGCGGATAAAACCTCGATTTTCCTTGACAGATGGGGGCTGATCCCCGATATCGGCCCGACCCGGCGGAGAGTCTTCTTTCCGCCGGGCCTCGTTTTTGCAACTTCGCTTCCATGAGAAGCGCGCAGTCCGACGGCGGGCCGACAGGTCCAACGAACTCCGATCAGGGGCCACAGGGCGCGGATGAAGAAAAGGAAAGACCCATGTTTGCGGTCCTCAAGACCGGCGGCAAGCAATACAAGGTTCAAGCGGGCGATCTGCTCCGCGTGGAACTGCTCGCAGCCGAAGCTGGCGATAAAGTCCAGTTCAACGAGATTCTGATGGTCGGCGGCGACAAGCCCCAGTTCGGCACCCCGCTCGTCGAAGGTGCGGCCGTGCAGGCGGAAGTCATCGACAACATCAAGGCCGACAAGGTCATCACCTACCACAAGCGTCGTCGTAAGCACTCGTCGCAGCGTACCCGTGGTCACCGTCAGCAGCTGACCCTGCTGCGCGTCACCGACGTCCTCGCCACCGGCGGCGACAAGTCGGGCGTGAAGGAAGCCGTGGGCACCGCGATCGCACGTCGTGCAGCGCATGGTGGTAAAGGCGAAGCCGCTCCGGCCAAGCCCGCCAAAGCCGCTGCTGCTCCGAAAGCCGCGCCGAAGGCTGATGCCGCCGTCGCGGAAGCGGACGATCTGAAGGTCATCACCGGTCTCGGCCCGGCGGCCGAGAAGAAGCTGAACGAAGCTGGCATCACCACCTACGCCCAGCTCGCTTCGGTCGATCCCGAAACCTTTGAAGCTACCAAGGTCAAGCCCGACTGGGTCGAGCAGGCCAAAGAGCTCGCGAAATAAGGAGAGACACCCATGGCACACAAGAAAGCAGGCGGTTCATCCCGTAACGGCCGCGACTCTGCGGGTCGTCGTCTTGGCGTGAAACTGTTCGGCGGTCAGGCAGCGATCCCGGGCAACATCATCGTGCGTCAGCGCGGCACCAAGTGGTGGCCGGGTGAGGGCGTCGGCCTCGGCAAGGATCACACCATCTTTGCAACGGCTGAAGGCCGCGTCACCTTCCATAAAGGCCTCAAGGGCCGCACCTTCGTATCGGTCCTCCCGGCTGCGGAGGCCGCCGAGTAACCCGACCGACGAAAGTGTCACAAAATCGGGGGATCGGCTGAAAGGCCGGTCCCCTTTCTCGTTGCGGTGCAGCACGCAAATGTTTGCAATCGCGGCGAGAAAATTTACCGGGTCGGGGGATGTATCGTCATCTTCCTGTCCTATTTATTTACTAGGACCACGCGGCAGGAGGGGCCGCCGGTTCGTCCGCGTTTCGAGGAGGAGCGCCCATGTACCAGGAGACGATTTCCACCCAACCCGTGATCGAAACGGAGCGTTTCGTGCTGCGCCCGCTGCGCCGTTCGGATGCCGGTCTGATCGAGATGTATTCCGGCGATAAACGCGTCGCCGAAGGCACTCGCGCGATACCGCATCCGCTGCCGCCCGGCACGGCCGAGAATTTCATCACACGCGCACAGGCTGAAGACCGCGTCGAAGACGTCTGGGCGATCGATGGCTCGCGTCATGGCATGGGCGAGCTTCTGGGTGTCGTCTCGCTGACCCGTCTCGACGACGATCAGTCCGAGATCGGCTATTGGGTGGGTCCGGGCTTCTGGAATACGGGCCTCGCCTCCGAAGCGGTCGCGGCGATCATCGCGGCGAACCCGCAAAACGCGCGCACGCTCTTTGCCGAGGTCTTTCAGGACAATCCGGGTTCGGCCCGTGTCCTGACCAATTGCGGCTTCGAGTATCTGGGCGATGCGGAAAGCTGGTCGCTCGCGCGCGGTCGCCATGTTCCGACTTGGACCTATCTGCGCAAGATGTAACGCAGGCCGAGAGCGTGGACGGGAGGGCGCTGCCCTCCCGAACCCTCCCGGGATATTTGGGCCAAGAGGAAGATGCATCTCATTGAAACGCCGCGCCTCGTCTTGCGTCCGCTGACTTCGGAAGATGTCGATGCGATCGCGCGGGCCGCGAATGATTTCGAGGTTGCGCGTTGGCTCACGCGGATGCCGCATCCCTACAGCAAAACCGATGCCGAGGCCCTGGTCGCTGCCAATCGCGAGAATTTCGGGCGAGTCTGGGGAATCACGCGACCGGGCGATTTTTGTGGATTGATCGGGAAGGTCGGCGCGTTCGGTTATTGGTTGGGCCGGGACCACTGGGGCAATGGCTATGCCACCGAGGCCGGTCGCGCCGTCATCGCTGTGCATTTCGAGGCCCCGGATGCGCGGCCGCTCGCGGCGGGCTATTTCGAGGGCAATCACCGTTCGCGCAGGGTTCTCGAGAAGCTCGGGTTCCGCACCATAGGCGAGTCGCTTGTCGATAACCGGGCGCTGGGGCGCAAGCTCCGGCACTTCGACATGATCTGCGAGACTCCGCCTCGCGACGCGCATTCCCCTTCATCTTGGTGAAAATATCCCGGGGGTGTGGGGACCGCGCCCCCACGCGGCGCTTGATCCTGCGCGCGCGGGCAGCTATCCCGGCGCCTTGATGAAAGGGGCCTGACCATGAAATTCCTCGATCTCGCCAAGGTCTATATCCGCTCGGGTGGCGGCGGCGCGGGCTGCGTCTCGTTCCGGCGCGAGAAATATATCGAATTCGGCGGCCCCGATGGCGGCGACGGCGGCAAGGGCGGCTCGGTCTGGATCGAGGCGGTCGAAGGGCTCAATACGCTCATCGATTTCCGCTACCAGCAGCATTTCTTCGCCAAGTCCGGCCAGCATGGCATGGGTAGCCAATGCACCGGCAAGGACGGCGATGACGTTGTGCTGAAAGTGCCGGTCGGGACCGAGATCCTCGACGAGGATCAGGAGACGCTGATCGCCGACATGACCGAGGTGGGCCAGCGCGTGCTGCTTGCCAAGGGCGGCAATGGCGGCTGGGGCAACCTGCATTTCAAATCCTCGACCAACCGCGCGCCGCAACGCGCGAATCCCGGTCAGGAAGGTGTCGAGCGCACGATCTGGCTGCGCCTGAAGCTGATCGCGGATGCCGGGCTTCTGGGTCTGCCCAATGCGGGCAAGTCGACTTTCCTGGCTGCGACCTCGAATGCGCGCCCCAAGATCGCGGATTATCCGTTCACGACGCTGGTCCCGAACCTCGGCGTAGTCGGTATCGACGGGCGCGAATTCGTCGTGGCCGACATTCCGGGGCTGATCGAGGGCGCCTCCGAAGGGCGGGGTCTCGGCGATCAGTTCCTCGGCCATGTCGAGCGCTGCTCGGTTCTGCTGCATCTGGTGGATGGCACGGCGGAGGACCCGGTCGAGGATTGGCGCACGATCATCGGCGAGTTGGAGGCCTATTCGGAAATCCTCGCGCAGAAGCCGCGCGTCACCGTGCTCAACAAGATCGACGCGATTGACGAAGAGACGCTGGCCGAGCGCAAGGCCGCGCTGGAAGAGGCGTCGGGCGGGCGCGTGATGCTGATGTCGGGCGTTTCGAAGAAGGGCGTGCCGGATGTGCTGCGCGCGCTTTGGGCGGAGATCGCCAAGGACAAGCCGAAGCCGGAGGACGAGGGCGGAGCATGGCAACCGTGAGCGCGCCCGCTCTGGCGCAGGCGAAGCGTCTGGTGATCAAGATCGGATCGGCGCTTCTCGTCGATCAGAGCGGATTGCGCGCGGATTGGCTGCGCTCGCTGGCCGCCGATGTGGCGGCTTTGCGCGCCCGCGGCACGGGCGTCGTGATCGTCTCCTCCGGCTCGATTGCGCTGGGGCGGCGGGTGCTTGGTCTCGCGGGCGAAACGCTGCCGCTGGAGCAAAGTCAGGCCGCGGCGGCCGTGGGCCAGATCCGCCTCGCGCGCGCTTATGAGGAAGTGCTGGGGCCGCATGACGTAAGCACCGCGCAGGTTCTGGTGACGCTGGAAGACACTGCGGACCGTCGCCGCTACCTCAATTCGCGCGCGACGCTGGAGACGCTGTTGAGCCTCGGCGTCGTGCCCATCGTGAACGAGAACGACACGGTCGCGACTGACGAGATTCGCTTCGGCGACAATGACCGGCTGGCAGCCCAGATCGCCGTGACGATCGGGGCGGATCAGCTGCTGCTGCTGTCCGATGTCGACGGGCTCTACACCGCGAACCCGAAGACCGATCCGAGCGCCGAGCATCTGCCGGTGATCGAACACATCACCCCCGAGATCGAGGCGATGGCGGGCGATCCCGTCTCCGGCCTCTCGAAGGGTGGGATGAAGACGAAGCTGCTGGCCGCGAAGGTCGCGGTTGCGGGAGGCTGCGCGATGGCGATTGCGGAGGGCTTCGCCGAGCATCCGGTCGGCGCACTGGAGCAGGGCGGGCGCTGCAGTTGGTTCCTGCCCGAGGGCGATCCGCAGGCCGCGCGCAAACGCTGGATCGCGGCGATGAAGCCGCGGGGCGAGCTCTTCGTGGACGAGGGGGCCGCCAACGCGCTGCGTTCTGGCAAGTCGCTGCTGCCCGCCGGGATCACCAAGGTCGTCGGGCGCTTCGGGCGCGGTGATCCGGTCACCATTGCGGGGCCGGACCGTGCGGTGCTGGGCAAAGGGCTCGTGCGCTACACCGGCGACGAGGCGCGGCTGATCGCGGGGCACCGCTCGGGCGAGATCGAGGAGATCCTCGGCTATCCCGGCCGCGCGGCGCTGATCCATCGCGACGATATGGTGGTGGGCTGAGCGCGGTTACTCTGCCCCCCTCATTCGGCCCAGTCCGGCTTGCGCTTTTCGATGAAGGCCTGCACGCCTTCCTTGGTATCACGCCAGAGCATGTTCTCGACCATCACCGCGGCCGTGTGCTCATAGGCCTGCGCGAGGTCCATATTGGCCTGATCGTAGAAAGCGCGCTTGCCGATCTTCACGGCGGCGCCCAGCTTGCCTGCGATGGTCTGCGCGAGCTTCTCGGTCTCGGCGCCAAGCTCCTCATGCGGTGCGATGCGATTGACCAGCCCGACCTCGCGGGCGCGGGCGGCATCGATGAACTCGCCGGTGGTCAGCATCTCGAAGGCCACCTTGCGCGGCACGTTGCGCGAGAGCGCCACCATAGGGGTCGAGCAGAACAGCCCGATGTTTACCCCGTTCACCCCGAACCGGGTGCCCTCGGCTGCCACGGCCAGATCGCAGGACGCGACCAGCTGGCAACCGGCGGCGGTCGCGATGCCATGCGCCTCGGCGATCACCGGCTGAGGCAGGGCGGGGATCATCTGCATCACCTCGGCGCAGCGGAAGAAGAGATCGGCGAAATAGGCGCGGCCCTGATCCTCGGCCTCGCGTCCGCGCTGCATCTCCTTGAGGTCATGGCCCGCGCAGAACGCCTTGCCCGCGCCGCGCAGCACCACGACCTTGATGCTTGTATCCTCGGCCAGCTCGGAAAACCGCGCCTTGAGCGCGGCCAGCATCGCATCGGACAGCGCGTTGAGGCTGCCGGGGCTGTTCATCGTCAGATGCGCCACCGCGCCATTATCCTCGCGGATCACCAGATCGGTCATTGAAACTCCTCCTCTTTGGCGAAACTCTAGGGGCGAGCGAGGGACAAGGGAAGGGGAGGGCGCATGGCGCTGGTAATGGATCGCGACGAGCTCGCGGAATTTCTCGACGAGGCGTTTCCGCAGGTGAAAGGCGACTTCGCGATCGACGCGCTCGATGAGGACGAGCTCGTGGTGCGCCTGAAGGTGGAAGAGCGCCATTTGCGGCCCGGCGGCACGGTCTCGGGGCCGAACATGTTCGCGCTGGCCGATGTCGGGATCTATATCGCGATCCTCGCGCGGATCGGGCGCGTGGCGCTGGCGGTGACGACGAATGCGAGCATGGATTTCATGCGCAAGCCCGCCGCAGGTGCCGACCTGATCGCGAAGATCCGGGTGCTCAAGCTGGGCCGCGTTCTCGCCGTGGGCGATGCGCTGATCTATTCCGAAGGCGACGATCGGCCCGTTGCGCGCGCAAGCATGACCTATTCGATCCCGCCGCGGGCGATGGGGTAAGGCGCTGCACGCTTTGCGCCTTCGCCTTGGTCCAAATATCCCGGGGGAGGCGCGAATGCGCCGGGGGCAGAGCCCCCAACCCGGCCCAACATCGCGTCGAGGCGTGGGGTATTTTGATACCTAATTTTTACCGCGTTGTTTTTGCTGATAAAATTCCGAAACGATGCACTTGAAAACGCGTCCGGAATCGCGCAAAAGCCCGCATCAGAATTCGAAATACCCCACAAGGGCAGATCACAGATGAAAACCTACACCGCAAAACCCGCGGAGATCGAGAAGAAATGGGTCATCATCGACGCTGAAGGCGTCGTGCTGGGCCGTCTCGCGTCGATCGTCGCAATGCGTCTGCGTGGCAAGCACAAGGCCACCTTCACGCCGCACATGGACATGGGCGACAACGTCATCGTCATCAACGCCGACAAGGTGCAGATGACCGGCAAGAAGCGTGACGACAAGACCTACTACTGGCACACCAACCACCCCGGTGGGATCAAGTCGCGCACCGCGCGTCAGATCCTCGAGGGCGCGCATCCCGAGCGCGTGGTTATGAAGGCGGTCGAGCGCATGATCTCGCGCAACCGTCTGGGTCGTGCGCAGATGGCGAACCTGCGTGTCTACGCTGGTGCCGAGCATCCGCACGAAGCGCAACAGCCTGAAGTTCTCGACGTCAAGTCGATGAACAAGAAGAACACCCGGAGCTGATCATGGCCGACGATATCAAGACCCTCGACGATCTGAAATCGGTCGTGACCGGCTCGGACAACGCTGGCGCCACCGAAACCGAAACCTCCACGCCCCGTGAGCCCGTGCGCGACGCGCAAGGCCGCTCCTATGCCACCGGCAAGCGTAAAGACGCGGTCGCCCGCGTCTGGGTCAAGCCGGGCACCGGCAAGGTCGAAGTGAACGGCAAGGCGATGGACAAGTACTTCGCGCGTCCCGTGCTTCAGCTGATCGTGAACCAGCCCTTCGGCGTGGCGAATGTGGACGGCCAGTTCGACGTCTACGCGACCGTCGCAGGCGGCGGCCTCTCGGGCCAGGCCGGTGCAGTCAAGCACGGCATCTCGAAAGCGCTGCAGCTCTACGATCCCTCGCTGCGTCCGGCTCTGAAAGCCGCAGGCTTCCTGACCCGCGACTCGCGCGTTGTGGAACGTAAGAAATACGGCCGTGCGAAAGCCCGTCGTAGCTTCCAGTTCTCGAAGCGCTAAGCTTCGCGAGATACGATTTGGAAAGCGGCTCCCGTTCGGGGGCCGCTTTTCGTTTGGGGCTCCGCCCCCGGCGCGTGCCGCGCCTCCCCCGGGATATTTCGGGCAGTTGGAAGGGCCGCGCGGGCTCTGACTTCCAACTGCGTCAAATATCCCGGGGGTGAATTCGGCGAAGCCGAAGCGGGGGCGGCGCCCCCGATCTTTTGCCCGCGAAAAAGAAGAAGGCGCCCCGTTCGGAGCGCCTTCGAGTCTGTCTGACCTGCGAGAGGCAGGGACTTACTCCGCCTCGTCCATCTTGGCGGCGTTGAGCAGGGCATAATTCTGCGCGCCCACGCGGTCGTAGAGGTCGAGCTGCGTCTCGAGGAAATCGACATGGCCTTCCTCATCCGCGATCAGCTCTTCGAACAGATCCTTCGAGACGTAATCGCGCACGCTTTCGCAATGGTCGCGCGCCTCGCGATAGAGGGTCAGCGCGTCATGCTCGCCCGCGAGGTCGCATTCGAGCGTCTCGCGCGGGCCTTCGCCGATGCGCAACGGGTCGAGTTTCTGCAGGTTCGGATGGCCTTCGAGGAACAGGATGCGCGCGATCAGCTTGTCGGCGTGATGCATCTCCTCGATCGATTCCTCGCGCGATTTCTTCGCCATCGCGGCGAGGCCCCAGTCTTCCTGCATCCGGAAGTGCAGCCAGTATTGCGAAACTGCCGTCAATTCGCTGCGCAGAGCTGCGTTGAGATAGTCGATGACCTTAGCGTCGCCCTTCATGTCGTCTTCCTTCCATTGGTGCCTGTCTCAGCCCGGTCAGTTCGACCGGCACTTTCAAATTGGTATTCTTGCGCATCGTGGAAAGAAAGAGCGGCATGCATCCGCCGCAGTCTGCCCGCTTCCCGAGTGCGTGATAGATCTTGCCCGGCGTGATGATCGTGCTCGGGTCCGAGGCCCGCATCCAGTCGATCGCGGCGTGGATGTCGCGATCGGTGATGGTCTGACAATGGCAGATGATCATGGTCGTGCGCCCTGTTTCCGGGGAGGGGGATTCCTGTCCGCCTATAGGTGAGTAGTTTTGTCGGAAATGTCAATCCGACAGAAAGAGTCGGAGATAAGGCCGCCCCCGGCGTCCGTTTCCCGCCCCGTTTCCATCGCCGCGCAACTGGGGTAAGCACGGGCAAACAGTTCAAGAGGCCCGTATGTCCGTCTCCATGCTCTCCACCTTCGTCAAACCGATGCATCCCGAAGGGCGCAAATTCGTCGCCATCTTCGCGGGCATCACCTTCATCTTGTTCCTGATCTGGGAGCCTCTGGGCTGGATCGGGGTCGGGCTGACCGTCTGGTGCTATTACTTCTTCCGCGATCCGCCGCGGGTGACGCCGACTCGCGAGGGGCTGATGGTCTCTCCCGCCGATGGCGTGGTCTCGCTGCTGGAGCCGGCCGTGCCGCCGGCGGA